>JBAZQT010000030.1:0-36870 GCA_041645055.1 Methanoregula sp. | reverse complement strand
TGGGCGGGGAGTGGGATTAAGCGTTGCGGGGGATTAATATTCGGTATAATGGTTCATCTCCCGGTATCAGGTCAAAAAGATGCGACCCGCTCACGGTACGGCACCTGAATGAAAAATCCGATAAAATCCCCGTGTTCGGCCTTGGTATTGACCTACATATTTAAGTCAGACCATTTGTATATTGGATGTACAGATGCACGCACTCGCACTTCTCCGGCAATCTGAACCTGAACTGAAAAAACGGTTCGGTGTTGCAAAGATCGGCATCTTTGGTTCATATATACGCGGAGAGGAGCGGCCTGATAGTGACGTAGATGTTCTGGTCTCGTTCAGGAAAGGAGAAGAGACCTTCGATAACTACATGGACTGCAAGTTTTATCTCGAAGATCTCTTCGGACGAAAGGTCGATCTCGTGATGAATGGGGCGATCAAGAAACGGCTCAAGCCCTATATCATGGGGGAGGTCGTCTATGCGTAGGACTTCACTTCAGCTCCTCGATGATATCCTTGAGGCGATTGGCAATATCGAGGAGGACACTGGAGGTATTACTTTTGATGAATTTTCCAAAGACCGGAGACGAAGGGACGCTGTTATACGGAATTTTCAGGTAATCGGCGAAGCGATCAAGAACCTTCCCCAGGAACTTAGGGAGCGATACCCGGATACCAACTGGAAAAAGATTGCCGGATTCCGCGATGTCCTGACCCATGTTTATTTCGGGATCAAGCTGACGATCCTCTGGGACAATGCAAAAAACGAGTTGCCGTCACTAAAAAAGGAGATCAGGCAGATCCTCAAACGTGAGGAATCGCTGAAGTGAGTGATGACAACCGGAGGTGAACGTTCCAGGATCGGTTCGCCAAGTGGACCTCAGTGATAATTTTTAATTTTGTTTTTAATCCAAATTCTTCATTTCCCGGTATCAGGTCAAAAAGATGCGACCCGCTCACGGTACTGCACCTGAATGATAAAACCCGATGAAAAATTTCAAAAAAAGATTATTCTCTTTCCACAAGGAAAGCAATTTTCACGTCAGCACGATATTCAACAATCTTGTTGTTCTTTACTTTTGCCGTACAGTGCTGCACATCCACGCCCGTGATATTCCGGATGCTCTGGGATGCTGCCTCCACGGCATTTGCGGTTGCTTCTTCCCAGCTCTTGGGTGAGCTGCCAATCAATTCAACAACCTTGGCTACAGCGACATGTTCGTTTTTATGCGTATCTTTCATGTGTCTTCTCCTTAAACGCCCTGTTGCGGGTTGCTGTGAGATAGAGGTTTGGTGTGATATGCTTTTTGTTGAAAAGCAAAAATACGATGCAATAGCCCTTTTATAAAATTTCAGGCGGTTTTTTGTGTCACCAACTCTTTGGGCGCAAGGCCGATCTCGTGATGAAGGGCATGATCAAGAAACGGCTCAATCTCTATATCATCGGGGAGGTCGTCTATGCGTAGGACGTCAATCCAGAGGATTGTCGTGCATTTTTTTAAAATAGTCGAATCATATTGAAAAGATTGTTTAGTATACCTCATCATGGTGGGCATAATCTGCGAGAGTTATTTTCTGGTTTTTCTTATCGATTTTGTACATGAGAACATAGTGCCCGATGTGCAGTCGCCAGAATCCTTTAAGCGGTTTTTTTAATGGCTTTCCGATCTCCGGATTTTTAGCTAATTCCAGCAACTTCTTTTCGATCTGGCTGAACCTTGCGGAATCTTTTTGCCACAATTTCTTTAAAATGGCCTCGACTTTTGGATCCGGGACTATCTCGTAGGTCATTGTTTGATATTCCGGATGAATTCATCCATCGAAGCGTACGTGTTTGCTTTTTTTTGGGTAAGTCCCGCGTCAATCTCTTTTATTTTTTTTATATACGCGGGTTTGATGGCAGATTCCGGAGGGTACACGGCCTCGTCTATTTTTTCTTCGATGCGTTCGAGTTTGACGAGAATATCTGACAGGATCCGTTCGATCTTCTGGTTACCGGGAGTTCCGGGAACCGATTCCATCACGCACGGGACAGAATCTATAAGAGTGTCATCTGAATTACGGGAAATTTTTGTTTTCCCTTTATTTTTTTTTGGCTGGATGGTATCAGAGTACTGCATGCCAATAGTTTCATGGGCGTCCTGTCTTCAATAGTCTTTTTGTCGCTACTGCATCCTGACCGGTCCTGAGCGAGTGGAGGATGGGTGTTTGACGCTCCGTAAGGGTGAGCCCCCGCCTTTGTGGCCCTGCCCTATACACTACAAAAAAATGTCTACTGCCCGGTTCCCCGCTCAATGATCCGGAGGTAATCGGTAAAAAGATATTTCTTGTACCGTTTTTTACCGGTAATTTCCCGGAGAATTTCTAATTTTTCGAACTGGTTTACCAGATCATAGGCAGGCTGGTGACTGATGCCAAGAATCATGCTGATGTCAGCAACGGTGACGACGGGTTTTTTAAATAAGAGGTCGAGGAGTCGTACCGCATTAAGACCCCCGACATTATTTTTGACAAGGATATCTACGAGTCGTTCCTTTAATGTGATGATCTCCCTCGCATTGGCAAGGGCTTCATTTGATACTTCGATGATACCACGAAGGAAAAATTTCAGCCACGTTTCCCAGTTACCTTCGATACGGATTTCCTGGAGAAGAGAATAGTATTCCTCCCGGTGCTGTTTTAAGTAGATGCTCAGGTAAAGGAGAGGGCGGGCAAGAATGCCTTTCTGGCAGAGATAAAAGGTGATGAACAACCGCCCCATCCGGCCATTCCCGTCTATGAACGGATGGATTGTTTCGAACTGCGCATGTACAAGCCCGATCTTGATCAAGGGGGGAATCCGGTCTTCGGCCACGATGAATGATTCGAGTTCCTCTAATAATCCCGGCACTTTTTCCGGGGGTGGAGGGACAAACGTTGCTGAATGCAGGTTCGAGCCCGCCGGCCCTATCCAGTTCTGGACCGTGCGGATCTTTCCTGGTTCTTTTTTACCGCCGCGTGTTCCCTTGAGGAGGATGTGGTGGATCTCCTGCAGGATCTCTACGGAAAAAAGCTCACTACGTGTACGTGTTAGTCCTTCATCCATCGCCCGGATATAGTTGATAACTTCTTTGACCTCGTTGATGTCATCAGCGGGGACCATATCTGCTTCGAACTCAAGTACGCCCTGGAGCGAGGCCTGCGTCCCCTCAATCTGGGAGCTGAGCAGTGCTTCTTTTTTCACGTACATTGCAACGAAGAGATCTGCGTTGGGGAGGACCGTTGTCATGCCGTCAAGGCGTGCGAGGGCGCGATCCGCTTCTGAAAGGAGGTGATGAAGTTCGTCATCGAAATGGACCGGGGGATCCGGGGGCAGAGGTTTCGGGAGATATGCCTGGTATCCTCCTTTCTGACGTATCGTGATTCCCATCCGGCTTTCATGCATAATTCTTCTTCTCCAGAATATGCTTCAGTGTTTCGTGTGTAATTCTGGTTAGCCAGAGTTACACGCGTTTATGATGTTTAAGTCTGTTTATCCAGAATAAGATTGTGGTGCGTGAGTACTGGGCGGGGTGACCAGAAGCCTTCTGATCCTGCCCGGTCCTGAGCGAGGGGGTTGCATCGTTGATCAGGGATTGGGTGGGGATCCGAAAAGCGTTCTCCTAATCCGGAAGATACCCGAAAAAACTGCACGTTATCAACAGGTACAATCCCCATGCCACAACCCGGCAGGATTCTTTATAGAAATCAACTAAAAAAAAGTAAAAATAATTGTCCGTAGAAACACTTCAGAAGCGGGGCTTCCGGTGTTTCGGGAGGCAGTCTCTGCAGTAGACGGGCCTACCCTCAGTTGGCTTGAACGGGACTTCGCATTCTTTTCCGCAGTCTGAACAGACTACTTTTGTCATTTCACGGGGACCGAAGTCGCGGGGACCGCGGTTTCCACCAAAATTTGATTCTCCATACATAATGTTTACTCAAACAGTCTTATTGATAAGCTGCGGTTTTTATTGGTCTTATGAGTATAAGAGGATGTTAGTGGGGGCATGGGGGATTTTACGCTCTTGGGGGTGGACGACTGTTGCAAAGAAATCGTTACATTTCCCTCATAACCTTAAACAGATCTCTTTTATGACAGAATACATATCCCCAATGGAAGTTGCACTCCTGAATTCCTGCCGCGTTGCATGAAAATTAGGTTCCCTGCTCCAGACGCTATCCCAGGCAAATTCGATTGAGTCGTGAATAGCCGGTACAGAATATTCTATCGGTCCCCATTGAAACGGTGCGGGAATATTCTTCTGCCTCTGCAAGGCCCGGGTTGTACAGGTGTCCAGCGGAAGCATAAGCCAGATTACGGTTACCGGGATCATGGAACAGAGAAGGTTTTTCCGGACTTCATCCACGTGGGGGCCCCCTCCGGAAAATTCCAGGATTTTCGGTGAGGAGCTGCCGCATATCTCAAGAAAATGGTCCCAAGCACAATCCTCCCCGGAAACTGTACCATCACTATAACGGATCCGGCATTCATCAATTGAGGCGTACGGGAAACCGGTATCCCGTGCCAGAAATTCCGCAAGAGTTGTCTTTCCGGATCCCAGCGTCCCGATTACCAGGATTTTTTGTGGGTTGATAACGAGCCTATCCGTGTTGCAAACTTCTGCTTCTTCTGTGGACCGTGAAAGCCCGTTATCATCTATGTTGGATTCCATATTCACCCGCACCTGAAAAAAACCTGTATGCCGGCACCTTCATGATGTCGTACAGCCGGTGTTTCAGGGTATCAGATATAAGTTCTCCCGTAATCGAATGAAATTCGCAATTTAAATCTAAATCTAATATTAAAAGAATAGCGCTTAATAACTCGTCTGCCATTAAATTCAATATGACATCTCCACAGGAGGAGGCAAAAAAAGCGATATCCCAATATTTCGATTGCTCTGATACTAAAAATATTGGAAAAGGGGGAAATGGAGGACTTACCCGTGGTAATATCAGAGCGATTTATAAATATACCGGGCAGAGTGGTGATTGTGCATCGGAGATTGTGAATCCAATACTTCGTCATATCGCTAAATTGCCGGAAGATAAGATAAGAGATTATCTTGATAATTTAAGAAAGAAAATTGGAATTTCATCGATTAAATCATTCATAAAACAGCTGGACGATGCTATTTGCAAGGTGGAACTTCCTGCGGATCTTATTTTATACCGCGGAGTGGATTATGGAAAATTAATTGATGATTTGGGGCATGGTATTAAAAAAGGAGTAATTTACCGTGACGCAGGCTTCATGTCCACCTCTTATGCGGAGATAGTTGCCTATCGTTTCTCGGTTCCCTACATTTTTGACGAGGGGGATGTCGGACGCAAACCGATTTTTGTCATAATCACTAAAAAGAAACAGAAGGGGGCAGTCAGCCATAATGAATGTGAGGTAATTTTACCCAGAGGAACTATTCTTCGTTGTATTGATAGTATTGATGTAAAAGACAGAAGATATTTCATCATGGATTGCATATCAGTAGATAACGAAATGGAGGTGTAGCTATGCAGAAAGATAAAAGTCGTTTCACTGCAGCCGGGGGTCAATATTTAGGGGTGGATGCCCCAACGACTGAACAAAAAAAGGATGCAAAAAAAACAGCTGCGTACCTTCGCTCATTGAAGGATGATGAAAAATCCTGCAATGTAGTAATCTCTCATTAATTTTTATTTTTGAACTTTTTTTATGGTCGTGATGTCTTCCGGCTGATCGTGGGCATGCCCCATGAACGTTTTGTCACGTGATGGGAAAGAAGGTCTAGGGTATTAGATCCTAGTGGAAGATTTTTCCTTTAAGTATCGCCACATCCTCCGGCAAATTCAGCACATGCATCTTCCGGTGGCAGTTCGGGCAGAGGAAAACGGTATTTTCCATAACATCCTCTCCTCCTGTGGAGAGCCCGTGGATGTGATGGGTTTCGAGGTAAGGTTCCCCATTGCTGGTACAGAAGGGAGCGGGCTGGTTGCAGAGCTGGCAGATCCCCCGGGTTTGTTGTTGTGCAGGTGCCGGAACGAGCGGTTCCTGGTTTCGTACCGGCAACGTTTGCTCGTGCATCCTGCGCCCCTTTAAGGAGTATGGTGCCGGGGATCCGGGTGCTGCTGACGTGAATGTTTTTCTCCGGGCGAGCTCTTCTTTTGTTTCCTGCAGGTTACGGTGGTGGAGAGGAGGGCGCTTGTGCCCGATGAGTTTTAACGGGAAGATATAGACTTCCCGGATATTCTTTTCACTGTCAATCTGTCGCGAGAGGAAGGGCTTGTCCGAGGGTTCAACTTCTCCCATGTAGACATAGTGTCCTTCTTCAAACACCTCAAAGAGGCAGAGACGGACCCCGTGGGTTTTTGATTCCACGAGCTGCTTATTCTCCGGAAGCGAGATGCCCTGTTTGCCCCCCAGTCCCCTCCCGGTATAGTGAAAGAAATTGTTCACCCAGGTGTCCTCATAGGGGGACCGGGTGTGATCCGATACGATAACGAGACTGCCGGTCTTTGGCGACTGCCGCATGATTCCTTCGGGACCGCAGTGGAAGATTGCCCGGAGGGTGTCGTTGTCTATGGTGTCGCCGGGTTTGAGCGGTACGTGGAACTCTGCGGGGACTGTGCCGGGGGCAGGTGCGTCTTCAAACGCGACATCATAATGGAGGGGGGTTGTCCGCCGGGTAAAGTACAGCGAGGGCGTTTCACCGGATTCCCCCCTGCTTTTTTTGAAAAACTCCAGCCACTTGGGATATGCCGTGTGGAGAACTGCTGCGAAGTCCGCTTTCCACATCATCCTTGTTCTGGGGGCGATGTGGCTGGTCTTTTCGATGAAGGCATCAAAGCGATTATTCTCATGCCATAGCACGATTCCCCGCTTGTGACCCGGTTGTAAATCCCCGGCATCGAAGAATTCCCGGACCTTTTCGGGGATTATGGTTTCGCGGAACAGGAAAAACGGCCGGTCGGTCTTTTTTATTACAACGGGGCCGGGTTCGACCGACCAGGAGAGGGAGTGGAAGTCTTCGTTGTAAGAATCTTCAGTAAGAGACGGTGGAACCGGTTTATGTTCGTGCATGTTTTCGCTTGAAGGAGTTTTGGGAGAATGAGGGATAAGGGTTATTGGTGTGGGGATGGATGGGGATTTGATTCCCGGAGGTTTGATAGATCCGCCACCGCCACGTGAGTTTCCCCGTCCAGTTACATGCCCGTTACATAAACTACTACATCATTATGAAGAGGAAACGGGATAATCCCCGCAATCTGGCCTTCTTCTTTGTGCATATGCACATGCCAGTTACATTGGCCGCTAATGTTTAGCTACGCCCGATTACGACCAGAACGGGATAAACTTCCGGGTCCTGTTCGATTTGTTTTCCGGATTTTGTCGCAATTTACCCGATGACCGGCCCGGCAATACAGACACCGGCCAAGTGTTTTGGCATAAATCCCGGGATTTTTAAAGATAAGGCAACCAGCATCACCAATGATCGCATTTCAATTGATCTTCTCCCACTCTCCGGAAAAATTCCCGTATGCGGTGACTGGTGAGATTTTTCCCGAACGAGAGAGTGCCATATCAGAATACTGGTTTATAGCCGGGGGTGGCCACTCGGGATTTTTATTTTTGGTCCGGGGTTTGACGAAGATGGTTCACCAGTGCACCGGAGTAAGAGTTGGCGGGCGGGGAGGATAAATTTGTCGACTATAGTCTGCGATAGAAATTACCCTCTTTTCAACTGAATCTCATTTAGTGAAAATGCACGAGGAAGAAATTTTTGGCAAGATACTGCAGGAAGAGCGTAAAGCCAAAAAAATTTCCCAGGAGAAACTTGCAAAACTCGCCGGCCTCGACCGGACCTTCATCAGCCTCATCGAGAACGGAAAACGGAGCCCGACATTTTCTACTATTTTGAAGATCTGTTCAGTTCTTGAGATCGCTCCATCGGAATTATTCTCGATTTATGAGAAGAAGAATCCGGATTACCGGGCGAAAAAAAGTGGGAAACGTTAGAGGATCTGACGCTCAATGGGGCTAGTGCCCCAGCCGCGTGGGCTTGCCCTAGATGCGCCTCAAAATTTTGTTAAGTATACTGAACTATTTCTGGTCTCTCAGGGATTGGCCTTTCTCAGTTAGACGATATTTTTGCTTACTACTATTCGGTTTATCGGGAACTGTCAGTGAGATTAGATTTTGTAGGATCGCCGGCTTCAGGTATGTGGATCTAAAGTGGTCTTCATCTTTCAAATCTAGAATAATCTGAAGATCTCGTCGTGACATATCACCGTCAAATGATTTGAGGAGCCGCATAACTTCCGGAGTTACTCCCTGGGTACTCCCTGGGTACTCCCTGGGTACTCCCTGGGTACTCCCCGGGTACTTCCCGGGTACTCCCTGGGTCACTTCGGGAGCGAAGAATGTCAGCGTTACACCTCGTTCATTCTGAGACCACCGGGGAAGAGGTAAGCCGCGATCCGTGCAGGATTTTTGAATCAGAACACTTCCACGGCCTATCTTTTCCATGAATTCTCTGAGATACAACACATGGGCGATATCAGGGTTGCGAAGTACGGAGATGTGTCCAATCGCTAGTTTGTCAGGGGTGACACCTTCGGGAAATCTGCCAGTGTTCTCAATCTCTACACGATTTGGATAGATACTGATGGTAATTCCCCCGGAGAAATCACTGTAGTCTCGATGAGCGAACGCGTTAACCAGTCCTTCACGTATCGCGGGAGAGGGGTACACCGGTTCATCACGGCGTTTGAGATCGTCTGCTGTAAAGTCTGCCGAGGTCGGAGTGTTTCGCTGGATAAACCTGAATACATCTTCCAGCAGGGGAACTAAAGGCCCTTCAAAGGATTTCATGTCCCGATACTTGTCATCAGCCCGGTCTGTGGTGAATCGTACGGCTCTGACCCGGATCTGCGGGTACCGCATTGCGGGATTCGCTGAAAAGAGAACATCACCTGCATTGGTTAGTTTACCATATTTTACGACTGAGAGATCTTCAAGAACTGCAATCGCATTGTCGGAATCGCGAAACTGAAGGCGTTCGGTTTTCTGTATTGCCGTGATCGCAGAATGGATTTCCGTTTTATCCAGATCCTTGTCGGGATCAGCGGAAGAAAAACGCCGTTCCCATCGTTCCGGCTCAATCTGTCTGCGGAGTATAATATCCCGGATCGTGCCGACGTCCGCCCTCCGGGTTTCCTGACCATCACGAAGATAGATAATATCCTGGAATGCGTAGGGCTGATCGTTACCTGCTGGTACTTCAATGACGATCAGCTCCTTTCCCTGTACTTTTTGTACCTGGATGGACACCAGTGTTTTTGGGGTAAGATCTTTTTCCAGTGTTTGTTCAAGGGTTTTCACTGTTGCGACTGCATCGTCAATACCGGTGATCTTCCCTGTATCATCAATTCCGCAGACAACGTAACCCCCGGAGGTAGCGTTCAGGAAGCCGCTGACAACCTGGCCGATGATCGCAGTGTCCCGGCACCCGGACCTGAATTCGATGCTGTGATTTTCCCCGAGCTGCAGGATCTCTTTGATTTTGTCAATCTTCATGGCTGGTCCTCGGTTCTTCGATCACGCGGGAGTCTTGAGTGCTGTTTCTGATATTTTCCTTGATATATGATTCAATTTCCTGGTAGCGTGAAAATTGGAACATTATAATCGCCTGTGCTTCGTAATCATCACGGTATTTATGTGCCCAGTTGCCTCGCCGATTCTCTGGGGGTAATTGAGAATCTATTACGTCCTCTAACATATCTATTGAACGAAGATCCAAGAGGGGCGTTTTCGAAGGTGAGAGTTTTTTTCGACCGGTTTTACCTTTAAAACCCAGACTGTTCAGAAAAGTTCGGGCAAAAAATACATCCTCATGAACAAAAACCCAGCGAAGTTTATTTAATTCGATGGCTTTTTTCAGTTCATGATGTGTAATCGATAAACCATCTCCACAAATGCCGCTACCATATCGGGGAGTGATAATCCCAAAAAATATATCGCAATTTTTCGTCGCAACAAGGCAGTTTTCGAGGTTAGAAAGGTCTGAGATTACAGGTAGTGTTTCTTTATGCGACATCCAGACTTCATACCCTAACTGGGTCAATAGTGAATAAATCATGTCCAATATAGATTCGTAACCGTAGACGGTGGACGAGACCAGTATTGTAAGTTTCTTGTCGGGAGTCATCTTTACCGTCACTTTTGTTGTCTATTTAGTTACTTTGCGGGGAGGAGGATTTAAAGGCTATTGAAATGGGGTGAAAGTTCCGGAGCTCGGGTTTCCCACGGGTTTGTCCCTGCACTGCACGTATTCCCGCGACCAGATCTTTGCGGGGCTTGGGCATTGGACGCCATTCCGGATCAGCGTTGCCGGCAAACGCGAGGGAGTGCTGTATATTCGGGATAAGAATCTAAATGTGTTCTTCATCACACTCAATAAATCCGAGAAGCATTTCTCGCCGTCCACGATGTACAACGATTACGCGATTGGCGAGCGGTTGTTTCATTGGCAGTCCCAGAGCACGACATCGGCGTCCTCTCCTACGGGGCAGCGATACATTAGTGGGTCGAAGGTGCTGCTGTTTGTCCGGGAGTTCAATAAGGTCGGGAATGTTTCGCAGCCGTTTGTATGTTTAGGTACGGCGAGATATGTGAGCCATGAGGGGAGTAAGCCGATGAGTATTGTGTGGCGGTTGGATGCGGAGATTCCGGCGTGGTTTATGCGGAAGGCGGGGAAGGGGATTTGAGCGAAGGATCCGCACCGGTTGCGATTGAATAGTTACCGGGTGTTGTTGACTTGGGGTCGGGATGGGTTTTTCATATTTGTGCCGAAGGAGATTGAGATGGAGACGGCGTATGCTGTGTTCGTGGGGGCGGGGGTTGGGGATTGTTAGAAATGGTGGAATTGGCGATATATGGGAGATAAGGTAGGTGAGTGAATAATATTATTTTGAGAAAACAGAGTGTTTTAAACTCAATTGGGTTTGCACATTGCAACGTGAACTTCTCCCGAATATTGTAAAAAAGATGCTATTTATTTTTTAAAATTAGATCATTGTCCCACAGAGATAGAACAACATCCATCTGCCCCGAATGAGCAATTTGGTTTCCAATTTTTCGCCACAATTCTAGTTGTTTGACAGGTTTTGAGATTTGACCTAATTCCTTCACAGCCTTTAATACATATTCTTTATTTTTTGTTGATCGAGTATATTTTCCACACTCTACACCTCGAATACATCCCTCTTCACAAAGGCTAAGGAACGCAGCTCGTGGACATCCCTTCTTCATAACCCACTCACTCGGATCATTCTTTATTAATTTCGAAATGGCTAGTTCCCAAGCGTCCCTTGGATTTTTCGTTTTTTTCTCATCTAATATTTTTGTTGCAAGAATTGCACATTCTCCGTATCTACCCATAGGTCATCATCACACTATGATATTGTTGAATAACAATCATGCAAATCAAATATTTAAATTCGATGATAATTTTATATTGATATACAAAAATGTTGAATTATAGATATTCTAACGGATCATCCACTCCCGCTTCTCGGAACGCGGCTAACCGCTCATCACATGAACCGCATTTTCCGCATGATTTTTCCCCGCCTTTATAACACGTCCAAGTATTGGAATAATCAACACCCAGTGACAATCCACGTTTGACAATATCTCCTTTGGACATCTGAAGATAAGGTGCAACTAAGGTTAGATCGTTCCAATCACAGAGATGAAACGCTGTTGTCATCGCGTTCACGAACGCCGGCCGGCAATCTGGATAAATTGCATGATCTCCAGAATGAGCGCCGTAAAAGAGATGATTGGCTTTGATCCCTATTGCGAAGGCCGCAGCAAGACTAAGAAGAACCATATTCCTGTTGGGAACAACGGTCTGCTTCATGTTATCATCAGCGTAGTTCCCCTCAGGGACTTTCCAATCGGCACGCGTCAGTGAAGATGGTGCGAGATCATTCAGAACATTTGCATCAATTATTTTCTGCGGGATCTTTAATCGTTCACAGGTTTTTGTAGCGCTGGAAATCTCTTTTTTATGTTTCTGTCCATAATCGAAAGTGACTGCATGGATTGTGTATTTCTTTTCGATGAGATCGTAAAGGAGAGTTGTACTGTCCATCCCTCCTGATAAAATGATGACCGCATTTCGGCTCACTTTTTATCTCGTCCTTTTTTCCCGATTTTTTCAATTATCTTCTCGATGTCATTGAGCCGATAGCTCTTCTTACGGGCATCAGATATCTCCTGGCGTTTTGATATCCAGCCGTCGTTTTCTAATTTTGAAAGGATTTGGCCGGTGTAACTCTCATCATGATTGAGAACCTTCATCGCGGTTTGAAAATCAAAATTTTCGTAACCGAAAGATGAGTATAACGAGCAATAACTCTGGAAGAGATATTTCGATAATGGTGTAACCATTGTGTTCGCTGTAGACTTATTTCAAAAAATACTTATAGTTATGAGTAGTCTAACAAATGATTAGTCTAATGAATGGGTAGAGTATTTGAAAATGGTGCCGAAAATAAAAATAATCGAGACTGCGCACGGGAATTTAGAGACACCGGTCTTTTTTCCTGTTTATCATTTGAATAAAAAAGGGACAGGTTCGTGTCCAAAATATTGGCATGAGATCCCTGAAATGAAAACCATGCTCGTAAATTCATATCTCTTGAGTAAGTCAGATAAATTCAAGCGAATCAGTTCCAAGGGTCTCCACGAACATTTTCAATTCAATGGAATTTTTTTTGCTGATAGTGGCGGTCTTCAGAGTCGCCTCAATAACATCGTCATGGATCCTCTTGAAATATTAAAAATTCAGGAAGATATTGGTGCTGATATTGCGGCTACTTTGGATTCTCCCATTCTCATGAGTGATAATATTTCTCAAAGCATGCATGCTGAATATATTCAGAGATCTGTGAAAAATGCCATCATAGCATCGCAAAACAAACAACGAGAGGATATGCTTCTTTATGCTGTCATTCAAGGCAATGACATTAAAGTGATGATCAATATGATCGAATATCTGAAAAGGAAAGGTAATTTTAATGGATTTGCAATTGGAGGGTTGATTTTCAAACGATCGAGTTATCGCAATCTCATCGATCTTGTAATAGCACTGAGAAAGCGGGCTGGTGAAAAACCATTGCATGTTTTTGGTTTGGGAGGTCCTGCAATGATACCGTTGCTGACCTATATCGGCGTAGATTCTTTCGATTCCTCCTCATTTCTTACAGCAGGATCTCATCGTGTGTATTTTGCACCGGAACAAGGCGCAACACCTTTCGAAGACCTTCCGAAAACGGAATTGCTCCCTTGTGTGTGTCCCATTTGCAGTAAAAATTCCTTTGATCAGGTGCGTTCCCAGCGCCAGCTTATCGGGATGCATAATCTCTGGATGATCTCGTACGAAATACGGAAATTAAAGATGCATATGCTTGATGGCGATCTGGAATCTTATCTCGATTATCGATTTGAAAGAACTCCCCAGATCAAAGCAGCCTACAAGTATGCAAAAGCAAAGGCAGGAGGTTTTGTATGAGATTAACCATGCGCCCGGTTACACTGAGCCGTGTTGTTGAAACAGCTTATTTTGCAAAAAAGACCAGTGAATTTACGAGTCAAGAACTTGCAGAATTTTTAACCTCATCTGCATCACGGGCAAAGGAGATTGCTGAGGAAACGGTCAATATTGGACTTATAAAGAAAAAACATGAAGGTTATTATCCGTCATCGCAATGCACTTATTTTTTAGAAAATGTTCGTCTCAATAACTGGCCGGCCATTCATATGTTGATGATGAATTATTCCTTTTATCAGACATTTTATTCTGTTCTCCAATCAATCGAACCAGCGATATCTGAAGAGATCCTCGCGGCTTTATCGAGTTCAACGATTCCTTTTAATGAAGCTTCCCGCCAGGTCCTTTGTGACTGGGGAGAACGAATTGGTTCCATTCAGCGCAACATCTTCACCAACCAATATTTTACCGTAGGTGAGTTATCTGCTCCCCTTATCCCCGCCTTTCTTGATTCCTATCAATCCCTTAATATCAAAACCGGACTTTCTCTCAGGCAAAGATATGTGGAAATTCCTAAGATCCGTGAGTTCGTTTGCCAGAATCTGCGGATTTCCCGGGACACATTTGATTCATGCTTCATTCAGCTGTGTATGAAAAATATCGGAAAGATTGAGCTTGCAGGAGCTCCAGTTACGACTCATGCCAAACGATCAGCAAATAAAGTGAAGAATGTGCATTTTCTCGAACTACCTGACAAAATAACGATGAAACTGTCATCAAATCAGTATCTCAACGGCCTGAAAGTTGGACCAAAATTATATTACTATGTTGCGTATCACGGCGGTGAACTCATTGACTGAATTTACATTGACATTAAAAAACAAAGACTACTCAAAGTATGGCCTGGTGGGAAATCCCTTTCCATTTTCTGGGGTTCCTGACGAACATCCAAATGTGTATATCGGACAGGATGAGGTTCTCACAAAAATTAATTCGGTCTTATCATCGACTGTACTTTCTGGACAGTCAAATCATATAATCGTAACGGGCTCATATGGGAATGGAAAAAGTCATACGTTGAAATTCATTAAATTCCATATTCGTGATCAATTTTCAGAAAAATCTGATACTCCGATCTGTGTCGGATATATTTCTCAACCAGGGGAGAACTTTCTTGATATCTATACAAAATTCATGTATGATCTTGGATATTCTTTTGTCAAACACATCTCCCAAGAATATCTCGGTCTCATCGCGTACCAATTATCAAAAGAAGGATTAATAGAAGAAAAAATCAGGAAAGGTCAGGGTTGGAAACAGATTGAAAAAGGGGAGGTTTTGATCTCTGATATTGTTCCTAAGGCCATTCAACGACTCAATGATGGAATTAAATTCGTCGATTACACACGAGCCTTTATCGCATTATCTTATGAAGAAAACTCCATCTATTCCTGGGAGTGGCTTTGCGGAGAGGGTGTAGAATATACAAAACGGCAGGAGCTTTCTCTTGGAAAAAATATCAATGATACTAATTCTATCCGAGCATTGGGAGCTTTAAAATTTATTCTTAAAGAGCTCGGTTTTTCTTCTCTTATACTCCTCATTGATGAATTTGAGTATATTGAAACACTCCCATTATTAAAGAAACAAAAAATGCTCAATTATCTCCGGCATATTATCGATCTCAACGGCGAGGGATTATCACTCATCATCGCTTGTGCACCGGAAGTTTGGCAAAATATTGTTACTGAGTATCATGCATTCTCAGAACGAATCGGGAAAGAGGCGAATCTCAAGCCCCTTGATCAGGAAAAAATCCGGATGCTTCTTGTATCATATCTCAATAATAAGCGAAAAAAACGAAACAATTCGTCGTCTCCATTTACTGATGATTCGATTGAACAGATTTTCTTTCATTCGCAAGGAAATACCCGAAGAGTAATTTCACTTTGTAGCCAGGCTCTTGATACGTCTCTTGATTTGAATAAACCCCAGATCGACTTGGAAATATTGAATTCTATTATAGCATGATAAAATAAAAATCATAAAAACTTTTTTTTGAAGATAAAATTCCAAATTTTTAGGCAGAGCTGTTCAAGTTCTTGAAGAAATTGATTTTTTAATCACTCTATATGGTATAATAATTTTTCATTGGCAAAAATTCAATAAACATGTTTATCTATTAGAATAATTGAATTCAAAGTACGGATATGGAGATTTCAGATGGAATATCCCGAATTCAAACGAATAATAGAACCAATTTTTGGTAATCCTATAGAAGGAAAACAAGAAGAAATTATTCAACATCTCGATGATCCTTTATGGGTAATTGCTGGACCTGGATCTGGAAAAACTGAAGTTTTAGTCTTAAGAACCTTAAAATTAATTTTTGTTGATGATGTCTCTCCAAAATCTATTATTATTACAACTTTTACAAGAAAAGCTGCAAAAAACCTGATGGATAGGATATTAAATTATTTACCGGTAATATATGCAAGATTTCCAGAATTGGAAAGAACTATCGACATTCACCAATTACGTATTGGGACTCTTCATAGTCTTTGTACGGATATTATGCAGGAATACAAATTCCCGCAATTTGAAAATGTTAGATTAATGGATGATTTTGAACAGCTCTTTTTCATTTATGATCATTCAATTATTTTCTCTCGATCTGACAAGGAGAGATTCGCTCCCCTTTTGGATCATTTCAATTATTTATGGGGAAATTTTTCAAATAAATTTACACATGCAAAGGCAGTTGCAAAAATTTTCAATCGAATCAGTGAAGACAGGATAAATTTAGCTCAATTAAATACCGCCAATCAACCAATGCCATTATTGGTCGAAGCTTATGAGGATTATCTTTTAAAAATGGATACTCATGGAAGGATCGATTATGCAAATTTACAACAAAAATTCTTAATTTTTTTAAATTCCGAACTTGGACATTTTTTTATTAACGGTAACGAATCAATAATTACGCCGGGAATTAAATACGTCATGGTTGATGAATATCAAGATACGAATCCAATACAAGAACAAATTTATTTAAAACTATGCGAATCATCGCATAATTTATGTATCGTCGGAGACGATGATCAGGCATTATATCGATTCCGAGGTGGAAGCGTCGATTGCATGGTCACATTCGATCAAGCATGTTCAAGATTTTGGGGGGTTGATCGACAAACCATAATACATAATAAAAAATTTTTGAGTAAAAACTATCGTTCTCACTCTCATATCGTATCTTTTTTTGACAATTATATACGTGTTTTTCCTGAGATGAACGTTCAAGGAGCAAGAACTTCCGGTAAACCAGCCCTAGATTCAAACAGTTCGATCACGGGAACATATCCAGCTCTTGGGTATATCATGGGAAGAACAATCGATATTTCTGCCCAAAATTTTGCAATTTTTGTAAGAAGTTTACTGGATAATCAAATTATCCAAGATCCTTCACAATGTGTATTATTAATGAGAAGCGTTCGGGATAATTCGCGAAACGCCGGTCCATTCATGACTGCTCTAGCTGATCAAAATATTCCATCATATAATCCACGTTCTAAATCATTCATGGATCAAGAGGAAATCCAATTAGCCATCGGAGCTTTAATAAAAATAATTGATCCTCAATCAAGTGCACTAAATACATTAAACAGTCCACAACTCCAAAATAAAATTCAAAATTGGCTTGGATTTTATGATAATTTTGTTGTCACTCCATCTGGACACGATTTAAATCACTATGTTAACAAATCCATTCAGCGTATAGATCAGGATTTCCCTCCGAGTACTTGGTTAAATATTTCAATTTTAGAAATTTTTTATCGGATTCTAGCACATGCTCCTTTTAGACAATGGCAAGAAGATCCTGAAAAAACGTATCGTCTTGGAAAACTTACAAAAATCATTGAATCATATTCATCAATACCTATTCCAGGTCACGTAGGCTCAAATCGAGGTCAGTTGAAAAGAAGTGCGAGACCTAACGAAGGTATTAGCTTTTTATGGAGACAACAATTTTATTTTGAGCTCATCAGATTTTTAGTCAATGAGGGTATGAATGATCCAGAGGATGAGGAGATCATTTGTCCCTGTGGCAGATTACCAATAATGACCGTCCATCAAGCGAAAGGACTTGAATTTCCATTTGTTTTTGTCTTCGGGTTGGATGATACACCACGTGTTGATTCAACTATACGACTAGAAGAGGAACTTATACCTTACCGCATAGTTCCATCGTTTGTTAATCTGACCCCGGTTCAAAAAGCAGCTCAGGATTTAATTCGATTCTATTTTGTTGCATATTCTCGACCCCAATATGCATTAATTCACATTATTCCACTACGTCATAGAAAAAAATCTTATGGCTATGCGAATCAAGATTATGTAAATTATTTTAGAATCATGAATGATTCAGGAGGTGTCTTATATGACCGGGCGTCTTTACCAAGAACTTCGTAATCAAATTAATTTGCGACCCGAAAGACAGACAACCCCACGATACAGTGTAACTGGAGATATACTATCTTTTCAAATTTGTAGGAGGCAGTATGGTTTTTTTACCCATAGAAAATATACTCCGGCTCATGTAGTCCAGGCTTGGTACGGACAAATTATTCATCAAGTTCTCGATAAATTACACCTACATTATTCGGGATCATTAAATCCTGCACATAGAGGAATATTGCCCACTGATGATGAGGTTGAAGCATATTTTAATGCTGTTGATCAAAGCTTACGTGCAAAGGGATTACATCACATCAATTCTGGGTTACGAGTTCAAGCATTGAGAGTAATAAAAAAATTTAATCAAATTGAGGGTGCAACTTTATACCCTCGAATTATTGATACAGAATGTAATTTTCAAAGCACTCATGGGAATTTTATTTTGGAAGGCGTTGTCGATGTATTAAGTAGCTCAACTCAACAAACAGAAACAACGCAATTTGCTCAAGTTGAGATTTGGGATTACAAAGGATCAAAATATCCAAACCCTTCAACGGATTCTGGAAAAACAAAGCTTCAAAGATATATTTTTCAAATGATGGTTTATGCTGAGCTTTATCGTCTTAAAATGGGACAGTATCCTTTGAAAGCAAATTTATATTTTGTTAATGAATTGGATAAATCTAATATTTCTTCCAGACCTGATAATGCAATTTTTGAGATAGATTTTACAAATCCAGAGAATTTGTCAAATATCACAAATGCAATTGAAAAATTTTGCCAGACTGTAAGAGAAATTGAAGATTGTAAGGCTCATGATCAATGGAACCCTCCTGCTGTAATGCCAGATGAAGAGACATGTACAATTTGTGATAAACGTTGGGATTGTTCTGCTGTAGGAAATCATTTCCCAATGCGATATCCCTAATTTTGATCAATATCAAAATCTTATTCCCCCTTAAACAATAACTATTTATCATTCTATGCGCTTCTTCATCCCCGAGTGGGACGACCGGGTAGATCCTGGCTATGATTTTTTAACAGATACCCATTCGATGATGCATAATGCAAATCCTATGGAAAATGATTCCTATATGTGGGATATTTTTGAGAATGTCCCTTTCGATGGAGTTCTTGTTTCTATTGCGACTCTTCAGCAAAACACAAAAAAATATCAATCGATTCTTAATAAGGGAATTCATGAGTTTCTTGGATTGCGCCCGGATTTTGAGATTCTTGCGGATTGTGGTGCTTTCTCGTATATAGATAAAGAAATTCCCCCGTATAAAACACCAGATGTACTAAAAATCTATAGTGATTTGGGTTTTAATTACGGTGTAAGCATTGACCATCTTGTTGTTCCAATGCATAAAGATCAAAATCAACAACGAATTGATATCACATTTAAGAATGGTATCGAAGCTTACGATGAGTGGAAGAAGAAATATAAAGAACATTTTCAACTAATTGTTGCGGTTCAGGGTGCAGATATACAAGATTATCTTTCGATGTTCAATAAATTCTACAAAAAGGGAATTCGACATTTTGCTTTTGGTAGTTTAGTACGAACACAGACATCTTTCATTATTCAATTAATCGATGCCTTGATAGAGGATATTAAAAAAACAAGTAAGAAGCCAGAATTTATTCATTTCTTTGGAGTAGCACGATATTCACTTTTCTCGAAATTCAAAGAACTTGAGTCTATGGATATTTCAACTTCGTTCGACTCGTCATCTCATCTTCGGAAGGCTTGGTTGACTTCCCCACATACAGAATTCAATTATATTGATCAATCGTGGACTGGATATTCAGCAATCCGGATCCCCTCAAAATTAGCGAAGGAAAAGTTAGAGTTCATCAATCCCGATGAATATGAAATTTTATCAAATTCTTGTCTTAACGCTTTAAGAAAATACGATAACGATGATATCTCTCTTAAAGAGGTTATCGCAGAATTAAAAGAATTCATTGAGAGAATGCACGAGGATCCTGAATTATTGCATTACTATCAACGCACATTAAAAGCCAAGCCCTGGAAGCAATGTCCTTGTCCAATTTGTAAAGAGATAAAAATTGATGTTGCCATATTCCGTGGAAATAACCGGAATAGACGGCGAGGATTTCATAATGTTTTTATTTTTAATGAAATTTTACATGATCCGATAAAATTAGAGCGATGTAAGAAAAAAGAATCAGAAAAGCGAGACCGATCTCTTGAGCGAACAAACCTCGACTTCTTAAAAGGGCAAAAAAGAGTTTTAATTATAACTGGCTGTTCGAAAAATAAACTTAATTGTGATGATGCATCGAATGGAAAAGTAAAAGCAAAGGAACTTTATCAAGGCACTCTCTTCAAAAAAGTGAGAGTTTATGCAGAAGCAATGCATTTTGATTATCGTATTATTTCCGCAAAACACGGCCTTATTACTCCCGATCACCTAATCACAACATATGATCAACGCTTGAAAACTATCTGTGATGTAGAAAAAATTCGACCCGATGTCGAAATGAAACTAAAACAAGATCTTTTAGAGTACGATATAATTGCTGTTATCGCGGGCAAAAAATATCGACTAGTACTCGGGAATTTGGTGAATGAACGTTTCAGATTCATCAAAGCTAAAGGTATCGGTGATATGATACAAATAGTATCGAAAGCAGTCCCACAGAATAAAAAATTGTCAGCCTTTATCAAAGAATGATATTTCTATCTCCTTCGTTACGAAATCTGAAGAAGCTTGAATTTTCTTTAATCCCCCACACATCCCGCTGACCACGCGGCAAGGGGCGGAGCCGTTTAAAAAAGAATCACTTTCCCCCCGCATTCCCTCTCACCATCGAGTGCGGATTCCATTCTGATTGTTATTAAGAAATTTTTAAAGAGACTATTGTTCATGAATTCTTTTACTGGGTACTAAACCCTCTGAATTATTTTCATAATTTAGAGCGAAATTCACGGTGTATCGATTCAGCATACCAGTAACAATATCATTGACATTTTCGCTGCTTCGACCCGATGCAATCAACGAAGGTGCTGGGTGCAGTCCTGGACAAATTTCTGGTCCACTCAACAAATTGGGGGTAATTTCATGTAATAGTCCGATAAAATTTGCAAGCATTTCTGGATGAGGTTTGAGATATTTTACTTCACAAAATGTTACTAAATTTTGATTCTCGATAACTTTGATATCCTCATCATCGGAAAATAGAGAGACAACAATATCTGGAGTATATTTGCAGTTATCGAAAAAAGATTTCACGGGCATATTTGCTCTAACATCATATTTACGAGATTCCCCTTCGGTGACACTTGCATTTTGAGAAATTCGAAAATATGAATATTTATTTGGTTTACCTTGAGTCGTGGCCTTGAATCGGAAGACATTTTCATTATTCTTTAAGTGACATTTTAATTTAAAATTTTGACTACGATAGTACTCTACAAATCGAGAATAACACGCCAATTCAAAAAAATGACATAATCGTTCAGAGTTAGTTTTTATAATCATTCGATCGTTATCAAAGAAGGAACGCAATTCATTTTCGAATTGTTCTTTCTTTTGTAAAAATTCTTGCTCATTCATTATTAACCCCAACATAAAGCTTGAGATTTTGTAAGAATTCATCAATCGAATTATAGAAAAAAATCTTTGATGGAATATCAAATATGTTTGAGACTTCCTCAAAATCAGTAATAATTTTTTGAATTTCATGAATATTGACATCAATTTGTTTCAAATCATCTCCTTTATCGATTTGACTGATGCCAATTCTAATTTTCTTTAATGTAATATCGTGTGGCTTTTGCAATGTTATCGTGTTTGGTTCATAAAGCAAAGGATCATTAATTAGTTTATAGAATTTTACCGTTTCTTCCATTGGATGAATCACTCTACGGTAAAAAACACTAACAAATATCAAATTAAGAATTACTTTGTTATCAAAAATCCACGAATAATTGGGAGAATGTTTTTTTATTAATTTCCAATACGATCTTTCTTTTTGTTTGTATTCCGAAATGATTTCTTTGGATAAACTTTTATTAACAATTTTTGTGAGATCATACTCAATTAGCATGGTAGATCATATCACCATCGTCGTTTTCTCACGATAGGTCTTTTGATTTGTTCTTGCGAAAATGGAAAAAACTCACTGTATGGATTGATCAGAATCGTCCGGATCTAGCCCTCGCGTCTTGTACCGGAGCCCCAATGAGCGTCAACCCACTCACGCTTTCGTTTTATAAACCCGCTCGTATTGTAAAACCAGATTGCCATTTTCTTCCTTAGTAGTCAGCCGAAAAAAATCGCCAGGATTAATCTCTTTCGTCTTAACAACTTCAGAAGGGATTGTGAGATCGAGAGTAGTTGAACCATGATGGAACCGGGATTTAATAATTATCTCCTTCTGAACCATGATTCCCAATTGAGTTTATGCACATTTAGGGATTGGTGCACAAATAGAAAACGGTTCCCACTATGTGCATAGATTTATCCTCCCCGCCGCCAACACTAACTCCGGTGCACTGGTGACAAAATTTCGTCAACCCGGACCCATAAAAAATCCAGAGTGGCCACCCCCGGCTATAAACCTATAATCTGACAAGGCACTCCGGCTTTCCGGGATAATCACCAGTCACCTGCTTACGTTAAAAATAATTCTTCCCCCGTTGAGGCGCGCAATCTCAACGAGCTAAAACATATCATTAGTTACCCGATTCAGACTGATGCTAGTTTTTTGAAAGATCTGTCGTTTTTTTACAACGTAATGAGATTGAATTTATGCAATAGAATTTTAAAGCCGGATTCCTTCAGGTACTTCGATGGTCGATTTTGTAGAGGTATCAGGCGTTGCCAGCCCGGGGTGAAATCCGAACATAAAACAATATTCATTAATTGCTAGAATTTCTGAATGCAATTAATTCAGAAAGGGGATAAGACTGAACCAGTCTAATAAAAAAACATCTGAAATTCAATTTGTGAATATCTAATTTGCTTTAGGTGCCGTCATTGATTTGGGATCAGGTTGCTCCCCATACCAGCAATACGCTGCATAGTATAAACCGAGACCTATCAGGAGATATGGCCCTACCACCCAATACAACGCAATCGAACTTGTTATAGTATCTTTCAATGTAAAAATTATGATTATCCCCGTTAAGAAAAGAGTAATGAACAATATTTTTTCTGATCGAAATAGTATTCTCTGGGATTGAGATGTAACCCTTGCGGATTGAGCAATTATTTGCCCGTTTGCGTGAGATTGTTCAACAGCTCTGGAAGCTTGAAACACATTCAATCTTGTTTCTACTTCCGTGTATAACGTTTGAAATACGCGACTCATATCATCACTTTGATGACGATCATCACGTAATTTTTTTAAGTTTAAATTATTGTATGAAATTTGTGGTTCGCATTTTTGACTTTCGGACGATTTAATCTCCATTTCTGATTTGGCAGTGATGTTATTTTCCTCTAATTTTGAACCAGCCTCTTTATTTGGCCTTTTACTACTATTTTTCTGAGATTTCCTTTGTAGTCTTTTTACATTTTTTGTATTATTTTCTAAATCTCTGATATATTTATGGAAATACACACAAATGCCATCTGCTTCCTTTAACAAAGAAAGAACTTGAATATATTTATCCGGCTCCTTGAAGTCGTCTTTTTGATCTATTTGGTTCAAAAGGGCCGTTGTTTGTTCGATGTGATGAACCAATGATGATTGATAGATGGTAATCAAATTGTTAATTACATTTTGGTTAATAATTGGGGATATAATTTCACCTGACTCTGATAACACCACGTCGTGAAAAAAAGGGATAACAAGACTATCGGGAACTGAATCCTCTGGATTATTACTAGGATTCGGGTGATGGGTATGCTCGTGCAAAAAATCCCGAACGACCATATAACTTTCTTTAAGATATTGCCCGAAACTGCTACCGGGTGTATGATTGGTCAAAAGATTGTCTTTGTCAATTCTAACGGTGATGTGACCATCGTCGGTCAGGCATTCAACCTTTACAATGCTTAGGTATAATAAAAGAACTTTCTTATTTTCTGGTTTATCCTCCGGGGTATCCGAATATAAATTTTTAAGAAATAAATAGGCTTTTTTGTGATCATTCCAACAAACTCTCTTGAATATATAGATAGAGTCCAGATGATTCCAGTTGCTGTCGTCAAATTTCAAAACAAAAAATAAGTGTTCAGTCTTGTTCGTATCATCCACTGGTCGACATGTTGCGATATAGGGAAAACTCTTAACATCGTCACGAATTTTTTTTATCTTGGTTCGTTCTACGACATCCCCATTAAAACCAACAATTCTCATTTCGTTAAATTTGCTGGCATCTTTTTTAGGACCCGGCCTTTGGAAATAAATTTTTCCTGAATATCCCCCCTCGTTAATTATTGCTAAATTTTTCCCTCCAACAATGCGCTCTTCCCAGCGATTTTTATAAAAAAGGCGAGATGTTAAATGCGGTATATGTCCGGTACAAACTGTGATAGTATTTTTTTTTGAAGTACCGGTATCTGGCATGAAAAGGGGACTAAATCATTGAATAAAATCTTTCAAAATTCTAATATCTCTTTTCCACGTTGAGTTGTTTTTAAGGTTTGCACAACATTAACTGTCTTTTTTTCGATGTCAACTTCAACACTGGTTCCAAAACGAACCAGTCCAACTGCGGCCAATCGTTCGGCCGTTGCCAAATCGGTCTCATCGGTAATAGTTCCACCTTTTTCGAAAAGCCTCAGAAAGGCAAGATCCCCATCGTACATTGGACGAACGTTACAGCGATCACTTTCTCGACTTTGTGTCCTGTCAAATGGCGCATCGGTACTGACGACATTCCGAACTTCTCCCGCGATCAACTTACCCCCCCTCGATCAAGATCAATACAATAGGCTAGATATGATATAACTATCGATCTTGCCAGATATAATATTCTATAAAATACATAACATTACTGTTATATAGGTTTTTTGGAATCTTTCTATTGGAGAGGTCAACGTTTGCCTTCCTCGTTCATTCCCATTAGGCTCATCATCTTTGCTCTCATTTCTCCGGGAGAGTACATACCCCGCCACAAACCGTCAGACTCACCAGTATTTCAAAGGCTGGGGCATCTCTTTCACCTTCTCAGTCATGTAGATGCTCGATATCTGCAGGACACCGACCGCACAGAAACCAAAAACTACCGCCATATAGCTGAGACCATAGTTGTAAAACTCGTTCATCATCAGGGAAAGAAGCACCGCAATCGAAACGGCGGTGATAATAATAACCGGTAACATTTTCTTAAAGACGCTCATAGTCAGATTCCTTTATGCTCATGGTTAATTCAGTCTCTATCCGGAGACTCTTCGGGGGCTGGCCCAGGCTGGCCGAGGGGCAGAGCCCCTTTTGAGCGTCAACCCTAAGTAAAATAGGAGCTGCCTAAAAGACATTCGCCCCCGCCGGACTAAGGGCATCCCAGAAGGGATTTCCTTAATCCGGCATTTAAGATTTCTAACGCGCTCGTCTACCATTCAAAGATCCGGTAGATGGTTGCGTTATGAGGCCGAGGATCGGAAGGTATGCCATGATCGTCTACCATTCAGGGATCCGGTAGATGATTGCGTTAGAATCGTTATGTAACGCGTGACAAAACCCCTATTCGTGGACAGCCGGGGGTTGTCCCAAAAAAAGAAAAAACGGGTCAAAGCGATGCGACGAACATCGCAAAAAGACCCGGTCTGCCCGAGAGGACCATGATAATCATCGTATTTTTTTATGAAGATTTTCCCGTCTTCGGGTTGACAACAAAGGAAGTGATAGCATAAAATCCACAAACAGAAGTAAAAACGCTCCTGCCGGTATCCGACAGGATACCATTCTGGTTAGTAAAGAAAAACAGCCATTATCCCCGGTTCAGGAGGTATCCCGGAAGACAGAGATACTCGGCACCGGCTTCCGGTCACGCTCCCACCGGAAAACACAAAAGAACCCGGACGAGGATGATGATAGCAACGAGGAAAACCGCTGATGGATCGCCCCGAAGGAGGAGTCGGGCACGGGATGCCAAAGTGTAGATCCGTGACCGAGGGGGGAATCCCCCTCTACCTGCTGCCCCGGGCAATTGCCCGGCAGATCAACCGGATAGGCGATTCGGTCTACCGGGTCAGCGTGAAGCGGACGCACTGGCATCATTACAACATTTCCATCCGGACAAAATCCCTGCCAAAGGAACTTGCCCCGCCACGGGTTACCGGAGAAAGTTCCCGGGATTCCATCGTGGAGCACCGGAATAATTCCGGTGAACCGGATCCGGTGTGTGAGGTATGAGCCGGGGACCGCCGTCGCACCGGGCTCTGGCGGATGCGATACCTATTGCACGCCAGCGGGGTGCCATCCAGGTTGCCGGGCGTGGTCCGGAAAAACTGTATGATTTCACGATCGTATCTGTCCTGCCGGTAGTATTCGTACGTGTCTCTTATTGTGCACATATTCATGCGCCGGTAGTAGAACTCGCAGGGGAATTCAAAGACTCCCTGAATCGGCTCTGCCTGATCACGAAGCATGAATCCATCTCGCGTGAACTCTGGCTCCGCTCAAGGCATGGCACATGGCGGTTCTTCCGTCTTATTGCGGAATGTCTTATCGAGCTGGGACGGGATGGTCAGCCGCTTGCAGGGAAAACCGCTGCAAGCGTGTAAGCTGCTATGGTGTAGGAAAAGATCACTCTTTTTTTCATCTGGCAGAGACGGATCTTCCTTTGGATTCAAATCCGAAGTTCCCCCGACGAAAGGGACTATCCCTCCGGGGGTATGATCCCTGTATTTAGAGTACCTCCGAAATACGCCCGTAAAATGCCCCGTTTTCCCTTTTCTTTCCGGTTTTGAGGTAATAATTCAGGAAAATGCGGTAATAATTCGGTCGGATTTGGAGTTTTTACGTCGGAGAACCAGAGGCAATAATTAGCAGTATTTGGGAGGCGGAAACGGAAGAGCGATCATAGTTCAGGGTTAGCAGGTGATGAAACCAGGCTTATGGGTCAATAAGAAATCCTTTCCTTCCGGCATAATATAATTTTCGTGTTATTGGTTATTTCAGGTCCAGCAGATTGCTCCGGTCTTATTCCATGAGGAATTGAATTACTGACGATTACGCTTGGTAATAATGAAAATCAAATACAAACCTTTTTATCTTCACGCTGTAATGATCCTTTTTGCTGAGATTTTGTAAAGAAAATTCTCTGCGTAGCTGGTTTTCCGTATGGATCTCTCCGTGCTCGGGACTGCTGGAATCGGCATTGTTCTTGGGTGGTTACTGGGGGGTTTGTATGGGCGCGTTCACAACCCGCAGCGAACGATCCTGACTATATCGGTGGCTGCCCTGCTCACCCTCGCTGATATCTGGTATCTCGCTGGCTCCCCTGCAATTATCGTCCTCATCGCCGCTTTTATTCCCGGATTCATGGTCCACATCCTCTGGCGCCGTCAGTTGTACCTTCGTTATGGATTTGTAAACACGCATTCAATTGGAGAATGAACATGGTAGACTATTCCTATGTACTGCAAATCATCGGAGCATTCTGTTTTGGTGCTCTGTTCGGCTGGTATCTGTATTATATCAACCGGTACCGGAAAGATGACATCAAGCTGAATGATCTGGTAACCATTATCGGGGCATTGGGCGGCGCGACCATCCTTGCCCTGTTCCCGGCAAAATCAGATATGTTCGGTGCCTATGGTATCGGTCTTGTAGTCGGGTTCTTCGGGTATTTCCTGGTGATCCTGTATTTCGTCTGGCGCTCGCCGAACTTTGAGATTGACTTTTTCCTTGACGGACGGAGAAAAAAACCTGTTGATCCTTATTATATTCCCGCTGACTTCCAACCGCCGGTTCGCATAATGGGCGTCGAGGATCCTCCAAAATAAATAACCAAGAGGATTTGCGTGAGAGAAAGGAGGGTGCACGAGATATGGATATCGATAACAAAACCCCCCGGAATATCAGCGCCCTTGTCAACCGGCTGGATTCGCCATCGGTAGGTGAAAAAACCGCTGCCCTGGACCAGTTCGGACAACTTTTCCGGGACGGCCAATTCTGGCATAGTCTGGATAAGGACAGTCAGGACCAAATCCGGGACCATTTTCTGGATCTCCTGGACCAGTCGCCGGTTGAGGATGATCTGGGCGTGCTATCTATCGGGAATTTCGACTTCAGCCACATCATCAGGGTTTCTACCCTGGTTCCCGATGACCGTATTCTTGACCGGTTACATATTTTAGTAAAATCCGATGATCCGAAGGTTTCGTTTGCGACAATAGGGGCGATGGACAAAGCCTCAGGATATTCCGTCAAGAAAGATATTGCCACACCTGGTATTCACGAATCGCATGTTAGCGGACATAACCTGCGTCTGGACAACAATGGCATGATGTTTGAAATGCTTCAGCGCCACGTCCCCAATGAATCTGCATCCGTGCATGCCATGGACGGGAACGTTGCAATGGATGTATCAGGTAATGAAAACACCGCTTCCCGGTATGTAAATACCGGTTTTGTCCTTGAGAATGACCCCGATCATCCGATCGCGGTGTCTACTCCCCTGAAGCCGGCGTCAGGGTATTATTTTATCGTGAATGTCGGCGAAATCGAGGGATGGTCGGGAGATGAAAATCCAACGGAGCTTGTCCATCTGGATAATGATGCCGTACTCCAGATCGCCATCTCTAGTATTGATGAAGGCATCTCCCTGAAGCCCGGTTTCGATACCGGGACAATTGGCATCCGGCCGGAAGGAGCCTATGTTGTCAGCCAACCCGGATCCCAGACAAACGATACCCTGAAGGCGAAGCATTTTTCCGACTGGCTCTTTTTCCCTGTTACGACATCGTTAAAGAAAGGCCAGTACCACATGCGGTGTATGGTATATACAAAGCAGATATTGTTGCAGTCACGTTGTGTCACCGTCCATGTCCAGAACGCGTGGCCCCAGGGAGCGCGGGCCGCGTGGTCTTCCAAGGTGGATTTTACTATCTCCGACACACTTTTTGCAGACGTTTTCAATCAGCTGCAGGAACACCGTGCGAGTTTCTTCTTTGATATCGCGACACAGGGTGACAGCAGGGTCTATGTATTCAGCCCTGATGGGAAAGGATCGTTTATCAATCAGAATATCGTCCTTGAGGAAGCCGAACTGAAGAAATTGATCGCATGTGCACGGGAGAAACTCAAGGATGCAGCATTCCTGATGGTACCGGGAAAAGCTACGGAGTATAAATTCCTTAACGGGGGACAACAGGACCTGAACAGCCTTGTAGAGGGATTAATTCTCCTCGCGACATGGGGGTTCAATGTTTATGATAAGATACACAAGGACATCCAGTTGAAAAAATCACTGGATTTCTCAGAAATATTACAGGATACATCGTACATCCAGGTTGTCATGAAGGAAAATCCCCAGAATTTCTTCCCGATCGGGATGATATACGACTTTAACCTGAAGACCCAGCAGGATACAAGCCGGTACCACCTGTGCCCCCAATTCCTTAAGGCACTGCAGGATAAAAAATCCCTTAAAGAGCTCAGGTGTTTTGTTAACAATTGCACCGCAAAGACAGATCCTGACGGATTAACGGTCTGCCCTATGGGTTTCTGGGGGTTCCGCCATATCATTGGTTCCCCTTTATCGGTTGCGGGTGATTCAATCCGGAACAGCATCCAGAGCGGCGATGAATTGAAAATTCTTTTCGCGAGAGCTCAGCCGCTTGACTCTGGTGACGCTCATCTTAAGGCGGTCAGAAATATCGTAACAATAGATCAAAACCGCTTCAAAAAAGCATCGGTGGATCTCGCCAAAGATGAAAAAGATCTTCTGGTTAAGTTAAATCAGCCTCCCCATATCATCTATTTCTTCTGTCATGGGACAGATACCACCCATGGGGATGTACCATTATTGATATTTGATGAAAATAACAAAAAGTTCACCATTGATCCGACATTTTTCCTGGGAATTGACATTCCTTCCTGGGAGAAACGACGGCCTCTGATATTTCTCAACGGGTGCCATACCGGTGACATTGGACCGGGGAAATATCTCGATTTTATCAAGCCCTTAATTGTGACCTACAAGGCATCAGGAGTAATCGGTACAGAGATCAATATACACCCAGTTATGGCGTCGATTTTTGCCCAGAAATGCCTGTCATCGTTTATCGGTGGAGCATCGATCGGTGAAGCGGTTCGCGATGCACGACTAGCTGTGTTAAGCACCTACAATCCTCTCGGACTTGTGTACGATCCCTTCATTTCCGGGGGTTTAAAACTGGAAAAAGTGTGAATATTGCCGGAGAGAACACCCATTCGGCAGACACTGTCTGCCCAATCTCACTCCGCCGGACCCTCTCCACTCACCGTACTGCCAGTCGCCACCGCACCATCCTGCCCAAAATACCGTTTGAAAATAGTTGCGCCCGCGGGGCAAAGCGTATACCGGACCGCCCTCCCATTCTTCCGGGTGGTGATAATCCCGTCACCGGACAACCGCCCCGTATGCCAGGAGATCGATGGGCCGGCAATGCCCACGATCTCGGCGATCTCCTTTCGTGAGACTTCCGGGGAAGAGGCAAGGATTTCGAGGATCCTCCGGGTTGTCGGGTTCTGCAGGTGTAAAAACACCTTCTTTTCCAGCTCGTTGTACCGGCCGTTGTTCTCAAAGTACCTCACGGACCTCGCCCTGCCAAAGGAGATAATCTTCCTCTTCATCCCAAGAACCAGCAGGTGGTATTTCAGGGTCCCTTCTTTTATTCCGGTCAGCCGTTCCAGTGCATTGAACTTCACGCCCGGGTTTGCCGTTATGGTCTCGTAGATCTTCTGGCGGTTCTGGTTATATGAGACTGCATACTGCTCGACCTTCCGGTACCCGAGGACCGATATCAGCTTCAGGTAGAAGAAAATCTCAACCGGGTACAGGAGCACCGGACAAAAAGACAGGACTACTCCGATGAGCATCTCCCGCAGCGTGAGATCCCAGAATGATACCGGCACGGGATCCTGGAGATGATCCGGCACTGCACCGGCCAGGCCCGGAGTCTCACCATATCCTCCGGTATTTGCAGCGGCAAATGGCACGGCAACCAGAAAAATGGAAAAAAAGAGGGCAATCGCCCTCACCAGAGAGATTTCCATTGATAAATAATCCTCATGACAGGATAACAGATTTATGTTTTTGTTTTAATAGGTAACAAAATTATAACTCTGGTACCCGACGACACTCTCCCCGTACACCCTGAATCTCCATGTCCCAGGAGCAATCCCGCCGGTCCTGCTGATCGTTAAGAAGATTCTCCCATCCATTACACCGTCAGATACATCGTAATACGGACCTGCAGTGCCGTCCGGGGCAATCGCTGTGAGCGAGAGCGAATTGGGAACATATCCCCAGTTCAGGTCGGTGGTTATCGATGCGGCTCCCGAAGGGACTATCACGGTATACCAGTCCGTCTGTCCCTGGGTAATGGTACCAACGGTCATCGGTGAAATGGCCTTGGGAAGGGACAGGTTCCCGGCCGGGGTCGCGGTATAACCGGCATTGTTGTCAACATTCTCTGCAGATACTCCAGATATGAGCACAAGGGCACAGATCAGGATTGCCATACTTGTTCCGGATACGTTCATAGTATACCGGTGAGCGATTTCGATATCCGGCTCTTAACGTTTCTAACGCGATTGTCTACCGGTCAGGAATCCGGTAGATGGCTGCGTTAGAATAGTTATATCTCCCCTTTTAAAATCCCAAAAACGTGGACAGCCGGGGGTTGTCCCGAAAAGAAAGGATGGGTTTGGCAAGCGACGAACTTTGTAAAACCCGGTCCCGCCCGCAGGCATGAGATAAGTATCACACAATCTCATGGAGATTTTCTCGTACCGTCGAGCGGAGCGTATCGAAAAATGGAGGAAAAAACATGAAACACATAAAAACTGGCATCGTCCTGCTGGCCCTGTTGCTGGCAGCGATGGCGATGATACCGGTTGCAAGCGCAGCCGGGTCGTGTGAAAATGCAGAAGACTCAGGAATTGCATCCCCTTATGCATATTTCCTTAATGCTGAGTTCTGTTCCACTTCTCCGGGGACCTACACGGTGCAGTTCTGGGATTATTCGAGCGGGATTCCTCCCGTAACGAGTTATTCCTGGAACTTCGGAGACGGTGCAACCTCGACACAGGCAAACCCGTCCCATGTCTATTCGCCCGGTACTTATACGGTAAGTCTGACGGTATGGAACTGGTTTGAAACGGACACGACTACCAAAGCAAATTACGTGACTGTGGACTCAAACGGGACGGTGCATATTCCTGTTTGCCTTTAACTCTCTCTTTTTTTTAAATACTATCGGGATTTTTTTCTCTTCCCCATAATGCCTTCTTTACCTCATTCCGGTACAGATAGTAAAGGTCATTTGCAAAAGCACCCAGTTTCGGGATGATAGTAAAGAGGCCGTACGCAATTACCACAAGGCACACCAGCGCCAGGAGTTCTGCAATAACGTTATGAGCCCAGAAAAAGCTCTCGTATCCCGGCGACCTGTTGCCCGCAATATCCGCCAAAAAGGGGAACCACTGGTCCGTGTATGCCATAATCACGAAAACATTTCTGAGAAGATTAAGGAAATATATCGTAGGCACGATTATCAGAAATGCACTCACCTTCTGCCAAAGACGGGTGGGAACCGCAGCAGCAACACCCAGCATGATTGCGATGCTTTGGATTCCGGTACATCCAAGAACGATTTCAACACTGTAACCATTGCGGGTAAAGACATTTTTCAACAGGTTTTCACAGGCTCCAGAGGTTACGGATTGTGCAGAAACTGGATCCATGCATGTTAGTCCCACGGTAAAATGAAAGGTTTCAAGTATCCAGAGAATCTGGCTGACAACAAGCGAGATTAACCAGTTCCCTATCCCTGCAAACAGGGGAATCTGGTCAAAACCGAATGGAGCATAAACCAGAAACGCCACAGCAGCTGCCCGCGAAAGGTTGATGGCATATTCGTTCTCTGAAAGGAGATACCTGGATGTAATAACAAAAAACGGGACAGACAGTGCAGCAATGGCCGGATACATGAAATTGTTCTCCCGGAAATATTCCGGAAGCAATGAAAATAATGTCAGGACAATGAAAAACCATCCGCCGATAGCAGCATATTTCCTTTGAGAGCCGGGAAGGAGAAACGCCAGGAATCCGATACAGGAAACAAGCGCCAGGTATTCTGCGCCGATCATGGTAAATTGGTTCACCCAACACCCAAAAATATTCTGAAAGCGACAGGATCCATTCTTCCACAGGTTTTACAACACGTCACTTAACGTTTCTAACGCGATTGTCTACCGGTCTGGAATCCAGTAGATGGCTGCGTTAGAATCGTTATATCTCCCCTTTTGAAATCCCAAAAACGTGGACAGCCGGGGGTTGTCCCGAAAAGAAGGGTCGGGTTTGGCAAGCTACGAACTTCGTTGAATCCGGTCCCGCCCGCAGGCATGAGATCATCATTATAAATTCTTATGAAGAGTTTCCGTGCCTTCCGAGCGGAACGTATGTAAAAACACGAAAGGAGTTGAAAAACGAATGAACCTACACAAAACCGGCGTCATCCTGTTCGTACTGTTACTAACAGCGATGGCGATGATTCCGATAGCAAGTGCAGCTAATGTACAAAGTATAGCGTCGGCTTCTTCAACCGAAAAGATCGTTTCTTCTGATAATCAGGATACGAAAGTGAATGCATCTGCAACAATGGATCTTCTCCCCTATGCGACAATCAATGCATATGGTCCAGGTAGTGCAGGAATTGGACAGCAGGTATCAATATACACCTCGGGAGAAATTGGGAATTTCCTCGGTCCATATTGGCAAAAGTTCTACATGCAGAATTTAAATACCGGAACACAGGCAGGAATACAGTATATATCCGTACCTTCGGATTGGTGGAAAACCGGGGATATGTACAGTAAAACAGGTTTTGTGACATTACATGATACCTTTTCTTCTGCCTGGACGGTACAATTCAATCAGGCAGGTACTTATGAAGTTGTTGCAAGTGTCATGGGACCTGGAAGCTATCCCCAGGCACAAAGCCGTATTACCGTTTCAGTGAGTTAGTGCAAAAAACAAATTTTTTTTATAGTAACAGATGGATTTTAGATACGTGGTATAATTGGACGATATATCGAAGATAACTGAAATCCTGGTAATTCTCATACTCATAGCTTTGTCTATACTTTTCTACTCATTTATCGCGTACAAAATTTCTTATTTCATTATAAAAAATTTCAAACGCATCTGGAATAGCGTTTAATCAAAATACCCCTTTCTCTCCAATCCACCGCACTCCGGGTTATTTTTAATGGTTCTGAGGCAGGTCTTGAAAGATTTCTGATTGCAGGCTCCAGCACGATCCCTGTATCCGGTAGATGGCTGCGTTAGAACCGTTATATCTCCCCTTTTGAAATCCCAAAAACGTGGACAGCCGGGGGTTGTCCCGAAAAGAAAGGATGGGTTTAGCAAGCGACGAACTTTGTTGAACCCGGTCCTGCCCTTAGGCATGAACCAGATTCCTTTGCACACTAAAAAAACTGGATCATGCCTTCCGGGTGAAGTATATGAAAAGGAGGAAAAACCACGAAACGCATGAAACTAGTTGTCGTCCTGCTGGCACTGTTGCTGGCAGCGATAGCGATGGTACCGATAGTGAGGACAGCTGAAATATTTCCCGCTGAGACAAGACCCGACAGAGTTAAAAAACTCCTTGTGACCACAACAGGTGATATACCATGAAAATTATGAAGAAAAAACCCAAAGAAGTTAAAATAAAAAAATCCGTCGAAGAAACGACACCGGAAGGCAGGACAATCCAGGGTGACTACGAGATTACCTTTGAAGATAAGCAAAAGGAGATGCAACATTTCTCCGTTGAAATTCAGGGATCACTCCAGAAAGAGGCCACGATCCTCTCAACATACAGTACGGTTGATGGTCCCTTTCAATCATTGATACGTTATACCGTTCTGGAAGATACAAAAAAATTCAAACGCATTCGCGTGAAAGGAGCAACAATTCATCCAGATGGAACTGTAAAAGAATTTGATTCCGAACTTGAACTGCCAAAAACGACCATCTGTGATGCGTGCAAGATACTTTTCAATGTTGCATGTGCAGTCGGATGTGGAGTCGGCATTACTGTATTATGTGTTCTTGCTGGTATTACAACGATAGTTGGCGGAATAGCATGTGCGGCTGTTGCTGCAGCAGTTTGCTGGTTCATCAGTGAATATGGATGCAGTCCTGGTGCAGACTATGCATGTGCGCAATTAGGATATTGTTAACTATCTGAAGAGGAACATAACCGTATGAAAAAAATCATGTATTCATTGCTATTAGGACTTGTTGCATTTACAATAAGTGCGATACTGAGTTACCTCATCGAAGGAAAGATTAGCTGGATACCTACTTTAGGACCGGCAATTGGCATAACTCTTGTAGCATTTTTCCTTTGGCCTGAATAACCCTCTCAATCAGAACCCTCCCAATCCTTTTTTTTCGGTAATCATGAGGGCCGGTATTATTTTGTCTCTATCCTGCCGGGGTTCGGTATGTCAGGACCCCCGGACTACCTGCTAATAATACATCTCCATCCCTGTGAAGTTCTTCCTTACTTGTGTCCATTATAGGTCCTGTATCCGGTAGATGGCTGCGTTAGAATCGTTATATCTCCCCTTTTGAAATCCCAAAAACGTGGACAGCCGGGGGTTGTCCCGAAAAGAGAGGTCGGGTTTGGCAAGCGACGAACTTTGTTGAACCCGGTCCGCCCAGGGGCATGAACCAACTTCCTTGCACACTAAAAAAATTGGATCATGCCTCCGGGATTTCTCAAAAGATGTACAGAGGTAACGAACTATGAAAAAACTGAAAACTGGAATCATATTGCTGACGTTGCTGATAGCAGCGATGGCGATGGTACCGATAGTGAGTGCGGCGGACGCAAGTGAGAACAGCAATCAATTCGGTACGGTGAGTGTATCACAAAAACCCTCCGATGAAGTTGCGATTGTTGATATAAAAGAAGCAGAATCAATTGCACTCCTGAATGCAAAAGATCTGGCGGTCACTTCCCCGGATTTTACGGAATGGAAAGACTCCCTCGTGAAACATGCGAAAACATACTATGATCTCAATGACAAGGAAGCGGCGTATGTTTTTGAAGTAATGGTTGATGGGAAATATGACGGGTATATTCTGGTTTCAGCAACCACGAGAAATTATCCGGTCCTCGAGATCACAAAAGGAAGAGTGCCGGGTTATAACAATGTAAAGTCAGCAGATGAGGAACCGGTCGAGAAATATACTTCGCAAAAGGGACTTACCATCATCGGTTCAAAACCCGTTTATTTAGGAAGCCTGTCGTATTACCGGAAATATTCCGTAAATGACCAGAACGGCACTAAAGCAACGGATGTATTTGTTGATGAACACACCAATGAAGTTGTGAAAGAATCAAGGAGTGACGTCACAGATCAGGAAGGAGCAGTGGTAAAAGCGACCGGGAAAATGCAGGCAAAGAAAAAAGCTGATATCAGGGCGCAATGGGACAAACAGAGGCTTCTTATTTCTGACATGGATTCCAAAGAGCGCACATCCCTTCTCAAAAGTATCCAGGCAACGAGATCCTCCGGGTACATTTATGGAGTCCCGCTTTTCAAACAGGTGAGTGGAGTCTATGACGGCTGTTCTCCCATGGCATCGGCAATGGTAGTCAGTTACTGGTCGACCCATGGCTATCCTGCACTGCCCTCTGACAAGGCAACCTTATTC
>JBAZQT010000029.1:0-36942 GCA_041645055.1 Methanoregula sp. | reverse complement strand
TCAGAAGTTGTCGTAGTGACAGACTCAGAACCGGTCCGGGACGCAATCGGTCAGCGTCTCAACGCTGTCTGCAAGGACCGGGCGAATGCAAAGACCGTCCGGGTCGTGATGGGTCGTTGGGAACGGATTGGGTGGAAAGCCGAACCGATCATGAAGGCACTCGGGAAAGGGTTCGGCAAAAATTCCTTTGCCGTAAAAACGCTCATTGAAGCGGCTGATGGTAACCTGCTCAATGCAGAGATCAGCGCCGGGCGTACCGTGAAATTCGGTGAGGGTAACGCTGTCTTCGAGATTAGCACAGATCATGTAACGTTCACTGAGCAGCTTCCCCCTGAAGTGTTCTCAGCGCCGATGCCGGATGCCACGGTATACGTGGACGTGCATTTGACTCCTGAACTCGAAGCAGAGGGCTATGCCCGCGAAGTAATCCGCAGGATCAACGAGATGCGCAAACAACTCGATCTCGCGGTCGAAGATTTCATCGTTGCCGATGCCGCCGTTGCTGATCAACGGATCTGTGCACTGATACAGGGTACGTGGCGAACAGGAATTATGGAAGAGGTGCGGGCACGGGAGCTTGCGATTCACAATACCGGTGCAGCGCCAAAAACGTACGAGATGGTAAAAGACTGGGATGTCGAAGGTGTTGCGATGACGATCGGTATATCAAAAACAGGATAAAAACCTTTTTTTTTAATTCTTTTTTAAAATTTTTCCTTGCCGAAAATGAGGAAATTTGTTTAAAGGTCCAGACCTCCCCGGTTACATAGGGGGCAGATTCTGTAAAATAGCCTGGAGGACTGCAATGATGATTTTTAGGAATATTGCCCAGTCAAACAAAACATCACCTCCTTTAGGGGGATATTTCCTAGTGCATCATAATTGTATTTATGGCTTTCGATTTTGAAATATCAAAGCATTGTTGGAATAATTATATTTTGAGAGCTGATATTAACGAAACTCGCAATGTTACGCAAGCCGGGCTTTTTAGTGAATGCATGGACTCCAGGAACAGTAATCCCACACAGTGAAAAGGTGGAACACATGATCCAGTTCAATGTGATTATTCTAAAAGAGCTACGAAAATCTATCGTAAAAGTATTGCCTAACCGGACAAGCACTCGGCTCGTACCACTCATTATCAATGTACTCGGCCCTGCCGTTTATCAGCAAACCTAAAAAAAATTATACGGAAACGCTGTTGCACAACTACAGAGAACTAACGGAAAATGATACCAGTTCACGGGCATCCCAACAATTTTTCCAGAAATTCTTTTCCTTCATCACTTGTGAACAGCGGAAGATCCTTATCCACCGTAACTGCGCTCCGTTCGACAACCACTGTCTCCTGCGTGATCGGGTTGAACCCCTCTTTCTCAGTGAGCTTTTTGTGTACCAGCACGCCACGGCGCTGCCAGGCTGGGGTCATGGCAAGATTGAAGCCCCGCACATGCATCATCTCGTGAAGATCTTTTGAGGGCAGACCCTTGAGATACTCAGCGGCTTTCTTTCCCGTCATCCCTTCTTCGATCAGCACCTGCTGGCAGTAGCCGTTGATGTGATTACGCCATGCCTCGTTCTGCCGGTTGGCAAGGTATTCCATAGCAAATGCCGGCGTTGCCGGGATCACCCGTGCATCGAATGAGAGTAAGGTTGTACCTCCCAACGCGAGGGTGAGCGAGCTTGCAGCAAACGATGCCGCCACGGAATCAATCTTCTCCACCCTCCCACTGAAGGGAAGTTGGGTGAAATACAGGCTGATCTCATCGGAGAACGTGAACGCAAAATCGGGATTCAGGCCGCTCTCCGATAACAGGGATGAACAGACCATGCACATCGACGTGTTGAAAAAATCATCGAACGGTTTTTCGAGACCCAGCGTTTCAGTCAGCTTGTGAAATGCCCGCCCATCGAGCCGGACGAAAATCGGGGGGATAGTTGTAAGATTTGAAAATAATTCCCGGTTTTCCATAAAAAGGCCGTAAGGATTGAGATAAAATATGAGATGCGGGTCGTCCCGCAGTTTTTATCCGTTCGTTACTCTTCCCCGCTACCCGAGCCGGCAAATGCACCCGGAAGGTGGCGGATTAAGACAATATCATCGATAGCACTGATGATGCGGTACGGGATCTTGAGTCCCTTGAAGTTCTTGAGCTCAAAGAGCTGGTCGTTGACCTTGCCGACCACGATACCTTCCATCTTCTTGTTGTCCACATCGATGACAACGTCCTCTACTTCGCCGACAAACATACCCTTATCGGTATAGATCTGGAGTCCGAACAAATCGGTAATCTGGCTTTCCATCGTTATCAGAGAGAGTATATACTTAAGAGTTAAAAAGATAATCCTTTCATATGGACGGATCTTTCAGGATTGGCCGCTTATTCGGGATTCCGATCCTGATTCATTACACGTTTCTTATAGTGATTCCACTCTTTGCCTGGATCATCGGCAGCGAGATCCTGCTCACCGCTGGTGTGCTCAAGGATCTCTTTGCAGTCCCGATCGATACTTCCGTCATCACCAACGGATATATGCCATGGATCCTGGGAGTCATTATCGCACTCGGGCTTTTTGCCGGTGTGCTTGTGCACGAGCTTGCCCATTCGATTGTCGCGGTGCATAAAGGGATCGCGATCAACAGCATCACGCTGATGATCTTCGGTGGAATCGCAGAGATGGATGAAGGAGCGCCGGACCCCAAAGTCGAGCTCCCGATGGCACTCGTGGGACCACTTGCGAGCCTTATTCTCGGGCTCATATGCTGCGGGCTCGTCTACACTGCGCCGTCAGTGACAACAAACCCGGGTATGCAGGGTGTCTGGATCTTTGTCTTTGGTTATCTCGGCATGCTCAATATCATCCTGTGCGCTTTCAATCTCATACCGGCATTTCCTATGGACGGGGGCAGGGTGCTCCGGGCGTGGCTGGCAACACGGATGCCGCTCCACCGGGCAACAAAAATTGCCGCTGATATCGGCAAAGGTTTTGCGATTATCTTTGGCATTATCGGACTTTTTACCTTCTCACCGTTCCTGATCCTCATTGCACTCTTCATCTATATCGGTGCGAATACGGAGTCCACAGCCATAAAGTACAGCCAGCTTTTGCAGAATGTAACTGTGGGCGACATGATGAGTACCCCGGTGACTACCGTCCCGCCAACCATGCCAATGAGCACCGTCATTAGCATGATGTATGCAAGCAAGCATCTTGGTTTCCCCGTAGTCGAGCGGGATACACTGGTCGGTATCGTCACCCTTGCGGATGTGAACCGCACATCGCCCATTGACCGGGAGGCCATGCAGGTGCGCGATATTATGACCCGGGATCCGGTCACGCTCCCCCCGGAAGCACCGGTGATCGATGCACTCCGTGTCATGTCAGCACAGGACTTCGGCAGGATCCCTGTAGTACAGGATGGGAAAATCCTCGGGATTGTAACCCGGACAGATATCCTGAAAGTAGCGGAATTAAAACAGATTTAAGAACAGATGATCTGATTCAGAATTTCATCAGCGAGTCGATTGCTGAACTGCCCGCCACCTTCCGGTAAGCATCAGGCCCGGCAAACGGCCGCTTGGCCATCACCGCTGCCACTTTTTTCTTCCCGACACCGGGCAACCACCGGATAGCAGAAGCAGGAAGCGTGTTGATCGCAACCGGCACCGGCAATGCAGTGATCGAGCGCATTCCCCAGTCCACAACCACCGCATCGATGAGGGTGTTTCTCGGCAGAGAAAATGGAATTCCCACAAGGATCGGGTAGGATCCCAGCTGCCGTCCGAATGATAGATCACCGGTTACTTCGATCCGCACATCACGGAGTACGGTCCCTATTGGATACAGCCGCTGGAGCATCGGGAGATCGATCTTGTTCCGGACAAATTCCTTAAACGCCCTGAACCGCTGCTCATGTTTCCCAAGGGTGTTGTTCGTGTACACAGGGGTTCCCTCAAACGGCATCACCTGCCGGATATTCACCCGCCGGACCACAAGTCCCGCTTTAAGAACCCGGACGAGGAACTGCTCGTTCAGCTCGTAGGTCTTTTCGGTCTCTCCGGCAAGCCCGCAAACGAAGTTGAGACCCGGCAGCAGTTCGGGCACATTGTTCCTTCGCATGCCTCCTTCTTCATTCACTATCTCAATCGCCCGGAACACTTCATCGGGCTGCGCCTTGAGATTGTTAGCCAAGATTACTGCCGGGTCAGCTGTTTCCATACCAAATGCAGCAACATCGCCGGAGGTGTGATGCTTGATGATTGCCCGCAGCGCCTCGCGGCTCTCCTCCTCATGACGGGCAATGGTTGCCGGGTTCGTATTATCGATATGCAGAGTTTTGAGATCCGGCGCTGCGTTCCGAATCGATGCGAAAAGTTTGTCGAGCAGATCCGGACGGGGGGCAGGATATTCGCCGGAACCTGCACCATACGCAAGAATGTCCGGCTGCCTCCCAACCCGGAAATGCCGTGCCCCACTGTTGTGGAGTGCGGCAACTTCCGCTGCGATTCCCGCAATGCTGCGGTACTTTGGCTGGCCGTAGAACGGCTCAGTACAGAACGAGCAGCCGCCCGATGCCCCGTGGGAACAGCCCCGGGCCGTCTCCAGCTCGCACATTACGTACGGGTAGTCAGGATGCTGCGTAATGATCGGACTTCCCGCCACACTCCACGGATCCGTGCGGGTATAATCGAGTGCACCTGACGGATCATTTCCCCCAAGATAATTGTCCAGCGCAATGGCCGGTTCTCCTGTAAGCAGTGCATCAAACCCGCTGATAACCTGCCGGATCGCCTTCTTTCCGCCTTCTGCAGCGTAGCCAAACCCGATCGGCCCGCCGATCAGCTTCTTCGGGCCGCGTACCATATGGCCGACCTGCTGGATCTCGGTGAGGGTTGCAGGAGTACCGCCAAGATATTTTCCCGGTACAGTCACACCGGATATCATGACAAGCAGGTTTGCCCGGTTCAGCTCAACGGTCCTCATGGGATCAAGGCGGAGCTGGTCGATGGTGAGGTACTGCACGGTATACCCGTGAGCGATCATCGCCCCGGCCACCGTACGAATGTAAGGCGAGATGTAAGGGGGAACGCCAAGACATGCGGGTTCATCCACGTAACCATCAAGAATGACTGCCACAGGACTCATACGTGATGACCGATCAGGGCGAGCAGTTTTCTGGCCCAGATGAGTTTTCCATGTTTCACCGGTTCGACATTCTTGTCATCGAGATCAAAACCGATAAGCGTAATCTGTTCAGCGCCGAGTTCATCGGCGGCAAAAACCGCCCGGTCGCCATCGGAAAATCCTCCAAAGTTATGGACGTGGGGAAGCGGGGTGCTCTGCGTAGTTCCGACAAGAGGGCCTTCGAACTGTGGCACCCAATGCTTTAACAAGGCGATATTATCACCATGTGCATGCACGACCACAATCGTGCCTTCTTTATTCAGTGCAAGGAGCCGGTCACTCGCACCATCGAGATCGGTGAAGACTGCATCCGGGCGGATGCCATGTTCGTCAAGCACATCAGATGCGGCATCAGCCGCAAAAACCACGCCCTGAATTTTTCCCAGCTCGTCTTTCAAGCACGGTGCATTGCCGCAGACCGTAACCGGATTGTCGCACGTCAGGGCCGCAAGGGAGAGCAGGTTGTCGCGGGGCATAAGCGACGCAAGCAGCCGGGCTGCCTCTTCGTCCCCTTCACGGTCGAACCCGAAGTACGAAAGGATCTCGCAGTAGCGCGGTTCCCAGTCCTTAAACTCCATTCTTCTTGCCCTCGTTCTCGAGACCGACGAGGTTCTTGAACTTCTGGAGGATCGGCTCGATCACGATCTTCAAAAGTTCTTCCTTGTTCTCTACCCTGCCGAAATAGTGAAGCGGGAGGGAGGCTGCCGCCATATTCGGGTGACCCCCTGCATCACCAATATCCCCGAACGCCTCAGCGAGAGCGTTGCCGATATGCAGCCGTATGTCACGGTTGCGGGCTGAGATCACAATCTCGTTATCGGTGATCCCGTAGACGAGAACGGTGTTCACTCCTTCTAACGTGATGAGGAGATCGGCAGCCTGCGGAAGGGCGTCGCGGTTCATCACGAATCCCACACAGGAGAAGAGGTACCCGCTCTGGATCCTGCGCTCCTGGATCGCTTTTCCGATCACATCGAGCGTCTCCTGCGACATGGAAGGCGACATAATCTTGTCGAGCAGATCAGCATCGGTAAGCGGTAGTAAAAAACCCGCGTAGTTGAGATCCTGCGGAGTTACGTTACGCTTGAACTCTTTTGTATCCGTGCGGATACCGTAAAGGAGTGCAGTTGCAACGCGTTTGTCGACCGGCACATCGAGCTCCTGTAAATACTGGGTGAGGATGCTTGCTGTGGCTCCGACACCGGGCCGGATATCGACAAACGAGCTCTGTGTTGCGATATGTTTACCATCCTTATGGTGATCGATGACAATGTTGATCTTCGTCTGGGGGGGGATATCGTTGTTGGCACCGGGCCCTGAACAGTCCACGAGCGCCAAGAAGTTGCACTGCAGCATCGCTTCCGGGGTCAGGTGCTCCATCTTGATGTCGAGCAGGTTTACAAACGTGCGGTTCTCCTGGTGGCCGATGTTGCCTTCATAGAAAATCCGGGTGGTGAGGGTCTTTGGATTGGCCCGTTTGGCAATCTCAGCGAGTGCCAGTGCTGATGAGATCGCATCGGGGTCCGGGTTTTTATGAGTGATAATGCCTAATGTGCCTTCCCAACCGGTGAGCAGGGTAAAGAGTCGTTGCGATATCCGGCTGGAATGCTGCTTTTTTATCTGGAGGATCGCGGAGCGGGCAACCACTTCCTGCGGGTAGAGAACAAACTCGGCCCCGGCCGCGGTGAGTTTCTGTCCATTGACCGGATCAACTGATCGGGCAACTACCTGCACGGTTGGATATCGCTTCTTGATGGTCAGGACTGCGGCAAGGTTTGCATCCCCATCGCCAGTCATTACAAATGCAATCTCGAAGACGGGCAGGCTGACTAACATATCAGAAGAGGCGATGTCGCGCTGGTACGCATCGTATTTCTGGTCGCGGAGATGGCGGACGCGGGACTCATCTTTGTCCACAACCATCACGCGCTCCTGCTCTTTTAACAGTTCTAAAATGATATTGTAACCGTTCGTGCCACAGCCGAAAATACAATATTTTGTCGGTCCCGGCTGTTCAAACGGGGCTGGTTCTGGCATGTAACAGAAGATGTACTATTCTAGGGTATTAAGGAATTCTTTGTCCGCGTAATCAAAACCTTTATTCAGCATTATCGACCACTTAATTAGGTCTAACAGGCTGGGTCTGTAGCTTAGTTCGGCATAGCGGCGGACTCTTAATCCGCAGGTCAAGGGTTCAAATCCCTTCAGGCCCGTTTTTCTTATTTTTTTAATGCTTGCAGGGTTACTTTGGACTTTTGTCCGGCTCCAGAGCAGTGTTTTTGGCAGTGTTCTATGATTCAGATCACGGCAGATTTCAAAGTACACTGCCCGACCCCCCCTGGCACAAGTTACTAAAAAAAGCGTCTCTTTACCGCATGTTTCAGTCGTAGAAATGCCCGATTTTGTACGCTTATCCTAACAGGATATGGAGAGGGGTGTAGGGGGTCGGGCGGTGTACTTCGTAAAATGGATGACTCTCCCGACCACTATTTCAATGCGGGACACCTGCAATTCCATGACAATAATACATCGGTAATTTCCGGACGTCCAGAGAGAACAGGCAACATTCCTGATTACGGATCCGGAGATCAAGTACACCGCCAGACCCCCACCCATACGTTGCAGGATAGTTGGCGTTCGGCGATTCCGGACCAGGTGCTGTTTCAATATGCGGGTTGGAATGGTCAGATGAGGAGTGTCTGGGACCTCTGGGAAGCGAGGGGGGCACCCTCCGAGCTACAGCAGAGAATAAACGATAACAGGAAAAATAGGATATCTCTTGAGTCAAAATTCGTTTTTTTTATTCCCATAGGGAATCAGATACCGTAATTACTTTGTAAATCGGTACGCCCCTTTGGGCACGATAATCTCAAACCGGGTCCCGTGCCCACTTATACCGGTCTCCCGGATGGTCATGCCAGTGATAGAGAGGACTTCCCGCACTAAAAAGAGACCGAGACCAGTACCTTTCCCATATCCCCGGTCGAAGATCATGTTCTTTTCTGCCGGGGAAATTCCCACACCATTGTCCTCTATAAGAAGCAAAAGACCATCCGGCCGCTCTTCGTACCTGAGCGTGACTTCAGTGACATGGACACCATGTTTCAAGGCGTTCTCCATGATATTGAAAAGGGTTTTTTCAAACAACGGGTCAGCAAAGATCTCAAGCTTATCCAGCTGCAGGTTCTGTTTAATCTGCAGGAAATCAAGGTGCGAGATGGCGTAAAGGAATACCTGCCGCACGTTCTGCCAACGGGGCGGGTGCATGCCCATCTCCTGGTAATTCTTGGCAAAATCCAGGGTATCTACCATTTTTTTGAGGAATAACTGCTGTTTTTCAAGATAGGACTTGGCTTTCGTATCGGTAACTACGTTCTTGACCAGTTCCTGGTACGCAGAGAGCGAGAATGCGGCCGTCTGGATATCCTGGAACGTGACCGCGTTTAAAAGGTTTAACTTATTCCGTGCCTGCTGCAGGGCGACATTAGTCCGCTTTCTTTCAGAAATGTCACGACAGAGCGTCAGGATCACATTACCGGATACCCCATGAAAGACCGTGGCATTGACTTCGATTGGCTGCACAGTTCCGTCTGGCCTGATGTAATCGATCTCAAGGCCCCGTACAAACCCGGTCCGCAGACATTTTTCCACTTCACGGGCATTACGTTCGAGGTCATAGGGAGCCGTCCAATCGGTTACAGGGCGACCTATCAGGTCAGCAACTGATGACCTGCCAGTGAGCCGGAGGTAGACTTCGTTAGCGTCAATGACCATCCCCCGGTCATTGAGAACTATATACCCAGTTTCGGTAATATCGACGAGAGCCCGGTACCGTTCCTCACTCACCTTTAAGTCTTCCTCAGCCTTCTTCCGTTTGGTAATGTCAATACCAAAGGAGAGGGTTCCTACAATCACCCCGCTCTCGCGGATATCTCCATTTCTCCAAAGGATGTAACGTTCTTCTCCGGATTTCGTCAGGATCGGATTTTCAAACTGTGTTGGCAGGCCCCCTGCCAGAAGCCGGTTGAACTCTTCCCAGACATGGGGATACCGGTCCCTTGGCACAAGTACTTCAAACCAGTTTCGGCCGGCCAGTTCTGCGGATGTATATCCGGTAATTTCCATTGCGGCCTGGTTAAAAATTGTGATATTTCCCATAGAGTCAAGGCCGATAATCATTGCATTAGCGGTCTCAATTAACATTTCCGCAAATTCTTTGGCATTTTGAAGGGCTTTCTCAGCCGTCTTCCGCTCGGTTATATCCTCAGATATCCCCAGCAGGAACAGGGGTTCTCCGTTACTGTTGAGGACAGGAATTTTTTTGGTATGAAGGATTCTCTGACCGTGAGTCCGGGTCTCGATTTTCTCTTCCGGAATATCGATGAGTATCTTTTCCTGCAGTACCTCCCGATCTTTTACGGTGAAGAAATCCGCATTTTCCCGGGGAAAGAAATCAAAGTCATTCTTCCCGATTAGTTCCTCCCGGGAATAGCCAAGAAGATCCTCTCCTGCATGGTTGAACCGTACAAAACGGAGATCTGATGCATCCTTGACAAAGAGCATGAGTGGGATGTTTTCAACAATGTTGGTGAGAAATGCCTCGCTCTCCCTGAGCTCCAGTTCTTTTTTGCTTGTCTCTTCAAACTGCTGGCGCAGTTCTTCTTCTACACCCGTTTGCGCTGCATAGGCCGCCTGCAATTCCCGGTTCTTCTTCTCCAGTTCTAAGATTCGCTGCTGGAGCTCAGGGTAGTAACTCTTCCGGATGGAGGATTCCCCAAGGCCGATAATCCGGTCCCGCTGGGCTTCCCAGTCGGGGGATTTTTCAGAATGCTCGTTCATAGATCCGCTCAATATCCCTAACAGTCATCTTCTTCGGATTAGTCGCAAGGCAGGGGTCATGTATCGCTTTTTTTGCAAGCTCGGGAAGATCCTTCTTTGTCACGCCGAGATCAGAGAGCCGGTCTGTCACGCCCAATGATTCGCGAAGCGTGCGGAGAGCAAGGACAAGATCCTGTTGTGCTCCCTGCGTTTTTTCATGGACACCCGTTGGATGCAGGATTGCGCCGATAGCAGTATATCGTTCCGGGCATGCGTCGAAATTGAACTCTGCCACATGCTCCAACAGGAGGGCGTTGCATTCCCCGTGGGGGAGATCGGAATATCCACCAAGACTATGGGCCATTGCATGGACGGCACCTAAACTGGCGTTGGAAAACGCGAGACCGGCAAGGAGGCTTCCCAGCATTGTATGGTACCGCTCCTCAATGGACGCCGGGTTCTGGTACGCTGCGGGGAGGTGTTCCTTCATCAGCCGGATGGATTCCATTGCATGGAGATCAGTAACAGGAGAACTGGCATTCGAGACATAGGCTTCGATGCTATGGGTAATCGCGTCCATGCCGGTATGAGCAGTAAGCTTGGGGGAGAGGGTTGTCAGGGGCACCGGATCGATAAGCGCAATGTCCGGGACAATCATCTTGCTGATGATAGCGATCTTTACCCGGCGCTCCGTATCATTGATGATGGCAAACTGGGAGACATCAGCACCGGTACCGGCCGTTGTGGGGATGCAGATCATTGGCGGTGGGGGCATAGCTACATTGTCCACTCCTTCGAACGCAAGAATATTTTTCTTATTCGAGACGACAATTCCGATTCCCTTGGCACAGTCAATAGGGCTGCCGCCACCGATTGCAACAATTGCATCGCAGCCGGACTCTTCGTACAATGCTGCACCGTTTGTCACTTCCACGTCGCGGGGATTGGGGGTAACACCAGAGAAAAGGGTGTGGCCGATCCCTTCTGCATCGAGACTCTGTATTACATCCTTCACCCATCCGGCACTGATAATGTGCGGGCCGGTAACAATGAAAACGTGTCGTGCCCCAAAATTCTTTGCATACCGCCCGGCAAGCAACCGGGCATCGACCCCGATGATGAACTCAGGGGCAACAAACTTCCGCAACTCAACCGATGCTCTTGTCATGCTCCATCTCCCCAATCAGGTACATGTGCTATGACAGTGAATGACCGTCATTCATATTTCAAGGTTTATACAGGAAGGGGGGTAAAATAGAAGCAGCCTGCGGGAAGTGCCCGACTATTACGTCTTTGTAAACCGGTACATCCCTTCAGGTACGTTGATCTCGAACCGTGCCCCTTTACCAGAGATGCCGGTCTCTTTAATGGTGATACCTGTAATGGAGAGGATCTCCCGGACTAAAAACAGTCCAAGACCGGTATTCTTTCCAAAACCCCGGTTGAAGATCTTCTCCTTATCCGCTACCGGAATCCCAATGCCGTTATCCTCGACAATCACAAGAATCCCATCGGGCTCACGCTCGCAGCGGATGGTGATCTCCGTCACCCGGCCACCATGCCGGATAGCATTATCAACAAGGTTGAAAAAGACCCGCTCCAGCATCGGGTCGGCAAAAATCTCGACTCCTTTACAGGTGCCGGAGAACGTAACGGGTACCCGGCTTTCAATATGGGCAATAACCTCCCCAACCGGGTTCCATGAAGGTGCCTTCACACCCAGTTCCTGGTACGCCTTAGTGAACTCGATCTGGCGGGTGATGGTATCTGCCGCAGTAATGATCTTATGCAGGTAATCTGTAATGACCGGGTCACCTTTTTTCAAAGCGGCAATCTGGGCAAAGCCCTGCAGGCTCGTCAGCTGATTTGCGACATCATGGCGGGTGATGCTGTTTAAGAGGTTGAGTTTGTGGTTGGTTTCGCGGAACGCGTTCTCCAGGTTCCGGCTCTCGGTAATGTCAATCGCATTCCCGACAAATGAGGTTAGGGTGTTCTGATCATCAAAAACAGGAGTGAGATTTGATATTTGCCAGCGGATCGATCCGTTCTTGTGGAAGATGCGATATTCCACACCAGGCTGAGTTGTCCTCGTTTCTACAGTCTTTTTTAAGAATTCTTCGCATGCGGGTACGTCATCCTTGTGCACAAAGATCCTGAAATCATGATCAATGACCTCATTTAATTCATGACCGAGAAGTTTTGTCCAGCTCGGAGAGACAAATGTCAGGATTCCATCCGGACTGATGGTGTAGACAATGCTCTGTATGTTATCGACAAGAGTACGATAGGTCTCTTTTGCTTCCTGCAACGCCTTCTCGGCAGCCTTCCTTGTTGTGAGGTCCGTGGCAACGCTCATGATCACGTCGCGATCATTCCAGCGCGTGATCTTCGTGTTCACATGGAGCGGGACGGTGGAGCCATCTTTACGATAATGCTCGACATCAAATGACACCTCGCCCCGTTCTTTGAGCGTTTCAATCCGCTCGTTGATCAGTTCCTCGCTCACTGGTACGTCCAACTGATGCAGGTTGAGGGCCATGAACTCCTCACGGGTCCAGCCGTGGAGATCGAATGTCCGCTGGTTTGCATAGAGGAATCTGCCTTTTGCATCATGGACGGTAACCGATGCGGGTGTGATCCCGATGAGATCAGCAAGGAGCTGGATCTGCTGGTCTGCCAACCTGATCGCGGTGATATCATGGAAGATTCCCTCTACTCCTGCGATCTCCCCCTGCCGGTCATAATAGAAATGGCTGCTCGTGGACACCGTGACCGGACTGCCATCCTTTCTCTTGAGGATAACTTCATAATTGCTGACCGATCCCTGCTTTTTCATCTCTTCGATAAATGCCTGCCGGCGCTCGGGATACAACCAGAACTGCTGAGCAATGTTCTTCCCAAGACATTCGTCAATTGAATCATACCCGAAAGTTATTGCAATGCTCGGACTTGCCACGATCAGGTTCCCTTCGAGATCACAGCGGTAGAAGACATCCTGAATTCCGTCAAGCATCGTGCGATATGTCTCCTCTCTGTCCCGCAGGGCTTCCTCTATCTGTTTCTGTTCTGTGATATCGTTTGAAAGCCCGAGAACCCCTATTACCTGGTTCTTATTATTGATGACCGGAACAAGGCGGACGTCAATATCTACGGTACCTGTCGGGAACTCCTCATGGCTCTCCTGCCGAAGCATCTGGCGCTCAACGGTTACCTTCCGGATGGCATCCAGATGTCTCTGGGCTATTTTTGGTGGAAAAATTGCTGATAGATGTTTTCCTATCAGGTCAACCGGTGCAGCATGGAACTGTCGGGAGGCCGCCTGATTGACATACTTCACATAACCGTCGATATCAATATAATAGATCATTTCCGGAGAAGTATCGGCAAGGAGGCGGTACTTCTCCTCGCTCTCTCTAAGGGCATCTTCTGCCTGTTTCCGGTCAGTGATATCCCGTATTGAGGTCTGGAGGAGCATTTTTCCCTCAAGCTCGAAGGATGAGAGGAACACTTCTGCCGCAAACGTACTACCATCTTTTCTCTGGTGTACCCATTCGAACCGGTCCTCACCCTTCTCAAATGCCACCTTCAGGTGAGCCTCCGCTGCTGATCTTGAGTCCTGCCCATCCGGTTGGAATTTCGGTGAAGCATCTGCCGGATGCAGTGCTGCAAGTTCGTCAAGGGAACGATAACCAAAAAGTTCGATAGCTCTTGAATTACAATCGATCAACCGTTCACCGTCACTCAGCATCAACGCATCATGGGACTTTTCAAAAACTGCCCGGAACTTCTCCTCCGTTACCTTGAGCGCTGCCTGGTTGCCTGCAAGATCATCCAGCTGACCCCGAAGTTTTTCTTCAGACGCTGTGATCTGCTTGTACGCAGCTTGAAGTTCAGTTTCCATCTTTTTTCGTTCGGTGATATCGCGGAATACGACAAGAACAGAACGAAGGTGCTGGTAAAGGATGGGCTTTGCCGCGACTTCGACAGTAAATGGTTTCTTGTCAATGGTTAAGAGACGCTCTTCTTTAAGGAGGATTGTCTTGCCCTCTTCGCTCATGAGGCGAAAATCTTCCAGAGCCATCGAACGGTCATCGGGATGGATGAAAGGCATGACCTCTTTTCCGATAAGATCCTCCAACCGTTCTGTACCAGCAAGACGGACTGCTTCCTGGTTTGCATAGATGACTTTGCCATCTCGATGCACAATAACAGCAAGGGGGGATAGTTCCACGAGCGAACGGTAATTCTCCTCGTTCTCTTTTGCCCGCTGCTCGCTTTCGACCAGCACATCGAGCTGTTCGCGGAGTTCTTCTTCAGAGGCCGTGATCTGTTCGTATGCGGCCTGGAGTTCATCTTCTGCTTTCTTTCGATCGGTTATGTCACGGATAGCTTCAATCGCACCAACAATCTCTCCCTGGCTGTTATACAACGGACTGGCCTTGCCAAAGAGCGTAACTGCCCTTCCCTGCAGGAGAGGTAGCGAAGTGTCAGCTATCAGGACATCCTTTTCACGGACGATATGGGTGTATTTCTGTTCAATGACTTCATCAGGTTCGAAGATCAGGTCGATAAGAATCGGCCGCCGTTCGCCATAGAAGGGGAGGGCGTACTCGTGATCTCCTTTTCCGAGCATTTTTTCCGCCGATAGCCCGGTCATACTCTCAATTGCACGGTTCCACGCAATGATGATCCCTTCACGGTTGATTGCAAGGGTAGCATCGGGAAGGAATTCAATGATGTCTGATAAGAGCTTTTCAGATTCCTTAAGGGAATGCTGTGCCTGCCTTCGTGCAACGGCTTGCCGGATCTTGTGGGTAAGCTCCGCGAACTGTGCCTTGATGTCCCCTCCCTTCTGGAGATAGAAATCAACACCATTATTGATGGCTTCAATGACCACATCCTCCCGGCCCCGGCCGGTGAAGAGGATGAACGGGATATCCCCGAACTGTTCGCGGACAGCCTTAAGAAACGCTATCCCGTCCATCTCCGGCATCTGGTAATCCGAAACGATCGCGTCATAAGACCGGAACGCCGGTGATGCAAGAGCGTCACTGGCAGAAATTGCAGTCTCGATGTGGAATTCTGGCGATTGCTCTAAATAGAGCTTCCCCAGTTCGAGAAGATCTCGCTCATCATCCACATACAGTACGGAAAACATCAGCCATTTCCTAACCTATAGTATCCTCATGCGTTAGTTAATCTATATAAAATTGCGGCACAGGACCGGATGTTCCTAAACCCATGGAGAGAATAATTAAAAATTTGTAGATGGTTATGACACGAGGTCGTCAATATAAAAAACGGTATCGCCGTCAGAAATATTCAGATCACTACGACCCTGGCCCGACAACGCGGTATTTTCCGGCCGGCACAAGTATCTCGAAACGGGCTCCCTTCCCTGCAATACCGGTCTCTTTAATGGTCATACCGGTGATGGTAAGGATCTCTTTTGCTAAAAAGAGTCCGAGGCCGGTATTCTTCCCATGCCCACGTTCAAACAGGAATTTCTTGTCATTTAGTGATATCCCCATGCCATCATCCTCAACAACCAGCATGAGACCGGACTCTTCCTGATGCGCAGATACCCGGATTGTCGTCATTGCATCCCCACCATACCGGAGCGCATTGTCAAACAGGTTGTAAAAGACCTTCTCAAAGAGCGGGTCAGCAAAGATCTCAATACCGGTAACTTCAGGATCCAGCCGGATTGCCTTAAAGGGGAGGCCGGATTTTAATCTCCGGATAAGAGTAATAAGATCCAGCCAGACAGGTTCTTTTAACCCCATCTCGTCAAAGAACGTGGTGAAATCAATCTGCTCTTCGATAATCGATGCAATACGCTGTTCTTTTGTTATCAGTTCCAGCATTTGATCCGGGTCCGAAACAGAAGCTCGCGAGAGCTCGAGCCAGCCCCCGAGCGCCATCAGCTGGTTACGGATATCATGGCGAGTGATGCTCGTCATGAGCGTGAGCTGCCGGTTGGCCTGCCGTAGGGCGTTTTCTACCTGCTTGAGAGGGGTGACATCGTGGAGAATCCCTTCAATGCCGTTTACCTTCCCATCTGTATCATAGAGGAGACGGCTGCTTGCAGTTGCGTAGTGCAGCTCCCCGTACCGATCCTTCAGGGTAAGGGGATACCCACTGACCACACCTTCACGGCTAATATAGGCAAGGAACTCGTCCCGTTGTATGGGATCAGCATAAAAGTCCGTTGCCCGGTATTTCCCCATGATCTCATCGGCCGAATTAAAACCTACAAGCCGTGCCCCATAGGTACTGATCATAGTGATGATACCTTCACGGTTGATACGGTAGAAGACATCCTGCATGTTCTCAATGATGCGGCGGTAGTTCTCCTCGCTCTCACGCAATGCAGACTCAGCCCGACGGCGCTCCGTAATATCGCGGCAGATGTAAACCATGCCGTACGGGATCCCCTCAGGAGTCCTGAGGACATCGCCGTTCACTTCGAGAGCCAATTGTGTACCACTCTTTTTGAGGAATGTATATTCAACGGGACCAATCGGGCGTTCGAACATCAACCGGGTGTTCGCCAGTGCTAATGGGAGACTCTCCGGGGCAAAGAACGAAAACATAGACTTGCCAGCTACTTCGGCCATATTAGTAAAGCCGGCCGTCTTAACCCCGTTCTCGTTGATGTAAATTATATTCCCATCCAGATTCACCTGGACAACAATATCTGGGATGGCTGCAACCATCTTCCGGTGCAGTTCCTCACTCTCTGCGAGCGCAGTTTCTCTCCTGCGCTCTTCGGTGACATCGTGGAGAATCCCCTCAACGCCATTTGTATTCCCGTCTGCATCATACAAGAGACGGCTGCTTGCGGTTGCATAGTGCAGCTTCCCGTAACGATCCTTCAGGGTCAAGGGATACCCGCTGATAACACGTTCCCGGCCAAGACAGGCAAGGAACTCGTCCCGTTGTATGGGATCAGCGTAAAAGTCCGTTGCCCGGTATTTCCCCATGATCTCATCGGCCGAATCGAAGCCGACAAGTCGTGCACCATACGGGCTGATCATGGTGATTATACCTTCCCGGTTGGTGCGGTAGAAGACGTCTTGCATGTTTTCAATGATGCGGCGATAGTTCTCCTCGCTCGTGCGGAACTTCTCTTCCGCACGCTTGCGATCGCTGATATCCCGCAGTATTGAAATAAGGCCCCGTACTGAACCGTTGCTGTCATGGATTGCCGCACTGTGCATTTCTACAAAGAATTGAGAACCATCCTTGCGATGTGCCCGGTAAATTTGGGAAGTGAAACCGTTGTCAGACAGGACCTGGGTGACCCGTTCCCCTGCCAGACGGCGATCGTCATCCACAATCCAGTCAAGGACACGCGTTCCTATTGCTTCTTTGGGAACAGAAAGCCCGAACATCTCAAGAGCTTTCGGGGAAACGTACGTGAGAATCCCCTTTGTATCAACCATGGCAATTCCATCCGGAGATGCCATAAACAGGCTCCGGTAGAGCTCTTCGCTCTCCTGCAACCGCTCTTGGCCGGTTTTAAGTGCATCGAACTGGCCTCTAAGCTCCTCCTGTGAGGCAGCCAGCTCATCATAAGCTGCTTTGAGTTCCTCTTCTGCCCGTTTTGATGCGGTAATATCGAGCTCAATTCCATCCCAGAGGGTTCCGCCACCAGGCTGAGGGCGGGGGGCTGATCGCAACAAAACCCACCGCTCCATACCTGAAGGCGTGCGGATACGGGCTTCGAAACTAAAGGGAGACATCGATGCAAGAGCACGATCCTCTGCCTCTTTGAGTAAGAGCTGGTCCTCTTCAACAATCTGGTTATAGAGCACCGATGAGTCTCGCAGCACTTCTTCGGCAGTAACCTCATGCACACGAACGACTCCGGCACTGACGTGGACAAAATGCCGCTTTCCATCAGGTTCAATGATGACCTGGTAGACCATCCCACTCGGGAGATTGTCAGAGAGCGATCGTATCTGTTCCTCACGTTCCAGGATTGCTTCTTCTGCCCGCTTCTTTTCAGTGATGTCCCGGGCGATGCCAAGGATAGCGGGTTTTCCCAGGAAATCAATGAGGTCAACGAAGAATTCCCCTTCACGCACATCGCCGTTCTTCCGGAGGATCCGTGCTTGGAATGCAGAGGAGATGTGTCCACCTGCGAACCTTTTGGCTGCGGCCTCTTTCAATCGTTTTCTGTCATCAGGGTGGATGAAATCCCAGAGCTCCCGTTCCATAAGTTCATCGTGTGAAAAGCCGCTGAGCTCTTCAGCCTGATGATTGACAAAAAGGAAGTGGTCGTCCCGGTAGATGTAGATGGAGTCATGGCTGTGCTCGACAACAAGCCGGTACTTCTCCTCTGATTCATTTAACGCTTCTTTTGCCTGTCGCTCTTCGGTAACATCACAGGAATAGATCGCAACGGCGGCTACATTTCCATCAGGTCCGGTAACCGGATAAAGATGGTTCTCATAAGATCGTCCGGTCCTGTCATCAAGAAATACCAGCGGTTTCCGGGTTGCAATCACTTCGTTAATTTTCATTCGCCGCAGGTCGGCCAGGTCTGAAGATATAAGGGTGAACGCATCCATACCAAGGAGACGCTCCACAGGCAGACCGAACCGAATCGTTGCAGCATGATTGGCAGTAAGGATGATCCCTTTGGTGTCGACCATGAGAGAGACATCCGGGGGTGCATTGAGAAGGGCATCAATGGTCTGCTGTGCTTTTTTCTGTGCTGTGATGTCAATAGACTGGATATAGACAAGATCCTTATCATTGACCTTTACCCGGGTCATGGAAGTGAGCGTCGATAAGATCCGTCCATCCGGGGCCCTGATGTTCAGCTCAGCATTCTGGACGGTTCCCTCCCGGTCGAGCTGTTCGAGAATTTTGGATTTCTGGACGGGGTCAAGAACCATACCGAGTTCATTACTGGTCATTCCAATGATAGTCTTGCGTGGCAGGCCGATCTGTTTGAGGAGCCGATCATTGATGTCAATAAACTTACCGGTAGAATGATCGACGATCATCTGGTTGATAGGGCTTGCATTGAAGAATGTGGCGAGACGTACTTCTGATTCCAGCCGGGCATCTGTTGCCCGCTTGCGTTGAACGGCCATCCGGATCTTGTGGGACAACTCGGCAAACTGGCTTTTGGGATCGCCACCTTTCTGGAGATAGAAATCCACACCATTATTGATGGCCTCGATCACAACCTCCTCACGTCCGCGCCCGGTGAAAAGGATGAAAGGGATATCGTCATACCGCTCACGGACAGCTTTTAAGAATGCAATTCCGTCCATATCCGGCATCTGGTAGTCCGAGACAATGACATCGCAGGATGTGATAAGAGGAGAGTCGAGAGCGGCTTGTGCCGATGTATGGGTTTTTACGCAAAAATCCGGGGATTTTTCTAAAAAAAGCCTTGCCAGATCGAGGAGAACTGGTTCGTCATCTACGTAAAGTACGGTGTACATCGCTCGTATTGCTCGAACATGTTCTGCAATACATGATATTTAAAACAGCTGAATAAAACGGCCGGGTGAAAGGATTATCCGCACGAACGGAAATATTACCGGTAGCAGTCTGTTCGTAAAATGTTATTGAATTACGGACAGTCACCGTTGAAAAAATGGAGTGGACAGATAATGGAATTCAAAGGGAGTAAAACCGAGAAAAACCTGCTCGCCGCATTTGCCGGCGAGTCTCAGGCACGGAACCGATACACATTCTTTGCAAGCGCAGCAAAAAAGGAAGGTTACGAACAGATCGCGGCACTCTTCTTACAGACCGCTGAAGAGGAAAAAGAGCATGCAAAACTCTTCTTCAAACAGCTCAAAGGAGGAGATGTGGAAATTTCTGCAGCATATCCGGCTGGTATGATCGGGAAGACAATAGAAAACCTTGCTGCCGCTGCTGCGGGGGAGAATATGGAGTGGGGCACACTCTATCCGGGTTTTGCAGCAACTGCGGAGAAGGAGGGATTCAAAGAGATCGCTCACCTCTTCAAGATGGTCGCAAAGGTAGAGGCACACCACGAAGCCCGGTATGCAAAACTGCACAAGAACATGGAAAAAGGAACGGTCTTCAAGACAGAGACTCCCGCAAAATGGTACTGCCGTAACTGCGGGTATGTCGAGAGTGGAAAAACCGCTCTCGCGAAATGCCCGGTCTGCGATCACCCACGGGACTATTTCGAGATTGCGGCCGATAATTACTAATTTTTTTAAAAAGATAGTTTTTTCCAGATTTTTATTCATTTACGCGGAAGCGTTTCGTTAGAATAACAGGATCCGATACGGAAATTATTCAATCCGGATTAACTGAGACATTCACCCAATCCAGCCCATCCGTACCCATCGCTCATACTCTTGCGAGCGGAAATCCCGGTTCTCTATTACAATATCCTTGAAAAAATCCCGGTTACCGGCAATCTCTTCTTCCTGTTTTGGATCGGAAAAACCATTCCTTATCGCATCAACGAGTTTTTTTCCCATACCCCGTGCAGAAAGTTCCGCAGCATCAACTGCTTCAATGCTCCCACCCGTAGCGACACTGATACCTCCCACTGAAATCACCCCAAGATAATTCATCACATGATTCTGGTATGCCACCACCTCGTCACCACCGGACGTATGTGTTGTCGCAACCGAGCAGCCGGTTTTCCCTGCGAGCAGCTGGTAATGGATTGCATCAGCAAGCCGATCGAAGAAAATTTTCATCTGGCCGGATACGTTATCGATGTAGACCGGGGATGCAAACACAACACCGTCTGCTTCCTTCATCCGCTCAATGATGGCCGGGACATCGTCTTCGTATACGCAGATACCATTGAACGAGCACCCCTCGCAAGCGGTGCAGGGTGTGACCCGGAAATCGCAGAGGTCGATTATCTCAGTCTCTGCTCCAGCTTCTGCTGCTCCTTCAAGTACGAAGCTTGCAAGTTTTCGTGTTGTACTACGAGTTGTGTGGGGGCTCCCGTGTATGGCGAGGATATTCATAATTCTGTATGCTCCTGATTTAGATTGTTGGAGTGCTGGGATTATGAGGATGGGGGTTATGAAAGGCAAATCTATAGCCCGTAGATGATCGATTTACAACCGGGTTAATTATGTAAATTATATTCTATCGCAGAGTCCACGTTCACATTTTTTTCCACAGTTAATGAGTGGTTTAAATTTGGACAACCGCGTGTCCCGGGCGTCGCTGGTTATTTCCATAGAATATTTGGGATCACTCCATAACAATACCCGAGAGCTTCCCCCGGAACTGGCTCATATAGAGATCAAAGTAGAACCCTTTCTTCTGCATCAGCTCTGTGTGCGAGCCGCGTTCGATGATTGCCCCCTTATCAATGACAAGAATCTGGTCAGCGTGCCGGATGGTTGAAAGACGATGGGCTATGATGAACGATGTCTTGTCTTTCTGGAGTGCGAGCAGTCCCTCTTGGATAAGTTTCTCTGTCCGGGTATCCACGTTACTCGTCGCTTCATCGAGGATGAGCATGCGGGGGTTTGCAACGATCGCACGGGCGATCGTGAGCATCTGCCGCTGGCCCTGGGATAAGTTTGATCCACCATCAACGAGAATGGTGTTGTACCCGTGTGGCTGCTGAAGGATGAAGCCATGGGCGTTTGCCTGCTGCGCCGCCTGGACACACTCATCGTCAGTTGCCCTTTCGCGGGCGTACTTCAGATTCGCAATAATCGTATCAGAGAAGAGGAACGGTTCCTGCTGCACCTGCGCGATCTGGACCCGTAGCGTGTCCTGCCGGACTTCCCGCACGTCATTGTCATCTATGCGGATCGCCCCGTTCTCGATATCATAGTACCGGGTTAAGATATTGATGATCGTGCTCTTGCCGGCTCCTGTTGGACCGCAGAGCCCGAACACCTGCCCCGGTTGGGCATGGAACGTGTTATCAGTAAGGATCCGCCGCCCCGGGATATATGAGAAGTCCACGTGGTCAAAGATAACATCCCCGTCAACCGCTGGCATCGCAGGTGCGTTTTTCCGGTCATCCACGCCGGGCTTCTGATCGAGAACATTAAAGACACGTGATGCACCCACGACCGCATTCAGGATCTGGGCATACGATGAGAAGATGGTAGTAAATGCGCCTAAGAGGCTGAACGAGAACCCGATGAATGCGATCAGAGTTCCGATCTCTGCCATACCATTCATCACCATAATGCCCCCGATAATGAGGAGGATGACAATCACAACTGTAGTAAAGATGTTCGATACCTGTTGGCTGATGAGGGCGGAGAACTGGGCTTTCTCTCCAATATCAGCAACCTTCCGGCTCATAACAGAGAAACGACGGGACGCTGCCTCCTGCTGACGGCATGCAATTACGGTCTTTGCGCCAGAGATCCACTCCTCGGCAAACCCGTTTAAGTCCCCGGTCTTGTCCTGCAGCAGCACAAATGCCGGGCCTGACGTTTTTGTTATCAGCCACGAGACTCCGACAAGAGCAAGGACAATAATATAAGAAAGGATTGTCAAGGATGGATTGACGAGCAGCATGACAATGCTGGTGATGATGATCGTCATGATAGCCTGGCCGGTCTGGAGCGAGCCAATGCTGATGAACTGCTCAATCACCTGGGTGTCGTTTGTCACCCTGCTCATCAGTTCTCCGATCGGGCGCCGGTCAAAGAAGCTCAGGGACATCTTTTGGATGTGGGCAAAGAGATCGATACGGAGTTGATACAGGGCTTGCTGTGATATGTCCGAGAGCAGTTTCTGAGAGATCGCTCCCGAAATCCAGATAATTAACCCCCCCGCCACCAGCCAGATGATGACCTGATATAATGGCTCAACCGGCCCGGGGCCGGCTGAGATGATGTTGGTTGCAGTCCCCATCAGAAGGGAGAAGATCGCTTCGAGCAGGGCAAATACTGCCATGAGGATAATGACTAAGGCCAGCTTCAGCCGATGGGGGGCCATGTACCCCATGAACCGTTTCACGGTGGGGATCATCGGCGGCAAGCCTTCTTCATCCAGCGGAACCTGTGTGACCGTCATGCTGCTTCGCCCCCGACAATCCCTTTCCCAAGCTGGGAATCGTAGATCTCCTTATATTGCGGACTTGTCCTGAGTAGATCCTCATGGCACCCGTTTGCAATAATCCGGCCGTTTTCCAAAAGGATGATCCGGTCGGCCGAGATCACTGTGCTGATCCGTTGTGCGATTAACAGTTTTGTTACCCCGGCAAACCTCCGGTTGATCGCGTCCTGGATCCGGGCTTCCGTCGCCACATCGCAGGCACTTGTGCTGTCATCGAGAATCAGGATCCTGGGGTCTGCTGCAAGCGTCCGGGCGATCGCAAGACGCTGCCTCTGGCCACCGGAGAAGTTTGCCCCGTGCCGTGCAACAGATTCATCATACTGCCGGGGAATGTTCCGGATAAACCCGTCTGCATCCGCATCTGTTGCAGCAGCAACAATATTATCTTCTGACGGGTTTTCTGTTGCGAACAGGAGATTATCACGGACCGTCCCGGAGAACAGGTTGGGCTGCTGGAGGCAAATCCCGACAATTCCCCTCAACGTATGCTGCGGGATCTCCCTCACATCAATCCCGTCAATGGTGATCTTCCCCGAAGTAACATCGTAAAACCGCGGGACAAGGTGAACGAGCGTCGATTTCCCCGAACCCGTTGGACCTAAGAAACCTATCGTCTCTCCCGGTCCCATGGAAAAACTAATATCCTGCAGGACCAGCGGGCCGGGTTTCCCGTCAGAGGCAATATACCCGAAGCTGACGTGATCAAAAACAAGCCGGCCTTTCACGGACGCCGGATCAACGGCAACAGAATGATCATTGTCTTGTACATCTGCGGGTGTATCGAGGAGCTCGAAGATCCGGTTTAATGATGGGCGTGCCGCAGAGATTGCCGGCAGCACCGTCCCGAGGATCATGAACGGCATGATGAGAAGGAACATGTACTGGACTGCTGCAATCACTTCTCCTGTGGAAAAACCCGTTCCCTTGAGCACCGAGATTCCTCCCGTATAGAAAATGGCGGCAAGGGCAAGGTTGACAGATAAGAGCATTGTAGGGATCAGGACGGCGATATAGGACTGGGCACGCAGAGATGCAACCTTTACCTTACCTGCAACAGAGGAAAAACGCTCGTTCTCATACCTCTGGCGCACGAATGCCTTGACCACACGGACTCCTGCCATGCTCTCCTGCAGGGTGTCGCTCATCGCATCATACTTCTTCTGTCGCACAGCAAAGACCGGCAGGACAAGCCAGAGATAAACGCCAAGAAGTGCGGAGAACACGATAAGCAGTATGACCATGAGCCAGATCAGGGACGGAGATCGTATTGCGATCAGCAGGAGAGTGATGACGAGCATAATCGGGACGAGCGGGAGGTTTAAGATACCCTGCTGGATGGCGATCTTGACGTTCTGGATATCATTTGTCAACCGGACGAGCAGGTCAGAGGGACGCATCCGGTCGATGTTGCCAAACGAGAGTGTCTGGATCCGGTCGTATGCCTGGGTCCTGAGGTAATGGGCAGTCCTCTCCGAGAATTTGACGGCGATGAAAGTATTAACGATCTGGCATGCCGCGGCTGCAAGGGTGAGGAGCAGCATGTAACCGCCGTAATGGACGACAACGGTGAGATTATTGCTGCTGATGCCCTGGTCGATCAAAGTCTGCGAGAGTGCTGGAATAGCCAGCGTGCCGATCGCGCCGCCGATCGTAAGTACGATGGAGAGCAGCAGCCAATTCTGGTTTGGTTTCCACATCACAAAGAGGCGATGTATTCCTTTTCTCATGTATCCACCCGTCCGGACTGTATGTATCTCATAGATAGTGTTTTAGGTATTAATCGTTCCGGATTTTTTCTCGAATATGAACCGCTTATCAAAGAGAGAAAAACCATCGCTCAGGCAACACCCTCCCGTGGTACCTAGACAGGTCCAGGATGTTTTAAAAAGTGGGGGTAGCGGAAAAACTTCCGGTATTTTTTAGAATATGTAGCGACAGCATCCGGGAATTAACTCTCCTATACCCGGTTTACAAGCAGATCGAAACAGAAAAAGAGAGAAATTATTTTTTGGATGGTTTTTCATCATGATGGATCAATTTGCACTTGTTGACACACTCCCAGTTCTCGGGCAGGTATTTTCCATCAGCACCAGGTTTCATCACTGCGTGGTGCTTTGCCCCACAAACAAGGCATTCCATAAGTCCTGTAGATTCATCTACTACTTTCATTATATGCTCTTTCTTTGTCATGCTTCCAATCTCGATTCGCATGGGTGATAAAGCCATGGAATGAGGAATTGATCCGGGGTAAAAGATTCGCTCACGAAAAACCGATACGCAAAATTTTAAAAAAAATATTATCCCAGTGTGTTTTATGAATGGTTACTTCATGTCATACGTCCAATACATATGTGGTAACTCGTTCACAGAATACCTGCCAAAGGGTGATGCATAAAATGTCCGGTTTACCGCACATTACGCATGCGATCATCCAATACTGCACTCGCAAACATTCAAGGACATTCCCGTGTCTTTGAAAAATCATTGCAAGCAAGGGTATTTTGTAATCTGTTAATCCTATTACGAGGTTGAATTATGGAAGCTATATCATTTGAAGCCCCGCAAGTCTTTGTGCCTGATCCCATTCATATCCACATCCTTCAGGCAGTTGGCGATAAACAGGGTTGCCACATAACCCATGTAGTTCAGCAGCTTCTCCCTAATCACGGTGAGAGCAGTATCAGATCAAACGTTCGTATCTTATTGTCCAAGCGATATCTCGATGGGGGAAAATCCAGCAGTGAAATTGTCCTCAGGCTCACATCGAGTGGACGTCTTCTGCTCCAGAAAGCATCAATCATCTGATCAACTATTCGTATGCTTACCCGTAGGGGATAAGCCCAACAGTACTTTTCTGTAATTGTTCATGTTCAGACGGTTAAAAACGGGGACTGTTTCTCCCCATCCTGATCAGGGCAGTGTCACAAAGATCTGCCTCCATGGTTTCCTGCCAATAGTCCGGGTCTGGTGTCCTTTTCCCGTAATATCTTCTGCAAGGAGGACATCTCCCTTGCCAAACCTGCGTTTCTCACCACTACCTACTTCGATCTCGGCCTGTCCGTCCAAGGTAACCACGTACTCCCGGCACACCACATTGTGCCATGAATAGACGTAACCGGGAGGGATCTCCCGGAAAAAAACAGCCTTTGCACTGATCGGTTCGGAGAGCAGTCCCAGCAACCCTTTGGGATCAAAAGGTACATCGATATCTTCAAAATACGAGTGGTTGTCCCGGCCGGTGTAGAGTCGCGTGATCTTCATGGGATGTTGCCCTGATGCGATTGTATACCTCAAAAAGAGAAAAACCAATGCATTTTTTACGAAGTGTTTTTGGGATTGCCCGGAACTGCAACCACGTACGCCCGATCCCTCATCTTCTCCGGGAAATAGTGGGCATCGAACCACATTGCATCAAATTCGCCATAATTGAAGTAGGTGATCCCGTCCACCCGGTCATCGTGGCAGTCCACGGAATCTGCAAAGATGATCACATCATCCCAGACAGTTTCTGTACCCCTTGTATCATAGCCCACAACGACCACCCAGTGACCCCCCCAGTCCATCCACTCCACCATCGTGGGAATATTATTTTTCAGATTCTCGCGAAGCATCTCGCGACTGCCACCGGTCCCCCACGTTGCGTTCATACCATTGCGGTTGAACCATGCCGTAACTTGTTCCGGGTTGATTCCTGTTTTCTCCGTAACGTCGTAAAACATTTCCCGGGCCACCCGTTCCTCATCGGCATCTGTATTATTCACAGGATTCCCGTACCAGGACATAACAGTCATAGCAGAAGCAGCCCCGCAGCTATAATTGGTCATTTGCTGCCGGTAACTTTTCAGGGGTATAACCGTGAGATTACCGTCAGATTTCAGCGTGTCGAAATCGATGCCGGTATAATAGTGTGGCCCGGGCAACTGGGTGTCACGGGCGTATTTCACATCACCCGTAGACGGATTGGCGGATGCAGGGATGAGTCCCGGATTGGCAAGAATCATGGCCACAGCCAGTACTACGATAATTCCAATGATACTGGCAATGAAAAGCACGTGAAGCGGACGCATATTCAAATCATCCCGTATGATACCCGCTAAATAGCAGCCAGGCAATCCCTATAAGAATCAGGATAATAATTGCTATCATAAGTTTCAGGTACGGGATCCCCGGGCCGGTTTTCTTTTTTGTAACGTGTCGCGAATCGGGGATATAACCGCCACCTGTGGGGATTGCCCCGCCACCTTTTCCATAAGATATTCCAATGGCAGGACGGGGTTTACTGTTCCAGAGAGCAATATTGACGCAATCGTGATTGGGCGGCAACCGGCACTCTGCGCAATATTTTCCCCCACAGTACTGGCAGGAGAACGGGAGCACGACTTCATTTCCACAGCGATCACACCGGGTCATTATTGTTTTTAATTGGATGCCCGGACATTAAGAATTCTGCTTCAAGGGGACAAGGCACAGCCGGAGCACATTACTCCTTGTACAAAAAAACGAGGGGAGTTATTACTGATGAATAAATGGCAAGGGTCGCTCCCATAATACTCCTTCATAATTCGTTCTTATAGGTGAATGGACCATACATGGAGAAAAATCCCGCGTTTTATAGGATCAAACGGCTTATGCCCGATGGTGCCGGAATACTTAGCACATGGGGCGTTACCAGCGGGGCGATGTAATACTTGCACCAGTCCCTTTTGAAGAACGGGGCGGGGCAAAGACGCGACCGGCCATTGTGATCTCTGCTACCGAAAGCGGGGACATGCAGATCTGTCCTGTCAGCAGCCGTCCGCCAACCGATGCGCCCTGCATTCCAATCTCACTTGATGATTTTTCCAAAGGGGGGCTTGACCTTTTTGCGGAAAGCTACGTGCTCATTACCAGAATCCGCACCATCCGGAGCGGTGATGTAGTTGGCAAACGAGGGAGGCTCACCCAGGAATGTACGGCTTTGGTTATTGCCCAAACGCCCGGGCAGATGGCAAAAAGCACAGATACAAAAAAGAGGTTCCGGTAAATTTTTCGCTGGGGGGAATCCGCGGTGAAATTGAGGGATTTTTGAGACATAAATAAAAAACCAAAGGTCGCTTCATTCCCTGAGATAAAAACGCCATTTGCAGAATAGTTCTTTTGGATGGGGATCCGGTGGGGCAAACATGCATTCCACGCAGATGCGTTCATCGATTATCTGTGCAAAACTTGTAAATTCTGCACGGTGCATCTCGCGGCAGACATACTCCTCCTGTCCCCGTTTGAGCCGGGCCTCCTGCGTTGGGCATGATGGTACGGTGATGATGACCTCATCTGCTTTTTCTTCAATGGAATAGTCGACAATGATCGCCCACGGGAAAAGACGGAGCGCTTTGACAAATCCGGAAAGTCCTTTTTCGGTAATACTGAACCGTTGCATGAGATCCTTTGCCGCCATCCCGCCAGCTTTTCCCCACACCTGCTCGTTTATCTTCTCTGCCACAGGTTGGCCATAGTGTTCTGCAACATAGATGAACCAGAATGCATCAACAACCCGGTAATGCCAGAGCAGGAATTCCAGATATTTACGTTTCTCTTCATCCTTCATCTGGTCAAAGACTGCAGGGTTTATCATAATTTGTCCGTGAGAAGGATTGCCCGGCAAGGTAAAAGAGTGTGCGGTGTCAAAAAACCATAAACAGGATTTCATTACGCTTATCAGTTTCTGCGATAAGGTTGTTGTGATGGATATCTCGGGCAATATCAGGGATATTGAAGAGAATGTTGGACGGTTGTCACGGATACAGAAAATCCTGCTCGGCACGGATGGCTCTGTCACCCAACTGTTAGAGTCGATCACGGGAAATCCCGTTACGGTAAAAACACTCGTGCAGGAGATTGTCCCTGCAGATGCACAGACGGCAGAACGAGTGGATGTCTGCATGGGCGATCCGGTAAATCACCGGGTTGTCGAACTCCGGGATACCGTGACAAATGATGTGCTGATTTATGCCATATCCGAGACACCGGTTGAACGGCTTTCCCCGTCATTTAAACAGGATTTGATGATGGCCGATATCCCCATCGGAAAGATCATAAAACAACACCATATTGAGGCACGGCGGGAGATCCTTTCTGCCCGCGTAACTGCTGCTACCCTAGAAACGGGCCGGATTTTTTCCCTCTGCCAAAAAGAACCCGTGCTCAGCCGGCAGTACCAGATCATCCATAAGGACAAGCCCCTGATATTTATCGAGGAGCAGTTCCCGTACAACCAGTTTCTTGACGAGCGGCGGATTATTGTAAACACGCCATCCCGGATCCATGTCAGCCTGATTGACATGCATGGCGGTTCAGGAAGGGTAGATGGCGGGATTGGGATAGCGCTCGATGAACCGGGAGTGTTACTTGAAGTGCAGCAGAGCCCGGATATCCGCGTGACCGGTTGCGACATCGCCACTCAGGAACGGGTGAGCGGTATCGCTTCAGAAGTACTCCGGCAGATCCATGCCAGAGCCGGGGCTACAATTCACATACGTTCGCACTATCCGGCTCACACCGGTCTTGGGAGTGGATCGCAGCTGGCCCTTGCCACGGCTCGGGCACTATGCGAACTTTATGGCAAAAAAATACCGGTGACAGAACTTGCCCAGGTTGTCGGTCGTGGAGGTACGTCCGGTATTGGTACTGCTGCCTTTGAACAAGGGGGCTTCATTATCGATGGTGGACATCGTTTCGGACCTGATGGAGATAAGACAGAGTTCCGACCATCTTCCGCATCACGAGGGATCTCTCCACCCCCGGTTATCGCACGCCACGACTTTCCTGTCGAATGGAAGATCCTGCTTGCCACGCCGGCCGTACCCACAGGGGCAAGCGGGGCGATGGAGGCCGACATCTTCCGGCGCCACTGCCCGGTGCCCCTTAGTGAGGTGCAGGCTCTCTGCCACGAGGTACTGATGCGGATGCTGCCCGGGATCGTAGAGCACGATCTCGATCTCTTCGGCTCATCGATAAACACAGTCCAGTCACTCGGGTTCAAGAAAGTAGAACTTGGCCTCCAGCTACCGGAAGTTACCGGGCTTCTTGAGGTTATGCGGGGTGCCGGGGCGGCCGGTGCGGGGATAAGTTCGTTTGGGCCGACCGTATACGCAATCGGAGACACGGATATGAATGCGATCAATCAGGCTGCACTGTCATTCATGAAAGATTCGGGTGGGGGCACAACCCTCATCACCACGGCCCGGAACAGCGGGGCCGTTGTCCGGGTAGCGTGACAATAATCATTTAAAAAAAGGATCGTGGGTATCCTTCATCATATGCTAGCCTTCACGGCCTGCGCCCACTTGGTAATCACCCCTTCTGCAGGTTTGGTGCGGTACTGAATTCCGATACTGAGCTTTGCAGGTACGTCAGGGTCCATGAATTCATCCCATGCAAACCCGTTGGGGATGATCCCGCTGATCCGCTCCCGTCCTTCTGCTGCAGTGAACAGGGCATCGTAAGCGTCTGCCTGCCCGAACCAGTCCGGTTGTGCAGCTTTTACAGCAGGGTTATTGATGTCGAGCGGGTCGATATCAAACCGGTTTGCGATTATTCCGCCTTTGTAGGAGAAGATCCCGGGGACAAGACGGATTTTAATATTCTTTGCCTTTGCATTCTGTTCAAGGGCATCCAGATATGCCCCGAATTCGCGGGTAAGGGTTGACCGGTCAGTGTCCTGTGAAGTCACATATTTTGTCGGGATGGTGTAGAGGAAATAATAGCAATTGTCGGCTGCCGTATAGTAATCGTACTGCGTCCAGTCCTCATCATTATTCTTCCCGTCCATGAACCCATAGGTATCTAGCACGACACCGATCCGTCCCTTGAAGACAGATTTCACATCACGGATTGTCTCTTTCCAGAGTACGTTTGCTTCTTTTTCCATAGGATGGAAATTCGGCGTATTCCATCCGGGAGTGATGATCATCTCATCGAACCCCGCTGCATTCAACATGGCGGCTTTTTCCAAGAGCATTGCCCGGTACTTGGTGAAATAGTCCTTAGTCCACTCCGATGTGCGGGGCGTTCTTGACCAACGGTCCCAGTCTGCAGCAGTATCCTTTCCTATATTACCGGAGATTCCGGATACAATATACTTGCTCATATCAGCGAAATGCACGCTGGTCTTCCACCCGATCTTCATGCCGTTTTTATGGGCTGCTGCCGAAAGACGATTCATGTCTTCCTGCGTCATGACTTCGTCACGCATGTCGTTGGCGAAGATATCACCTTCATAATGATAGTCCACATCTGTCACCCAGTCGGCACTTGAATTCCTGAAGATCGCACGCTGGAAGTCGGTCACATACACCTGGGATGCCCCGGTCTTTGCAGCTGCTAAAAAGGAAGAGTCGATGTTCTGGCGGGTATCCTCAAACATCATCATGTTGTAATTCTTCCCCCACGTGTCGCTCATGTAGATGCCAACGGAAAAGTCCTTGCTGAAAGCCGGGTGGAATGACGAACCTTGCCAGCCCCAGACCCCATCGTTCAGCCGGGTCTCCGGCCGGCTTACAAGCGCAGAATAGGTTCCGGCAGAATCCTTTCCCCCGGATGAATACCGGTATGAGAGCCTTTCGCCGGTTTTTGCCTGCAGGCTGGCAGTCCAGCCATTAGAACCGGCCGGGATCATAGGGGCTGGTGTACTGCCATCCCGGGAAAACATGACCGCCCCCCCGGCAGTTCCCGGGGGAACAGAGACATAGACCGATACATTTGCGGGAATTCCGGTTGCCGAACCACTGCTGCCACACCATGGCGGTTGCGGCCACGGGCCGGCCGGGGGGCAGAAGCCGACAGCGGCCATGCAGATAGTTCCAACAACAATAATAGCTACCAGCGCAAGGACAATCTTGACTGCGACGTGCATGGAAAAGACCTGCACTTCAAAAAAATATATGGGTTGTGATCTGATTATTTCCCGATCTTGACCAGCATCTCTTCAAGCGACGGGTACCGCGACTCTATCTTCTCGACCTTACCCCCCGCTTCCCCGATAAGACCGGTACATTCGTTAAGCTCAGCCATATTCTCCGCATCACACACAAAGAGCCCCTCTTCCTGGCGGTAAGTTTTGGAATGGCCGATGAGAGCCCCTGCATCCTTAATCGAGAAAAAGATCGCATACGTAAGGGTGCCGAACTGTTCGCGGAGCTCTTTCATAGTACCAAAAGCCAGCATCTTCCCGCGCCTTAAGATCATTACCTTATCGCAAATCGCCTCAACCTGGTAGAGGTTGTGTGCCGAGAGCACGATCGTCTTGCCCTCCTTTTTTAATGTGCGCAGGTAATCGGCAATGAACCGTGAGCTCATCGGGTCAAGCCCACTTGTCGCTTCATCGTAGACAAGGAAGTTTGGTTCATGGATGAGCGACCGGGCGATCGCTGTTTTACGCTTCATCCCTTTTGAAAACTCCCCGAGTTTTTTACCCTCAGGCTCCAGCGAAAGCGCGGCGAAGAGCTGATTAGACCGGATTCGGATCTCCTGCTGGGATAGCCCGTAAATCTCACCGAAGAACGCGAGATAGTTCTCTGCAGTCATCGTCTCGTAGAGCCGGGATTCCTCCGGGAGGTACCCCAGATTCTCTTTGAGCGCAACCGGATTTTTCACCACATCGATATCGTTGATGAAAAGTTCACCTGATGTGGGGGCAATCAGTCCTGAAATAATCTTGAGCAGCGTTGTCTTGCCAGCCCCGTTGTGCCCGATGATCCCGAAGATCTCACCGTCTTCAAACTCGAAACTGACACCATCCAGTGCCATAAAACCATCAAAGTTTTTTGTGAGATTGCGGGCGGTTATCATAAGTAATTGCCTTTCAATCAAATGTAGGTGGAATCAAAGATATAGATTGGGATGCAGGCACCTGCACGTGTAAACAATGTCGTGAGGGCATAGCCGGTCTTTTTTGGTGTAACCGCTGTTTCCAGCCCACTGAGGTTAAAATCCAATAGAACAACAGCATTTTCTCTTGCAATTGTACGTTCATAAAAAAACGTAAACAGATCGTTTCTTGTCAGCACCGAGTACTATTTGAACGATACCAAATACTATTCTGTACTCCAGATTTCGCAGGTATATTGTATATCATTGCATTACGGGAGAAATTTCAGGAGCCATAATTCACATGGGCAGGCTTACCGACATCTCGACCATCGCGCGATGGGAAGTGAAGAAATCCTTTACCATGATGAGCCGGGACGTACTGCCATTTGCCGTTATTCTCTTCGTGTTGCTGGTGGCAGTAACAGGCTTTGCCGCCCAGACGGGCATGCACCTCCAGGATGGCATGTATGAAGTGGGCGTGGATGATCCGCAGATCGCAGAGTTGATTGCAAGCGATGCCCGGTTTTCCGTTTACCAAACGGACGCAGCAACACTTGAGAGAAACCGGAACGCGTTTGACCTGATCATTATTCGAGGTCAGCTGTATAGCAACCCGACCGACCGGGCAAAAGCGGCTCAGAAGACTTTCGAACGCGATTATGCCAAATACGTCAACACGGTCTACAACCGGGAAACAGATCTCTTCGCCGCCTATCCGCTCTGGATCGATGTCCAGACCGTGAAAAGCGAACTCACCTTCTTATCCACCCAGTCGGGCCAGTACGTGCAGGCTGCCCCAAGCCGTAAAGCACCGATACCTGAAGGAGAGATACGTAACGTCCCAACACCGTCACCAGCACTGGATTTCACCAAAGAGGAACTCCGGAAGGAACTGGTCAAGACCAATGCAAAGAACACCCAGATCTCGCGTTATACAGATGTCCTATCTTCCGACAGCACGATGGGCAGGTTCAAGACACCATCACAGCTCTCGCCCCCGCTGCCATTTGATTCCATCATCCTCGTCTTCGTCTTCATCTTCCCGCTCTACTTCACGTCGCAATTCTTCATGATGAGCATCATGAACGAGCGCATTGAACGAAAAGGTGAAGTCCTGCTCTCAACACCTGTGGCATCTTCTTCGATCATCATCGGAAAACTGCTCCCTTATTTTATCGGTATGGTTGCCATCTGCACAGCACTCACCCTCTACGTACGGGCGCCCCTGATAATCATTCTCCCCCTCATACCGGTCATCATTTTCTTCCTTGCAAATGCGCTCCTGATCGGCATGCTCTCGCGCAGTTTCAAGGAACTCTCCTTCATCTCAATATTCTTTTCAACAGTCGCTACCTCGTACCTGTTCTTCCCCAGCATCTTTGCAAATGTTCATGTCATCTCCCTCATATCTCCACTGACGTTGATCGTCCTCTCCATACAAGGCGCTCCGTGGACGGTCACTGATTACCTCTACTCAACTTCCCTGTTCTGGCTGACCGGGGCGGTGCTCTTTTACATAGGGATGAAGAACTTCAAAGAAGAGCGGCTCTTCTCAGAAAAATCACTCCTGCCACGGATCCGCGAGTTCCTTTCCGATATCCTGAGCCGCAGGCACCCGTTTCTCTCAGTCTTTCTACTGACCGGGTTCTCAATACCGTTTGTGTTCATGGTTCAGCTGATGAGCCTCACGCTCTTTTTTAACCTGCCCATGCCGTATTCGCTGGTACTCCTCCTCATCTTTGCCGCACTGGTTGAGGAATGTGCAAAAGCAATCGGCATCTATACTCTCTTTGCCCAGGATCCGTCATTTTTCACGTGGAAGAACCTGATCGCTGCGTGCGCCGCAACAGCGATAGGATTTCTGGTTGCTGAAAAACTACTCCTCTTCATCACGCTTGCCCAGATCAGCGAATCAATCTTCGGCAGTATTCTCTTCCTGTCATTAGGAGTGTTCTGGATGCCGCTGCTCCTGCATTTTGTGGGAGTGCTGATCGTTGCGTGTTTGCTGAAGTTCTGGGGACGGAAAGGGTTGGTTGTCGGACTTGTGCTTGCCACTGCGGTTCACTGCCTGTATAACCTCTACTTTATCCTGGGGTGGATCGGATGAAAGCGCGTCACTTGTCAATTATCGCAAAGAAAGAATTCCGGGGACTGTTCAATGAACGCACGATCCTGCTTGCTGTCCTGCTCCAGCTCTTCATCGCCATGTTCTCATCTTTCCTCATGGTCGGGCTTACCTCCATGTATGACCCTTCTTCTCTTTCGAAGTATTCGCGGCATAAATACAACATCGCTTATGCCGGCAACGATTCTGCGGTGCTCGGATATCTCGAAAACAGCCCGGATTTCCGGGTCTACCCGATGGATCTCTCTACCGGCGTCGCAGCATTAAAAGAGCGGAAGCTTTCAGCGGTTATCTACGTACCCGACACCTCCCCGGCGGCAGATGAGCCGGTCAAGATCACGCTTTATACATTGACCAATGATCTACAGAGTGCGATTGTCGATGTGAAACTCAAGGATATTTTCTTAAAATACGAAAAGGATCTGCGCTTGATTCGGGTAGACCGGCTCAATGAACAACCGATCCCGATCCAGGTTCCCAAAACCAGCGGGGGTGGCGACTTCTACGAGTTCGTATATGGACTCTTAATTCCCCTGCTGGTCTTCATGCCAGCCATCATTGCATCCGCACTTGTCATCGATCTTATCACCGAGGAGTACCAGCACGAGACGTTAGAGACCCTGATCTCAACACCGGTTACGTTCTCCGAAATGGTTTGGGGCAAGGTGCTTGCCTGCGAACTGCTGGTACCGATCCAGGCCGGGGCGTGGTTATTGTTATTGATGGTCAATGGCATCGTGATCGAAAATGCCGGGCTGATCCTGCTGCAGGTTGTAGTCACATCTCTCATCCTGATCCTGCTAGGCGCCATTACCGCCATTCACTACCGCGAGAGGACTGCGGCACAGTTCATCTTCTCCACTTCACTGGTGGTTGTAATCCTCTTTGTACTGGCATTACCGTCAAATCCGCTAAACTTGCTTACCCGGCTTGCGGTTGGCACTGCCGGTCCCGAACAATGGCTGGTGCTCGCAGCAACGGGAGGTATCATTGTCATTCTTGGGTACCTGACCCAGAAATATGCCGAAAAAGTAGGGAAATCACACCATTCGGGATAATGATTAAAAAAGGGCTTTGCAGAAAACTTCCAATTAATGACGAGAAAAACATTGTAGATGAGAAACAAAAGCCTGTTCACTCTTCCGCGTTCATGTCCGATTCTATAAATTATAAAAAGGATATTTACATTGATGATGTGACCATCGGCTGATCGATGGCTTTGTAGGTTTTTCCTGCGGTGGTCACAAAGACCTCGACCCGGTCATTTCCCCTGCTCCCCTGCATCACCAGCTCATCTCCGCGCCGTGGTTTTCGTTCCTTGTCGTTCAGGTACTGTTCGATAACCTGCCCGTCAGAGAGGGTGACTCTCATCATGACATTCTGGACAAAGATCTCTCCTTTTCCGCCATTATAGAGTAAGTGAAGAGAAAAGTCGGGGCGCTCCTTGGTGAGTTGGAGATCGACAAACTGCTCCGGGGGCAATGTATCGACGGTTACGGGAGTAGATACCACAGTTGCTACTGAAGATATGACAGGAGAAGGTGAGGGACTGGGGAACGGAGTGTCCAAGGGTTTGATCTCTGCCTGTGTCGGACTAAGGCAACCGGCAGAGAGCGCACAGAGTACGAGCACGAGTGCGGTCAGCAGGAACAGGGTGCTTTTCATAGGGATTGCTTTAAATTTGTACATATTTCTCATTTGTGCTCGGTAATAGTGCTGGTACAAACCAGCCAACCCATGCATTATTTTTCTGTATCGTACAATTCCGGCAGGTAAAATGCATAAAATGACAGGAAAGAACAGTTAAATTAAAAAGGACACCCGGATTAACGTTATGTATCAGGAGTAACAGGGAATGTTCTGTCCTAAATGTGGAAAAGAGACCGATGCATCGGGAAAATTCT
>JBAZQT010000028.1:0-37473 GCA_041645055.1 Methanoregula sp. | reverse complement strand
GGGATATTTGACTCGCGCCACGGTTGCATGAGGAGTAAACCTGCGGCTTTCGCGGGCAAATCCCAAGGGGACGAGTGCTTCTTCGACCTGGTGGAAAACCTGCCCGGATCTCCCGCCATCGTCAATTGTACACCAGACCGTGTGCGGACGTGAGGGATTATTTACGGTAATTTTGTATGCCGTAATCACAAACGGAGCAACCTTCACCGTACGGAGTGCCTCCATAACGGCAGGAATTTTCTGCTCTGCTACCTCTCCTAGAAATTTTGTAGTAATGTGAATGAGTGCAGGTTCTACAAAGGTAAGACGCACCCTGCACTCACGCAGTACTTCCTGAGCCAGCGTCAGCTGCTCTCGTATCTCTGGGGAAAGTTCGAGTGCAACAAATGCTCGTACCATTGTGGTACTATTATTCTATTCCTCTACAAATGGTGATCGTTTTTTTTTGATTCGGTTTGTTCTCACTTATTTGTTTTTAATTGTGTTTTTAATAATCTGTTAGCACGAACTATAATTTTTTATTCCCATAATTTTTATTCACATAATACCTAATTGATAACTGACAGTGTGAGGGTATTTTTTATGCCAGAAAATCCGCAATTGATTGTATATACGCTAGAATATTGCCCGAACTGCGACCTCTTAAAAGGGTTTTTGAAAAAGGGCGGTTATGCATTCACCGAACGCGATCTTTCAACTGCGGAATCGCTCACCGAGCTGCGGCTGAACGGAGTTTTTGTTTCAGAAGCCCCCGTCCTGCAGAAGAATGAGGATTTCTATACCTCTGCCGATCTCTTTCCTTCCGGTAAACTGGATGGGGCACAAATTACCAAGCTTATTGCGGGTGAATGATGCCGCATAGAGAGACCCGCCAGCAGACCATTTTCGGCGCGTATGCCCCCGTACTTCCCCCGGTGCGAACGAGCGACGGGCATATCGTTGAATGGGATCGTAACCGAATCGTCCGCCAGATCGTACAGGAGACCAAACTTGTCGAGACCTTTTATAATTACAAAGGTGCTGACGAGGCGACTGCGCAGGAGATTGCACGCGATGTGGAAAACAGGATAAAGAGCATGGGGCTCAAGTCCCTGTCTGGCCCCCTCATACGGGAGATTGTAAACATTACCCTTCTCGAAAAGGGTATGATACAGTACCGGAACGTTTCAACCCGGGTTGGTACTCCGGTCTACGATGCCCACATGATAGATGTGGGTAAGGGATTTGAGGCGCACGATAATGCAAACCTCCAGGAGAATGCCGAGACCAGTCACAAGAAAAAAGCGGATAAGATCTCTAAAGAACAATACCTGCTCCAGCTGCCGCCCAACCTCGCGGACTATCACTTGTCGGGCGAGATGCATATCCATGATCTCGAATACTTCGGCACTCGCCCCTTCTGCCAGGACTGGGACCTGCGCTACTTCTTCTACTATGGCCTGATGCCGGATGGTACCGGTACGAAAGCCTCGGTTGCCGGTCCGGCAAAGCGTGCGGAAGTTGCCATCCTCCACGCAGTTAAGGCGCTGGGTTCAGCGCAGACAAATTTCGCTGGCGGACAGGGTTACTATAACTTCTTAACGTTCCTCTCACCTTTCGTTGAGGGCATGAACTACGAAGAGATCAAACAGCTGATACAGATGTTTGTCTACGAGATGACGCAGATGATGGTTGCCCGTGGCGGCCAGCTCGTTTTCTCCTCTGTCCAGCTCTCGCCCGGAGTTCCTTCTCTCTGGCAGGACAAGCCCTGTGTCTATAAAGGAAAAGTGTGGGACGGGAAATCCGCCCCCAAACGTACCTACGGCGAGTTCGAACGCGAAGTGCGCCTGCTCTTCAAGGCAACCATGGAAGTGATGCTCGAAGGTGATTACTGGGGTAAACCCTTCAACTTCCCGAAGCCCGAGATCAGCATTGAACCGGATTTCATGACCGAACGTGAGGAGTTCAATAAAAAGCATCCTGATCTCCCCACGTACCAGGAATTGTACCTTATGACCTTCGAGCTGGCATCCAAGTTCGGCACACCTTACTACGACAACCAGCTTCCTGCCTACCGGGGCGCTGGCAAAGGTATCTCCTGTTACCAGTGCTGCGCTTACCAGTTCTCAGCAGTAGCAGACGAAGATTCAGATTTTGACAAGAAACTCTACTTTGAAGATGGGAAACACTTCTCGATGGGGTCATGGCAGGTAGTCTCGGTCAACTGCCCCAGGGCCGCGTATAATGCGGAGGGTGACGATGCCCGCCTCTTTGCCGAGCTCAAGAAACTCATGGATGTATCAATCGAGATCTTCAAGATCAAGCGCAGGTGGATGGATAACATCCGCGGGAACGGGCGGATGCCGTTTGCCATGCAGCGTCCCAAGGATCCCAACACAAGTGAGCGTGGCGCAATAGCCGTTGATCTCGAAGGACTTGTGTACACGATTGGTGTTGTCGGTGTGAATGAGATGGTCCAGCACCATACCGGTAAGCAGCTGCACGAATCAAAAGAAGCCTTCAAGCTGGCCATCCGTGCGATGACCGAGATGGAACTCTACGGGCGCGAGCTCAGCAAGATGAATAACATGACGATTGCGCTTGCCCGGACACCGGCCGAGACGACCGGCCAGCGGTTCGCAGTTGCTGATCTTCTCGACCGCCGATACCATGACTTTGCGGTGAAAGTAATCAAAGGCGATATTGAGCTGGGACTCGAGCAACTGGGAAAATCCCGGGATCTCCCGATCTATTACACGAACGGTACGCATGTGGCTCCGGGTGCAGATGTATCCCTGCCTAAACGTATGGATATCGAGCATGTCTTCTTCCCGATCGTCGATGGCGGCAATATCTTCCATATCTGGTTAGGTGAAGCACGACCCGATCCCCGGGGGTTGATGGACATGGCAATGAAACTCTGCCGCACCACCCAGATTGGGTACTTTGCCTTCACCCGCGACATTACCGTCTCTTTGAAGCAGTTCCATGAGATGCGGCCGAAAAAGACCATCAGCCAATGGGAACCTTCTAAAATTCCGGCAAAAGTGTAAACGTTTGATTGCTCTTATATATCTTCATCGATGAGCGCAACAGGATAAAATCCGCTTTTTTATTAATTCCCACGGTGAGTAATTTGTATGGGACAAAAATTCTGTACTTCCTGCGGAGCTGTCCTCTCCGAGGGTGTGAAATTCTGCGAGAACTGTGGTGCGGCAGTTGAATCAATCCCCCCGTCATCCGCCCCATCCCCGGCATCGCAAGCCCCGTTAACTATGGCAGACCCCTTGCCGGGAACGATTCCTAAAAGAAAACCGGATATGAAGATCATCGCGGGAATTGTTATCGTTCTGGTCCTTCTGGCCGGGGCTGCCTGTATTTTTGTTCTCCCCAAATTGTCAGGTTCAAATTTTCTTCCCACATTCCCTGTCGGGACGAAAATTACTGCATCAACTCCATCCCCTACAACGGTGAACGTAACGACCCCAACCCCGACTCCCATTCCCACTACGATAGTTCCCACTCCTACACCAAATCCGTTCCCGGATGCGTATTCAATCGGGAAATTGTTCAATTACAACGAGGGCAAGTACGTCAGCAGGGCAACGGTTTACAGGGTTTGGATGAATGAGACCTACCAGTGGCACAATGATATGGACAATCATTACTACACGCAGCGCCCGAATGCCGGGAAAAAGTACCTGCTGGTTTTCGTAAACATCGAGAACATTGGTACAGTCGGGTATCCTTACCCGAAATCCAGCACGATTCTCCTGCATAATGGCGACAATACCTACTATGTCGATACCTCTCATCACCTTCCTGATAAAGCAGGAGACCGCGAGGCCAGACCCGTTGAGATCCAGGAGCTTGAGAAGCAGTTTGATTATTTCAAAATGGAGTATGTTGAGGATTACGGGTACTCCCATGGAACGACACAGGATTTTGTTTATCCTGGAAAGGGTAATGCGATCGATGGTTACCTGATATACGAAGTTCCTGCTTCACTGAATCCAGAAGATACCTATGCCGAGATCATATTTGACGGACAGGATCGGGCTGTCTGGAAACTCGGATAATTTTTTTGATCTAAAAAAGGTTCAGAGGATAAAAGAGGGTTCTTTTTTGAGCGTGATATCCATCACGCTTCGATGGACCCGGTAGTAACTGTGGATCCGGTCTACCTTATGTTCAAGCATGATCGTAGTGGTACGGTCATCGGCGATAATTTGCACACGTTCTGGCTCGATATCGACAACGGGTGCGTTCTTTATGGTGGTTGGCATCTCTGCGGTAATGAAGATCTGATCGTCGGTTTCTACGATCTCGTAGGGGATCTCACCATCATCAACAGGCATACCGCTCCGGAATATTCCGGGTTCTCCATCAAGGGGCTGGCGGCTGATGATTGTATATCCCACGATACGGGCATGCTCATTGTCCGGCATGTTCTTAACAATATCTTCAACGATCCGTGCCAGGTTGTTAAAGACATCGTCGTAGGGATTGTTCGGATTATTCTGCATGAACGCCTCGAAGTGAATACTGTTCTTTCACTCTTTTAATGATTCCTGCCCGCTCAAATCTTTTGAGGTAGGTGACAAGTTCTTCTTTTTGCACCTGGGTTGCTTCCTCAAGTTCAGGGAGCGTGAGTGAATCATGCGAGAGTGCGATAATTACCGTAAACTCTCTCTCGCTCAAAAATATATCCTTATGGTTACGGGCAATGTCAGAAATTTTGTTCTCGATGTCGTGGTTGACCTGTTCAAGGGTAGAGAGTATCTGGTCGTGCGCTTTGATCATCCGCGCAAGCATGATGACTGAATTTTTCAGCTGTTCATTCTGCTCACCCTTGTTGCCCGTCATTGCGCTTGGTACCCGGACCTGCCTTAGGCTCACATCAACGAGGATGTCATTTTCGAGGAAATAGTACTTCCTCCGCCGGTCATCGGTTTCGCAGGAGAGGATAGATTCGCGTTCCATCAATTGGAGATGATCGATGACCGCTTTTGGGGAAAGAACGAGCGTGTCGGATATTTCTGTGACAAAACAGGGTTTCTGCCTGAGCAGTTCGATGATACGCCGCCGGTTCCGGTTCCCGAGAATATCCAGGAGCCGGGCGACTTCCATTACATCATCCATGATTTACATAATGTTAGTGTTGGCTGCTTATAAAATTCATGAAGGGGGGTTCTGGTGCGTTGTCGTGACTTTTAGATAATGCACCAATGGTGGTGCGTCGCGTGACCTTTACAACGGAACAAATTTAAAGAGTGAAAATAATCAGAACAGTAATGAAAATATTTATTGACACTAATATTTTCCTAGGTTTTTATGAGGAGAATCAGGATCATATTAAAAAGGTCTTTGATTTATCAAAAATTAAAAAATATTTGGTATTGATTGATTATTGCTGGTATGAATATTATCGAAATCGTTCCTCTGTTTTTGATATATTGATTCGTGAAATAGTAGCTCATCAGTCAAAAGATCCACATAGAACCTCGTTTATCTCTGGATTTGAAGAATATCATCAAGCAAAAGATTTATCTGAGAAAACTAAAGAAGCGATTCGTAATTTAGAAAATAGAACAAACAAAGTGAAAATAGATCCTACCGATGATCCGGTTTATCAAACGCTTTTAGAATTATACTCAGATAAAAGTATCAAACAGTATCAAATGAACGAAAAATTGATTGATCTAGCAAAAAAGAGACGGGTTCTTGGGAATCCACCAATGACGAAGGATAAAGTTTCAGTCGGCGATGAACTTATATGGGAGATATTGCTTGAAAATGTTAATGATGATTTAGTCATTGTTAGTAGAGATAAGACATTCAATACCCATTTTGATTTCTTAAGGAGTGAATTTCAAACAAGAACGGGTAAAACGCTCTTTATCTGTAAACAACTAAAAGATGCATTCGATAAAGTGGGAGAATCGGCTTCTCAAGACTTAAAGAACTTTGAAGAAAAGGAAAAAGAACCTGTAATTATTACCGATCAATCTGGAAATATCATATTGGTTCCATTTCCACAAGCAGCAACATTCTTATCAGCCTCAACCTCATCACCCACTCCAGTCACTTTTATGACCTATTGCCCTAGATGTGGCCAGCAAAGATACGAATCGGACTTGAGATGTGTAAAATGCGGATATACATTTGGATGTGATTAATTAAAAAAAAATAAACTCTATCTATCTTATCGCCAACCCAATCATCGTCATCCATCGATTTCCGGTAAGGTCGATCTGAATACCTGCTATCTGTGCTGGTGTCAATCAACCGATTCCCTGATGGGGTCTGATGTAATTTTATAAGTCTGCATGAATGGTGGTGAAAATTTTTTGTGGATAAAAAGGAATCTGTGTGTTTGCTCTCATCCCGATGAACTTAAAATCCTGAATTTAACCATCACATTTTTTCCAAAAAAATTACGATGATATTTTCTTTATGAGTTCCGGTGCAAGGTTTTTCAGGATATTACTGTTAGCGGGTGTAACGTAGACCAGATGCTGACCTAAGACAACCAGACTTCCCACCGGTTTACCGCGCCCGACAGGCTGAGCGTTATACAACCGTATGGCTGCCTCTCTTGACTGTGCACTGTCAAATGATTGCGTGTATACGGTGACGACCTCGCCGGCATTGTCCGTGAGTACATACGTTTTTCCTCCGATTGCTCCGGGAAGATTCCATGTCGTATCCTTAACGCTCGTAATGGTAATTCCGGTTGCCTGCGCTGCTTCTTTCACCGGTTCGCCGAAAACCTGGTGGTACGGTGATTCTTCTGCAATCACCAGAATCAACCCAAATGGCAGCACGACCACTATGATAAGGAAAATAAGCAGCCCCACTTCCAACCGTGAGAATGTGCTCATGGATATCCTCCTTCCAAAACGATGGTGTCATGTGTTTTCATCATCACTCACCTCACTCCCCCGGCCGGTTTACACCAGCTGGATTTTTTGAATTTTAAGAATACCAGTGGGGGTACAGCAAGCAGGAACGTGCCAAGCAGCACCGAACCCACGTACACAAAACCACTTGTTGTGAAGTACGAGGGGGGCATGAGACCCACAATAAATGCAAAGATTGTTCCAAACATGCCAAGCCCGCCGACAAGCCAGATCCCGATCATCCCGCCGGGGATCTTAAACGGGCGTGGGGTATTGGGCTGGCTGTACCTGAGTTTGATCACCGATGCAAAGACAAGGACGTACACAATGCAGAGCAGTTCAACCGTCATTGCCGAGAGAATCCAGTATGCCTGGTTGACGGAAGGTAAGAAAACATAGAGGAGTGATATGACAGATCCTATGAGCGCCTGTATGACGAGTACCGCGACGGGGGCCCCGTACTTGTTGGTCCTGTCAAAGAGCGGGGGCATGTTGCCTTCCTCAGCAACAATACCCAGGCCTTTGGCCGGGCCAATTAACCAGGCTGCCAGTGAGACAACCCCGCCCAGCGTGATCAATACTGCCATCGGTCCAACCAGCCAGGGCACACCTGCCGCTTTGAAGAAGTACTCTATTGCCTGCATGACCCCGGAAGCGAGATTGAGTTGGTTTGCAGGAATGACCATCGCAATCGCTAGCGTTGCAAGTACCGTACAGACAACGATGATTACCGCTGACAGGGCCATTGCCCGGGGGAAATCTTTCTGGGGATTTCTTGTCTCCAGAGCATGGAACCCTGCCATCTCCATTCCTGCGAACAGAAGAACGATAGTTGCAAAGAATGGCAGTGTTGTGACGTTGATGGTCGGCACCATCGCCGCGAGCGTGAGGGGTGGCAGCACAATTGCCTGTCCTGACCCCATCCACCAGACACCCAGCAGGATGATCAGGATCGCGGGGATGATGCTTCCCAGTATGACACCCACATTACCAAACTTCGTTGAAGCCTCCTCGCCAAAGTATGCGATTGCGGTTGTGCCCCAGAAAGCGATCATCATGACGCTGAACATGTAGAATGGACTGTTTGCAAGTGCCGGTGTCAGTGCGAATGCAAGCGTTGAGGCAATAAACGAAAGAACTGTCGGAAACCAGACAAGATTATTCGACCATTCGCAGAAGAGTGCGGTAAATCCTCCCTTCTCCCCGAATGCCTGTTTCACCCATGCATAGACACCTCCCCCCTGTGGCCAGCCCGTTGCCAGTTCTGCACCGGCAAGAGAGATCGGTATGAGGAACATGACTGCTCCTAAAATGTACCAGCCAATGCATGACCAGCCATAGACTGCCATCGAGGGAAAATTCCTGATACTCAGGACGGCAGCTACGTTGATCATTGCAAGGGCAAAGAGTCCCAGCACTTTTTTTGAAGGGATGCCATTACTCTGGCTTGTTTGCTCTTCGCTCATCGTTTCTTCTCCTTTACACAATACATCATGTATTCTCCTTTGATATTTTCGATACCATGGGTATCATGCTCGAACCCGGGGAATCGTTTGTCGAAATCCTGTAATGATTTCAGGTACTGGAGTACCGGCCCGTTCTGTTTTCCGGTACGCTCACCCGGGGCAAGGATGGGGATACCGGGCGGGTACGGGAATATACCGGTAGCCACGATCCGGTTCCCTGCCTTTTCGATCGGGATGTGTTCAACTTCGTTATGCACCAGTTTTTCAAACGCTTCTGCGTAGGTTATGGCTGGTTCTGGCAGGATAGCGTAGGCTTTCTGGAGGATGTCGCACATCTTATGATCCTTCTTGAACTGGTGCATTTCGTCAGCCAGCCCTTTCAGGGTCATACCGCCATAGCGCTCCGAACATCCTGTCGTGAGGTCCGGGAAGACCTCTTCAAGAGGAGCATTCTCGTCATATAAGCGTTTGAACTCGAAGAGTTCGGTGACGAGTGTTCCCCATTTTCCTTTCGTAATTCCCATGGAGAAAAGGAAGAGGATGGAATAATCCCCGGACTTTTCGTTGATGATCCCCCGGGTATCGAGGAATTTGACGACCAGTGCTGCCGGAATACCCCAGCTGGCAAGCGTCCCGTCATCATTCACGCCGGGCATAAGTACAGTGACCTTGATCGGGTCAAGCATGCAGTAATTGTCAGGCAGGCCGGAAAACCCATGCCATATCTCGCCCGGGTGAAGCGTCCAGCAGGAGGGATTGTCGCGGAGAGTATCGAGCGATGCATCCTGAAACGCGATCTTCTTTTTGGTTTTGGGATCTATGACGGTGTCCGGTTGCCACATCGGGAACCACCAGTCTTTCTTTCCCTTTGCCGTCCCAATCTCCCGCTTGATCCGGGCCATCGTCCTCCGGAACCGGATAGCCTCTTCAATGGATTCGGTGGTGAGTATCTTTCCGGATGCACCATCCATCATCTTTGAAGAGACATCTAGTGATGCGATAATGGTGTAGAGCGGGGATGTAGAGCTGTGCATCATGAACCCTTCATTGAACCGGCCGTGTTCAATGGGAATCCTCCCGTTTCTTACATGAACCATGGATGCCTGTGAAAGAGCTGCCAGCAATTTATGAGTGGATTGTGTGGCAAAGATTGTCGGGCCTTTTTCGTCCCGTGCCCCGTCCCGCATGGCAAATCTGTCCTTATAGATTGGATTGAACCGGGCATATCCATACCACGCCTCGTCAAAATGAATACTGTCTACACTTTTTCCCAGGTTCTCTTCAACATGTACAGCATGGTAGCAGAGCCCGTCATAGGTTGAATTGGTAATGATCGCGTGTACCGGCTTTTTGCTGCGTGCAGTCTTTGATAGTGGGCATGCGGCAATTTTTGCTTTCAGCGTTTTGGGCGTCATCTCTTCCGGGGGAATTGGCCCGATGATGCCGTACCGGTTCCGCGTTGGGATCATGTATATCGCAACGGAATGGGTCATGGTCAGTGCATGTTCGGCGGATTTGTGACAGTTGCGGTCCACCAGAACGATATCGTCCTTACTCACCCGGCCAAAAAAGACAATCTTGTTCGCTGTTGACGTACCGTTCGTGACAAAATATGTCATGTCCGCGCCGAACACCTTCGCAGCGTACTTTTCTGCCTCCCCGACCGGCCCAGAATGATCAAGAAGCGATCCCAGTTCTCCGACCGATATGGAGAGATCTGAACGGAAGAGCTGCTCGCCAAAGAAATTAAAGAACGCCCGCCCTGCCGGCGATTTACGGAAGGCAGTTCCCCCGGCATGTCCCGGTGTGTGCCATGAATATTCAAAATCTTTTGAAAATTTTACCAGTTCTTTAAAGAACGGGGGAAGGATAATTTCCCGGTACCGTTTTGCTGCTGCTGTTATACGCCCGGCAATGAATTCCGGGGTGTCTTCCATCACCCAGATATATTCATTGATCTCCCGGACGGTTTTTAGGGGAAGGGATGTTGGCGGGGCATTTGTTGGCTCGCCCATTAGGAACAGGGGAATCTTTTCATTACGCTCCCGTATCTCATCAATAAGTTTTGCGGTTACTGCGTGTCTTTCAGGTGTATCTCCACCGAGGTTCCAGTTGATCAGGATACAGTCAATTTCAGGAAGCGCTGAGAACGCTGCACGGGCATCCTCGGGTGAGGCAACTTCACCGACGTTGATACCAAATTCCTTAAGGCCAGTGATTATTCGCTGGATAGCACGTCCCTGCGGAGAATCGGTCTTATGGGCATCATCTATTATGGCGACATTCAGCGACTCTTCGGGTTTCATGTGCACCCCCCGAGTGTCACGTTGAGGCTTTCGGTGTTCATCCGCTTATCAAAATGAGAACATTCGTTTGTATTTGGCGGTTCTGACATCTCTATCTCCTCAATTACGGAAATGGTTCTAATTTTTTTGAACAATCATCCGAAATCGTGTAATACAGAACTATCATTCGAGGTATATATGCAGATCGCAAGACGACAATTCTTATGAGATGAAATGCAATTGAGGAATCTTCAGTTTTTAAGATACTATACAACTTCTTGATCTGAACCGCAACACTATACGAACATATTTTCTATGAGAAAAAATCATTATAACGTTTTTAGTGATGGCAATAAGAGTAAAATGCTCCATTGAATAATTAAAAAAAAAAAGAAAAAAATTACTCAAAGAGCCGGTAGTTCGGCGCTTCATCAGTAATGAGGATATTGTGTGGGTGACTCTCGGTCATGCCGGCATTGGTGATACGGACAAATTTTGCGTTCTTATGCATTTCTGCAATGGTCTTTGATCCTGTGTAGCCCATCGCTGCTTTGAGTCCGCCCACGAGCTGGTACATGACTTCCCCAACGTGTCCGACATAAGGAGTCACGCCTTCAACTCCTTCAGGAACAAACTTGGTAGCCCCGATGTCTTTTTTCTGGAAGTACCGATCGCTTGACTGCCCACTGCTCATGACACCAAGCGATCCCATGCCACGATACTGCTTGTAGCGCCGCCCTTTTATTGTAATAACTTTACCCGGTGCTTCGTCAGTACCGGCAAACATGCTGCCCATCATCACAGTATCGGCTCCGGCAGCAATCGCCTTTGCTACATCGCCTGAGAATCGTACTCCTCCGTCTGCGATGACCGGTACACTTGCCGGATGAGCTATATCCGCTACCTGGGCAATTGCAGTGATCTGGGGCACCCCCGTACCTGCAACAATCCGGGTTGTACAGATAGAGCCGGGACCAATGCCGACCTTGATGCCATCAACCCCGGCTTTCACCAGCGCCTTGGCTGCTTCAGATGTTGCAATATTGCCCGCGATCACATCGGCATTTACACTGCCTTTGATATCTTTTACCGCGGCAACGACTTTTAAGTTATGTCCGTGAGCACAGTCCACGACCAGTGCATCCACACCATTCTTGTCGAGCAGGTTGGCCCGGGCAAAATCAAACGGTCCGACTGCGGCTGCTACACGGAGATTTCCTTTCGTATCCCGCGTTGCATTGGGGTACTGGCGTTTTTCCAGGATATCCTGCATCGTGATGATACCGATCAGTTTACCTTTTTCATTGACCACCGGCAGGCGCTCGACTTTGTTGGTGTACATCACCTCAAGCGCTTTCTCTGCTGTGATATCTTCCGGAGCGGTGACCAGTTTTTTTGTCATGATGGTCTTGATATTCTCATCACCGCGTTTGGAAACGATCGCACGTACATCCCGCCTGCTGACGATCCCGATGATACGACCCTTATTGACCACCGGCACGCCCCCGATACTGTACTGGTGCATCAGCCGTTCGGCATCAGTAACGGTCGCATGCTCTTCAACATAGAGCACATCGCGTTCGATCAGTTCTTCAGCCTGCTTGACTTCGATGAGTTCCTGCAGTTCGCGTTCAGGAGTCATGTTCCGGTGAATGACCCCGATACCTCCTTCTCTTGCAAGCGCGATCGCCATAAGAGACTCTGTCACCGTGTCCATCGCTGCAGACACCAGCGGGAGATTCAAGCTGATATTTCGGGAAAATTTCGAACGAATATCTGCTTCGGCAGGTTCCAGTAAGGAAGCCTGCGGTGCTAGCAGTACATCATCGAATGTTAATGATAGTGGCACATCCAGTTTCTCAACGTACATAAGTCACCTGTTCAACACTACCTGATCATCGCAATCGCGGTATTAATCAAATCTTCACGAACTGTTGCGTTACGGTCGCCCCCGCAGACCATCCCGCGCACCCCGATAATATCCGGGTTGATTCGCTTGAGTGCATCAATATCTTCAAACTTAAGAGCTCCGGCTAAAGCGGTTTTAAGGCCGAGTTTTGTGTTTGTGTTAGTAAATGTCCGAAGAGCATCTTCGTTCATGAAGGCAAACGTGCTCTGCCGGTCCTTGATGCCGGTATCGACCATGACAATATCGGCTCCCTCATCAGCTGCGATAGGTGCCATGTCAAAAGGAGATATTGATCTCATTCGCTCGTAATCCGAGTACGCTGCAATCACGACAAATTTTTCAGGGAACTCGTCTTTAACTGCTTTTACCACCGCTGAGATCACTGCGCGGGCTTTTTCTTTTCCATCAAACGTGAGCCCGATCTTGATATAATCAGCCCCGGCACAGGCCGCACCATACGCGGTGAGTGAAGCCCCGCCGGGTTTGAAATCAAAGTCGCCAATAGCCGCACTAACGGGTTTCTTTGCAAAGGATTTGATCTCGCGAATCACCCAGGGATAGTTGGCGCCCAGCGAGCCCTCTGATGGTTTCTTTACATCGATGATGTCAGCGGCACCAGAGCGCCTGGCCTCATCGATTGAGCTTGGGCTGACCAGCAATTGCATAGGATTTAATGATCTTTTGTCCTAATAGTGAATAAGTGAAAGTTTTCTTTCACATCACCATTAGGTTAAAGAAAGCAGTCCTCCATATCTTATTGTTTGTCTTCGAGGGATTAAGCATTTTTCCTTGTTTTGTTTAATGTAAAAAAGAGGCAATTGAGATAAAAATAAATTTTGAGAAAATATCGATTGCCACTGTTTATTAATAATTTGAAAGATTTTTTTTAAATCGATAAAATTTTATGCTTTAGTTTTTATCAATAAGCTAATGGAACTGCATGAAATTGTATTTTTTTTAATTTCACTCGGGTTAGCCGTCTTGGGAACTTTTTTGACATTAAAAACAATAAAAACCAAAAAACCTGTTTATACTAAAACGAATTTTAATTTGATTACTAACAATGTGGGTCCATTTCCTGAATTAAAAATGACATTTAAAGGCAATAAAATTGAAAATTTATCATCAACAAATATCACTTTTTGGAATAGTGGAAATGAGAGAATTGAAAAAAATGATGTTGCTGAGAAATCACTGCTTCGGATAGAAGCAAAAGACGGAATAAAAATTTTTATGGCATCAATTGTTTATAAGACCCGTGAAGAAAATGTATTTGAGATAAAACTTGATTCTAATAAAAATATCATTTATTGTTCATTTGATTATTTATCGAAAAAAGATGGAGTAGCAATTGAAATTATTCATTCTGGTTTATCTCCAACTGCCTTAGATTTCAAAGGAACAATTAAGGATATTGGATCTCCTGTTGATGTTACACAAAAAATTGAAAAAAGTTTTTCAAATTATAATAGTCTGCCTCCGCTTTTCGCAATTGGATTTGCAATGTTTTTTTTAATATTGCTTTCAATTTATTTGCCAAATATGGGATTATTCGGAATCGGCGCTCTTTTCATCTTTCTGGTTATTGGAAGTGTAATTACGAAATATCTCTTTAGTAAAGGTTTTTTAAGTTCTTTCTTTTTATTCTCCTCAATCCCTCAATATCACCATAAGTTTATTTTTCAATAATTTCTCTTTCCAATATTATTGTGTTTTAATATTTTTTCATGAAAATCCACTATTGACGGTTAAATAAAAGTGAAATAGTTATTTCGTTCTACCTTAAGGAAAAAATATAGTTAATTAATTAAAGTCAAATCAAAACTTTTATTCTATTGTAAATTAGCTAAACTCATCATGGATATAAATTTAATTTTATCAATAATTGGTATAGTTTTTGGTATCTTATCTCTTGTTTTGGGGTATATGGCAATTAAATACCAAAAACCTGTTTTTATAAAAGAAACATCAAATATTATTGATTCGGAGATAATCGAAGGAATAATTCAAACTGACCCCAATTTAAAAATTTCTTATATAGGTGAACCAATAACAAATCTTTCTTCCACATGCATTACTCTATGGAATGCTGGAAATATTAGGATAAATAATGATGATATACCGAAAAATACTCCCGTTTGGATTATGCCTAAAAATGATGTGAAAATTTACAGACTTTCCTTAATTAATGTAAAGCCTGAAAATGCTTTTCGAACATTTTTAAACCCAAGTCCCACAGCACCACATACAAAATTTTATTTTACGTTCGAATATCTTGGAAAAAATGAAGGCCAAAAAATTCAACTTATTCATTCAGGGAAATCATCAGATGATATTGATTTTTTTGGAAAAACTAAAGATTCAGGAAATTTTGTAGATGTTTCAAATCAGGAAAGAAATGGAGAAAAATTTTATCAAATCGGTGCAGTTTTTGGAAGTATACTTATTACAGCTTTCATCGTATATTTAAGCACAATTATTCCGTTAACCCCGTTCTTGGATTTCCTTCACACTAGTAATTTAGCAATTGGTTCGCTTTTTGCGTTATTTTTATTAATAATTATATCAGTTATTGCCATATTGTTTCCATATGCGCTCATTCTAAACATCATTGTTCAATATAAATACCCAAAAATTCCAAAGGATCTTCGATAATTTTACGTTTTTATATTTTTAATTTAGTGTCGTCGAGATTCTCTCAATTTACGCGCTCGATATTCCCGTTGTATTTTTCGCGTGTATTCTTTTTGTGCCAGGTCTACAGATTCATCGTTTTTAATAGCAGTTAATGCAATGATGCGTCGATTGATTTTGTGTGTTTTTCTAGAAACTCTTTGTTTTGTTACTATTGGCTTGAATTGAATTTCTTCCGATAATTTACCCGCTCGATATTGTCGGTTTATTTCTCGTGTAAATTCATCTTGCGCTTTAATAACACTTTGATGTTTTTTGATGGCGGTAGCCTGAACAATGTATCGATTAATAAGATTTATTCTTCGGGTTTTTCCACTTCCTCTTGCCATCGTGTAATATTAAACAGGTGCCTATTTCAAAGTGAGTATTCGATAATTCGGGCTCCGATTGGAAAAATTTATAACTGTTTATCGTCTGTATCGTCCTTAATTACGTCGGAGAATTCATTTTTTTCCTCACTTATTCTATATGGGCGGACAGGGGGGTGCCCCTGCGGGGCACCACCCCCGACCCCGTGCGCGGGGTCGAATATGATTTTTCGTGCGTTCATGCAGATTCAATACACCTATGCGGCGAGCGAATAGGATGAGCCCTAATGGTGCCGCCACAGGCAGGCACCAACGCGGGGGGTCGGTTGTGGTTGATAGGATACTAGAATCGGTTTAGCGGTGCGCCTTGCTAGTTTATTTCGTGTTTGAATGACCATCCATGAATCCCTTCAATTCCGATTGAATTACTATAATTTCTTGAATAAAGTCATTCATTGCCAATACTTTCTTATGGTCTTTTTTCATTTGCTCATGTTCTTCTTTCATTTTCGCCATCTCTTCTTTCAATTGTTGGTTTTCCCCTTTGACACCGTTCACTTCTTGTTTCAATTGTTGATTTTCTATAACGATGCCTTTAACCAGTTGGATATTTTCCGCAAGTTCTTTTTCGAATTTAGTCTGCATCTCCCTAACATCTTGGGGCAACTCGAAAGTTACCATATTAACGGCTTTGAGATACTCTTCAAGGGCTTGTTTTTGGGGATAGTTTCGGTAATTTTGAGTAAGGTATCCCTCATGACCCGCCAACATTTCCGGAATTTCAGGGCTAATCACTAACTTCATCTGTGAGAGAAAAAAAGCCCTGAATATGTGGAAAGATATTTTTCTGGTATTTGAATTTTCATCACGGCTGTCCAACCCTGCGTTTTTCAATGCCAGGTTAAACATATAATTTGCATTTTCATACGTGAAGTCGAAGAGTCGGTCAGTATTCGTTTTCCCTTCTTTCCGTATGTATTCCTTTACGACCGCAACGGCTTCTTGTGAAATAAATGAATACCGCTGTTTCTTGGTTTTTGTGTTCTCGCGAGAGATGTAAATAATCCCGTGATTATCATGAAATTCAATATCTTTTAGAGTTAAAGTAAGGATTTCATCAATGCGGGCTCCACTGCTCACAAGCAACAGTATAATTGATTTCAACGTTACGTGCGAATGGGTGAGAATTTTCCTGATTTCTTCGTGAGAAATATCATATTTCCTTTTTACCGCGCTCAATGGGGGTTTTACCTTTTTCACCCGTCGCAAATCGAACTCATCAAGTTTAATCCGATGATGAATCATGAACTCTTTAACTGCGGTTGTATTGACGTTGATTAATTGCGGGGAACAGTTTTTTTCGGCCATGAACTTGACGAACTCAACAAGGTCATTGCCGTGATTTCTGGTATCTTCAAGATATTCATCGCATTTTTTAAAACAGATGTCCCGTTCTTCTTTTGTCCTGCGGTCTCCTGATATGGGTGGAAGAGAATAGATAAAATGAATAAACGAGCATATCCCAGTAACATATGACGTGCGAGTGGAAGCCGTGCGAATATCAGAAAGGAACGATTCAACTGACATGTATAGATGTATGAACACGCCCAATAATTAAGTAATTGGGTTAAAGTATACTTTAAGAAAATAGTGATTGCGCTCACCTATGGAACTTGTTCTTGCGATGGATTTGCGGCAGAATCTGGTTGTTCATGGAAAATCCGGGAATCGGGAGAGTTACAAACCGCTGGACTGGGGTCTTTCTCCGACAGCAGACCCCCTTGGGTACCTGGCAGCAATACGGCCAAAAAAACTCTACATTGCGGATCTCGACCGGATTGAAGGCACCGGTTCGCATGATGCAATCGTGAAGCAGTGCGCGGAGAAAGTCTCACGCTGTTATGTGGATCGCGGTTGCAGATCATTGGATGATATGCTCCCTGGAAAAAATATCAAAAATATTATTGGTACGGAAACGGGAGGCGCAGCTCTTTATCGATACTGTGGCGGCTACCTGAGTATCGATGTAAAAGAGGGCCGGGTGATCCCCTCCGGCAAAACCCCGGAAGAATTACTTGCTGATGCGCGGGACTGGCATTTTGACGGGATTATTATCTTAAACATAGGCTCGGTAGGGACTGAGTCGGGTATGGATGCAGATGAACTCGGAAAACTTCGGGCTGCTTATGGTGGCAGATTGTTGTATGGTGGCGGCGTTGCAACCGTTTCCGATCTTGAAATCCTGAGTGCTGCAGGATTTGACGGTGCGATCATTGCCACTGCCCTGCACCGTGGCCAGATTCCGGTTGAATGGATACGGAGGGGAACCTGTTGTTAATCACGATTGAAGGGATTGACGGGACCGGTAAGAGCACGCTGCTCACCGGGCTCAAAAGTCAGCTTGCGGATCTCGACCCCATCTTCACCCGGGAACCGGGCGCAACCTGGGTGGGTGAATCAGTACGACGGGCGATCGCAGAGCAGATCGATCCGATCACAGAAGCTTCACTCTTTGTCGCAGATCATGCTGCGCACCTTTCTACCCTTGTCCGTCCCGCCCTTTCACAAGGCAGACTCGTAATATCCGACCGGTACAGCGACAGTCGCTTTGCCTACCAGTCCGTGACGCTCAAAGGAATCGTGCCGGATCCGGAGGGATGGCTGCGGGCGATGCATGACGGTTGGTCGATTGTACCTGACCGCACGTTCCTGCTTGTGCTCTCCATTGACGATGCCCTTGCCCGCCTCGCAGATAAGAGCGGGCGCGAACATTTCGAGAAGCGTGAAGTGCTCGAAGCGGTGCAGAATAATTATCTCGCGTATGCCCGGGCCGAACCCTCACGGTTTGTAATTGTTGACGCTGCAAAAGAAAAAGAGGAAATTGTAAAATTTGTAGCTGATGCGATCAGGCAGATTTTGCAATCGTCAAAATCACATCGCCGACCGTGATCACATCGACTTTTGCGCCCTCTTCCATATAGGAATATTTCGGCGAAAATGCATTCTCGGGGATTGCTGTTTCTGTGCCTTCGAGCATGATTGTTTTTGGCGGGTTTGCCTGTTGTTCCGGTGAGAACGCCTTGATTGCTGCCATAAAAGCCTGCGCCTGTTTGCGGAATGTCGGACCAATGACCGAGCGGTTGAAATCGATATCGGTAATAACCCGGTCGAGTTTTGCTGCATCCGTACGCCAGTGAACATCCGCGTTGAGCGTACGTCCGGTATCGCCTTCGTCATTCACCGTGTGGGGTGCATAGATGGTGACCTTACCGAGCGGGGCATTGAGTGCAAGGCCTGCGTCATGTTTGTATTTGCGCACTTCGGCGACGACCTGCACGAGCAGGTTTCCTTCCATCCTCGCTGCATCATCATCGTAGGTGAATGCAACCCACGGTTGCTTGTGCACGCTCTTGCCGGGGCTAAGGTGCGAGTAGCACTCTTCGGCAAAGTAGGGCGTGAACGGGGCGAGCAGCCGGCAGAGTGCATCGAATGCGGTGTGAAGGGCAAGGCAAGCACCCTTCCGGGAATTATCATCCTTATACAGCCGGCCCTTGACCAGTTCGATGTAATTGTCCGCCAGTACTTCCCAGGCAAATTCGCGGATGGCCTTGAGGGCCACATCGAACTGGTAGGCTTCCAGCGCATTGCTAACCTGCTCGACCGTATCCGAGAGCCGGACGAGCAGCCAGCGGTCCGCGAGCGCGGTGATCTGCGCTTCCGGTTCAAAGCCCTCCTTCTCCAGCTGGATTAAGGCAAACTTGGTGATGTTCCACATCTTGGTCTGGAACCGCGAGGCCGCAACCACGTCATTCCAGTTGAACATGATGTCCGAACCCGTTGCTGCGCCCATCGCACCCCACTGGCGGAGTGCATCGGCGCCATACTTCACGAGGATCTCTTCGGGAACAATGATGTTGCCCCGGCTCTTGCTCATCTTAAAGCCGTCTTCTCCAAGCACCATACCATTGACGAGGATTTCGTCCCAGGGTTTCTGACCGGTGAGTGCCACCGACCGCAGGATCGTATAGAACGCCCATGTCCGAATGATATCGTGGCCCTGCGGGCGGATCTGGGCGGGGAAGAATGGCGGTGTCCCGCTGCCATCCCAGCCGGTAACGTTCAGAACCGAGATGGACGAGTCCATCCAGGTATCGAGAACATCCACTTCGCCGGAAAATTCCGTGCTGCCGCATTTTTTGCAGGGGTGTTTCGGCTTGACCTGCGTGGGGTCTACCGGCAGATCCTTGTCTTCCGGCACGGTCATCTCACCGCATTTCTTACAGAACCAGACCGGAATCGGGGTGGCAAAGATTCGCTGGCGGGAGATGCACCAGTCCCACTCCATCTGGTCCACCCAGTTCTCCATCCGGAGGAGCATGTGCTCGGGGAACCATTTGATCTGGTGCGCAGCATCGGCGATCTCGGCCGGCTTGATCTTCACGAACCATTGGCGCTCTGAGAGGATCTCTATCGGCGTCTTGCAGCGCCAGCAGGTACCAACACGCTGGGCAAGTTTCTCCTGCCGTTTCAGGATATCCAGCGCTTTCATGTCGGCAAGGATTGCTGTCCGGCATTCGGTAGTATTCAGGCCCTTGTATTTGCCGGCAATTTCTGTCATCCGGCCCTGGCGATCGATCGCTTTTCGTAAGGAAAGGTTGTGCTGTTTCCACCAGTGGACATCCTGCTTGTCACCAAAGGTACAGATCATGACGGCGCCGGAACCAAACGCGGGATCGACTGCCTCATCCAGTACGACAGGTACATCGTGACAGAAGAGCGGGACTTTCATAGTCTTGCCTTTCAACGAGCGGTAGCGTTCGTCGTTCGGGTGGACTGCAATGGCAACACAGGCAGCCAGCAGTTCCGGCCGGGTGGTGGCGATTTCCACGCCATTGAAATCGAAATAATTGAGCTGGGTCTCCCGGTCTTCATAGGAAACCTCGGCAAAAGCGATCGCCGTCTCGCATCGGGTGCAGTAGTTCACCGGGTGTTCGCTCTGGTAAATGTAGCCGGACGCAAGCATGCGCAGGAACGAGAGCTGCGTCTTGCCGTAATACTTCGGCTGCATGGTGACGTACTCGTTCGACCAGTCCGTGGAGAACGCCATCTTACGGAGGGTGATGCGCATCAGGCCGATGTTCTTTTCCGTAAGCTCGCGGCACATCCGCCGGAACTCTTCGCGGGAGACATCGTTTTTCGTGATATGGTTGAGTTCTTCGACTTTCACTTCGGTCGGAAGCCCGTGGCAGTCCCAGCCCTGCGGGAACATCACGTTGAAACCTTTCATCCGTTTGTAGCGGGCAAAGAAGTCAATGTAACACCAGTTCAGTGCATTGCCGATATGGAAGTTGCCGGTTGGATACGGCGGGGGGGTGTCGATCACAAACTGCGGTTTTTTTGAATTTTTATCAAAATAGTGATCTTCATCGCGCCAGGTACTGCGCCAGCGCTCCTCCACCTCCGCAAAATCATAATTTTTGGGTAGATCCTGTGATGACGCCATTGTCGCAGATGTTAGGTGCTGAAATAAAATATAGTAATCGGAATCAAAGCGACGAACGGAGATATTTCTGTCTCGTGATGGACGGGCTCCCTCCCGGTGAATGATAAAGCTCTTTTTGGATCAACAACACATGATGTACAAATGGTACGACAACGAGGCCTTGGGTATGCAGCGGCAATCACCGGTGCGGCTATCCTTGTCGGCCCTTATCTTCAACCCGCATGGCTGATGGGCCTCATTGTGATCCTGTTTGCCCTTGTTCTCTGGCGTTGCTTCGATACCAAATACCTCAGCTATGCCATGTGTGCTCTTGCTGCGCTGTATGGTGTCACGCTCCTGCCGTTTTTTGTCTTTGCCACTTCGCTTGCGATGATTGTGCTGGGCGAGCTCGTCTTCCAGGAGGGAGCCGATGATCTCAATACGTACCTGTATTATGTCATCTCGACTGCGTGGGCAGGAGTGCTGGTCATGGCGTACCTGCACGAGATGGCTATCCTGACGGTAATTTTTGGGATTATCGCCGCAGTGCTCTTAAAGGTTATTCTGCTCAAGTACGAGGACTCGCTGATTCTCGAAGCGGTTGGTGTTGCCATGACGATGTGGCTGATCCAGGAGCTCAATTACCAGGTAAATCTCCAGCTGGTGGTTGCAGCGGTGATCGTCGGGTTCACGTTCGGCTACTTTGCCTTCCGCGCCAAAACCGCTGATCTCTCCGGGCTCTTCTCCGCTGCGCTTGTCGGGATCATCCTGCTTGTCTTTGCCGATGCCCGGTGGTTCATGATCATGCTCGCGTTTTTTATCCTTGGTTCGATGGCCACGAAATATAAGTTTGAGTATAAGAAACGAATCGGGGTTGAGCAGGGGCGAGGCGGGGCACGGGGATACCGGAATGTCTTTGCCAACGGGATCGTTGCTGCTGCTGCAGCGGTACTCTTCGGCGTCTTCCAGCAGCCAATCTTTATTGTGATGTATGTCGGCTGTGTGGCAACGGCTGCGGCAGATACTCTTGCAAGTGAGATTGGTGTAACCGGTGGAATCCCGTATATGATTACTACGCTCAAAAAAGTGCCCATAGGTACAAACGGTGGTGTAACACTCGTTGGGGAATCGGTTGCGCTTTTTGGTGCTATTGTAGTCTCCCTCGTGGCTTTCCTGCTGGGTGTTATCTCACTACCTGTGGTCTTTGTCTGTGCGTTTGCCGGTTTTATCGGTACGAATATCGACAGCCTTGCCGGTGCCACCGTAGAGAACCGGGGCATCTGGGGCAATGCAGGCACCAACCTGATTGCAACAATTGGTGGCGGTCTTGTCGCAATGGGACTTTTCTTTGCTCTAAACCTGAGTTAACAAACCCTTCCTGTTAATTCACGGAATGTCTTTTGAAAAACGATATTGTTGTGGGGATCTGATGATTCTGTTTTCCCAAATTCGATCAGATTCTGCCTATAAACGATCACGATGTGGATTTTATTAAAAGTTCCTGATTATGATTGCCGGGAATTACCGGGTGCTTTTTCGTTGCCGATCCTGTCCCCTTTCGTGATTGCTTTCACCAGTGCATCGACTGTCTCAAGATCCCCTTCTTCAGCACTGGAACGGATGGAAAAGGTCAGGTCAGTGAGCAATTTTTTTGCCAGCACGCGGCTTAAGTCATCAACAACGTCCGCGGTTTTTTTATCTGCGGGAGCGAGGCGGGAGATCGCCCTGTCGCGCTCTCGTATGCGCACGGACTCTGCCCATGTATGGAGGGAAGCAAGGGCATCATCGGCAGATTTCCGGTGAAGGTGGCGTAAGAAGATTTCGAGTTCCGCATCAACAAACGCATGAGCGCGATCCGCTTCTGCCTTTCTTGTACTCATCGTCTGTTCGTTGATGCTGCGGAGATTGTCTATCGTGAAGAGATGAACCCCGTCGATGGTGTCTGCGCCTTCCTCGACATCCCGGGGCTGGGCGATATCGATCAGGATTAGCGGGCGGGGGTGTCCTTCAACGGGCCAGCACCGGTCCTTCATGGCATGGGCAAGATCTTTCCGGTGAATGACCGGGTGCGGGGCTGATGTGCAGGATATCACCACATCGGATAAGGTGATGTAATGGTAGAGTTCGGAGAGTTTCACCGCTTTACCGCCGATCTTGTTTGCGAGAATGACCGCACGACCATAGGTGCGGTTCGCAACGTACATGGCGGTGAGGTTCTTTGCTGCAAGTGCCTGTGCAACAAGGAGACCCATCTCACCACTCCCAATTACAAGGATGTGTTTGCCCTCAAGGCTGCCAATCTCTGCTTCGGCAAGAAGCACTGCCGCTGAGCCCACTGATACTGAACCCCGGTTGATCAGGGTGCGCTGCCGGACTTCGACACCGACATGCACTGCCTTGTTGATGCAGGTCTCCAAAAAACTGGTCGAGGTCTGTGCTTCCTGTGCATCTGACAGGGCTTTTTTCAACTGGCCGATGATCTGGTCTTCTCCCACAATCATCGAGTCTATGCCGGATGCCATGGCAAAGAGATGGCGCAATGCGCCTTTGCCTTCATGGACGAAGAAATCTTTTCGTCCCAGCCCGGTTAAGAAGGACCGGAGCTCGTCCACATGGCCTTCCACTATCACTTCAACCCGGTTACAGGTCTGGAGCAGGAGTACTCCTTTGAACCGTGCAGAGGCCGTTTCAAGAAATTCTGGTTCGTTAAGAAACCGGAAAGCTTCAATTGTGGTAACATTTGCGGTATGATGACTGACACCGGCGATTGCAATAGGAATATTTTCGGGTTCAGTCATGCAGGTACCTCTTTGTTACCAGATTCCATGCCTCTGTAGTGTCAGCAGAAAGAGCACTCCAGACAGATGAATCGTTGAGCACTTCCCAGAGCATCGCGTTGCGCTTAACCTGATCCGGTTCAGCACGCTTTAATTCAGTTCGCAGGCGCTGCTGCAGGGCGATCATGTCGTCCAGTGCCGGATATTCCTGTTCCAGGCGCTCCCGGATAAACCGTGAGATGGCCGGGCTGCTTCCCTGTGTGCTGATGGCGAGCGTATAATTGATCCCACCGGTTACCGAGGGTAAGATCACATCGCCGGGTTCACCATCGGCATTGTTGAACAGGATCCCCCTCTTCCTGCAAAGCTGCCCAATCCGGTTGTTCTGGGCAGTATCGGAGAGTGCACCGATGACAAGGAACGCCCCTTCAAGCAGGGCTTCAAGGGATTCATCCGATTCAGTGCCGACATCACATTCTTTGCGAACAACGGGAAGATCCAGAATTTTTTGCCCGAATGACCGGCTCACTACCGTTACTTCCGATACTCCGGCAAAATATGCAGCCTTTCGTGCGGCCACATCTCCCCCTCCGAAGATGACAATGTGCCGCTTGCTGCAATCCACAAAGAGAGGGATCATCTGCTATTAGATAGAGTGATTATATTCAAAAACCCTGTCGTTATGTTGCGGAATTTTAAACGGGACAGAGTTCCCGCCGGAGAAAACGGAATCCGAAGTCCCCCTCTTCGATATACTTAAATTGTTTGAATTCCCACATTGTAGAGCACACTGCGCCGATAGTGTAGTGGTTATCACTAGGCGTTGCCAACGCCTAAACCCGGGTTCGAGTCCCGGTCGGCGCACTCTTCTTTGATTTTCTTGACACTTACGTTTTTAATTAAAATATTGTAATTACAGTTCTGTTAACTTCGCGTGAGATCGAAACTGGTGTTAACTGTCGTGGGATACTTTTGAAAAAATAGAGTGGAATTAGAGTTATCCTTGAATAGGATAACTTTTTTTTTAGAGTGCGTGGAGTAAGGCAATAATTATCACGGCAAATATGATAGCCGCAATAATTGCCTTTCCCGCGTCAACGACTTCATCAAACATGATTTTACCTCCTGCTTGATCATCCGATAGCTTTCGCTACAAATTTGACGTCGATACCCGAAGGTATTTATTTTAGACACACCAAAAGGAGTTTGAAACGACTACGATTTGGTTACCTTCGCAAGGTTCCCCAGTCGCCTATTTTTTTAGGATTGAAGTTTCTCAACCCATCCGTTATTTTTATTGGTGAACATAATACTGAAATGCCCTCGCATTAAAAATGCGGACGGCACGTGCAATTCTCACCACCTATGAACGCATCTTGAATTTTTAAATATAAAGACTTTCTCAGCAAACAGCGTAAAATCAGGGAAAAACATGCTAAATTCAAAGAACAAGTATGAAATTAAGATTGGAACACAGCATCCGTAAACCAATACATTATTTAAATTACATATGAATCGTTAAATGGAAGATAATGATTGAATGTAATACAACGAGCTTCGTGGGTCTAACACAAGATTATTCAGGTATTATTGGTCCAATAATCGGTGGTTGTGTTGCAGGTGCAGTAGGATTACTAGTTTCAAAATATAATTACGATAGATCTGCAAACGAACGTAAAAGAATTGTTGCAAGAGCATTTTTTGAAGAAATTTCAAGATATTCCGATGGAATTAATCTCTTCTTAGAAGAATATGGCACAGAAGATTTTGATGAAGCTATTGATAAAAGCAACATTCGAGATTTTATACACCTAGCTCTCAAACAAATTGTAGATCTGGGACTTGCAACGACAGGGCCATATGCAACATTTCTTCAAGAAAAAAATTCATTCACGGTTTTTTTTGAAGATATTTACAAATTCGAAGATGTCAATACTACTTTAAATTTAATTGAATTATACCGACTTCTTGTAACTGCTGACAAGCATTATCATAATTATTGTCATGATCCAAGGGAACCGATTACAGATTTTCGAAAATTTTTAGAAACAATCGAAGATGCAGTTAATCTGATTCATGAGGAATCGATATTGAACGATTTAATAATAAAATCTAAAGCTAATGTTTCAATAAGGAAAAAAATTTCTATGTCCTTAAATAAAATTAAACATCAATTAATCGGTCCGTCCTTTTAATTGAGTCAATATTTCAAGAAAAACTGATTGCGCCTGTGGATTCTCTAAGAACAATTTTCGGATTTTATCTCCGCTTTCTGATACCATTTAAAATTATTCAATTATGATTCTCTCCCGCCTCAGGGCCTCTCCGAGGCACGGCGGGGCAAAACAGATTCATCTTTTTAGTCATCAAAACCGCCGCGGGGGCGCCCCGTCGGGGGCGGCGGGGTTCCTCGCAATCATAAGAAATTGCCCGGAACTTTTTGGGGCCTCGCTCTTGGAGATTGTCCACCGCAGATTTCATTTGTACCCATGTGACCCCCTCCAACACATCAGCCACAATTTCTTTCAACTTTACGGTGTAAAAATGCGAATTTAGGCCCAAAAACCAAAGAGTGATGGAGGGGGTCGTGTGGGTACAATTGTAATATCACGGCCCGGGCCATCAAGATAATTCAGGAAAATTACGACGATAATTTTTCCACAACGCCCTTTCTATGCAGAACCATTTGTACCCATGCGACCCCCCACCCACTCCCTCCGGGCGTTGCCCGGTCCTGTGATCTAAAAGAGTCCGGCATAATAATAAAAACGAAAAAAGATCTGAATCAATACCTTCAATGGTGTTGATGGCAAGAATTGATCATCGATCATACACTTTCTTTCTTGGACCAACTTTAAGAATAGAAATCAATAATTCAGCATCATCAATTTCAAGGATGGCACGATAGGCACCCACACGTTGATGATACCAGGGATACCCCTCACATCGTTCTGCTGTACGATGAGGGTCTTCAGATAATGACTCAATTTTATCAACAATTCGTTTGGCGAGGGGTTTAGGTAATTTTTCCAAATCTTTGCGAGATCAATATGTCCAGAAAAAAGAATAACTCATTGAATCCCAAGTTTGGCCCGTAATTCCTTGGTTGTATAGACGCGCCCCTGCTGGATATCCTCCTTGGCTTCAGCTATGTCTTTTAAATCCTGCTCATCCAGATATGCGTCCGGGTTTTTGCATTTCCGCTTGATAAGCTCGGGCATGATCTAATAACTATTCCAGGGCGGGATTATCAAACCTGCGTTTGATCGAACCGTTTGAGAGAAGTTGGGTAGAAGTGGGAAAAAGATCGGGGAAAATGGCAGTTACGGGGCGATATAAAAACCAATGAGATGCGGTTGATACCATTTATTGAGTGAGAAACGGCGAATTTCCTCAAAATATAGCCACGGGCCGTTCGGACATGAATAGACCAGACAAATTAAAATCATTCAAACTGGGGGATCTCGTACGCATCCATGAGGATGATCTTCAAGCACTCATTGATACTGCGCGCAAAGGGAAATGATTATCTTGTAAGGATATATTCAAAGAGATATGAAAAAAAGCATTGGGATAATTCTTTTTTTTCTTTGTATCGCTGTAATCCTTGTGACTGGGTGCACGAGTACAGGATCAACGAGTGCGGCATCTGTAGCAACACCAACCCCGACGCCAACAATTATCCCTGCATCATCCATTGCAATAGCGACCACAACGATACAAATGGCATCCGCACCTATAACTACATCGCCCGTTGTCACAACCCGTTCCCAAACGATTGTCATGCAGCCCCGCGGGATTGCAGACCCTACTTTTGTTGTTGAGGTCATGATTCCGGAGAAGATTGCTCCAGGCACAACACTGGTGGGCGATCTCAACGATAAGACCCGCCCCAGAATCGTTGAAGTGAACATGCTGGGGGAAGTCGTATGGGAATATTATCTTCCGGAAGAGCTGAAAACATACATAAATCCCGGGTTTTCCGCTGTGCCGTTGCAAAATGGTAACATCCTTGCGGCATACCCGTGCAAAGGGATCTACGAGATAAACCGTACTAGCAAGACCATTGTGTGGGAGTATATTGATCCCAAAGCCTCCCATGACGCCAAACGGCTCAGTAATGGAAACACCCTAGTGGTGGACGGGGGTTATGGGCGCGATACGCTGGACGATCCAGCGGTCGTGGAGGTCAACCCTCAGGGACAGATTGTCTGGTCGTGGTATGCAAAAGATCACGGGTTTAATCAAGCACCATTCGACACTATCAACAATGAGGGATGGACACATACCAATGCTGCAAGCCGGCTGAAGAATGGCAATACCCTCATCAGTATGAGGAATTTTAATCTCGTTGCTATCGTTGACAGGAATGGTACGGTTGTGCGGACCCTTGGGAAGGATGTCATGCACCACCAACATGATCCTCAGATGTTACCAAACGGGAATCTCCTTTTTGCAAATCCGGGAAAGTCTCCCCAGGCAGTCGAGATCAATCCCATGGGGGCTGTCGTATGGAGCTATAATGTTCCGGAAGCCACTACATTCTCTTCTCAGTCCACCCGTGATGCCGACCGGTTACAAAACGGTAATACATTAATTACCTCGGCTAACCGGCTCATCGAGGTGACACTTCAGGGAGAGATTGTCTGGCAGTTCCGGCTGAACAATATAAAATTTGCCACGGACGAGGATGCAAAATCAAGGGGGTTCTACAAGGCAATCAGGATACCAGCCTGATCTATCAAATTGTTCAATTTTTTCAGTCCCCCTAGAGTCCCCTGTTCCAGGCATGTGTGCTGGAAGGCAGGGGCACAGGGGAGCATGATGATAAGCCCGGCCATTGCGTTTCTGTTGGCAGTTCGTCCTGTAGATGGGTTCTAACTTTGCAGAGCTTAAGAAAAACCCTTAAACCTGATTTTCACACTTTTTAAAAATAACATCGAAGCGCGAAAACACACAATATTCCGGGCTCAAATTGAATCCATTTTTTGTAAGCGCACATAACCTTATGTTAGGAATCCCGGTCGGCGCACTTCTTTTGTTGGTTTGTGAAGGGAGCTACGGCTCGAATTTTGTGCGATTTTCGTGATGATGAAAGCTCACGTTCGAATCTCGGTATTGGCTTGAATTAAAAAGTTCAAATCTTTTCGCTTCTTTTGTCAAAATATCTTTGATTCTTTGTCCGCTAAATCTTTTTGAAACCTGGAACCACGATCGGTAGCAAACATCTTTGATTTTCAAAGCGCTGCACTTTTTCCTTTTTATGTTTATTTCAAGATTTTATCTTGTATAAAGCACAGGAGAATATTTGCAAGTCCTTCAATTGATGAAGGCATTCTGGATAGAAATTCGGGGGTAATATCAAATTTATTAATTTTATTTTTATTTGAATCATAATATTGAAAAAATGCTGTATCATTATTCAAATCAATAATAATTTGACCATGTGCCAATGCATTACGCATTTTAATCACGTACTCCAAATTATTGAATAAATTTTTTCGTTCTTCTTCTGAGAATTTACCGATAGTCTCTTCTGAACTATTTTTTATAATCAATCTAGCAATGTTTTTCTTTTGTGCAAATGTAAGGAATGTAGTGTCCAAAATTAATTCATGAAATATCGCTTGTTTTTGAGGATTATCTCTTAAAAAATAATCCGAAATTAATAGACCTAATACATACTCCAAATCATAACATGCAGATATTATCCTACCGCGTCCCTTTTGAATATAGGCAATTTTATCTTCATTTTTTTGTTTAGATTCTGATGTAGGCCTTATTAATGATTGATCGGGATTGAAAGCACTTGGATATTCTTCTGCGGGAAAATTATTGACAGTGATTCCTGAACCCAACTCATGCCAGTTATTTCCGATAAGGCTCATATTTATCTAAATTCATTCTTCTATCCTCTTATATTTAATATAAATTCGATTTAATTTTCTTTGAATGTAGGGTTTTTCCGAATAATCATATCTTCTTCATCTCCCCGGTCTTGTCAGTGAATGGATGTCGAGAGCTAGGAATAAATCAGATTCATAAAAATTATTCAATTACGATTCTCCCCCGCCTCAGGGCCTTTCCGAGGCACGGCGGGGCAACGCAGTTTCAACATATTTAGTCACCAAAACCGCCGCGGGGGCGCCCCGTCGGGGGCGGCGGCATCCCTCGCAATTGTATAACAGAGCCCGGAACTTTTAATATCGCTCCAAAAAATATTCACCGCAAATTGCATTTGTCCCTCACTGACCCCCCCATTGCAGATCTCAACAATAGTAAGGCACATCTCATCAGTAAAAAGTAGTAAACTCGGCCCAAAAAAAACAAAAGAGTTGATGTGGGTCAGAGGGGGCACTTTGTAATATTATCGCCAGGACCCGGCAGGAAATCCTAAATAATACGATGCCAACTGTTCAGATTCACCATTCTGCACAAAACCAAAATGCCCCCACTAACCCCCTCCCCCTCCCTCCGGGCGTTGCCCGATCCTGTGATCTTGTCCGGCAAAATTATGAAACTGAAAAAATTTACTATTCAGTATCGGGACGGGAAAAATCACGAAATAAAACAAGACCTGTTCAGGATTGAACCGCGAAAAACAATCCCCAGAAAAAATCACTTACCGAAAAAATCCTACAAAAAAATGTTGCGATTGAGGCTTAAGGCATCACTTCTTCTTGGGTGCTGCCTTCTTTGCTGCCTTCTTGGGTTCCGGCTTCTTTGCCGCTGCCTTCTTTGCTGCTGCCATGTGGTTTCCACCTCCTACCGGAAAGGGTTATATCCTGTGTTAATTTATCAATTAATAAATATTTTGGTTGTAATACCAATTTCAGGCATAGAATTGGGGTAAACCATCACTTTGGTTCTGTAATTATGGCACGATCCGACCAAAAACGAATTATAGGAAGGATAATTCACGAAATGCGCAATCCTGCAAAATGCGCCCGGATTTGATTAAATCGGAATATTCAGGCGAATTCAGAGATCTTTCTTTCGTCGTTTTTACTAACGATACGACACGTGCGCCACATGAACAATTGACCCCCGTTTCCGGCAAATCCTTCTCCCGACGGCAACATTTATCCTCGATCACATACACCGTAAGAGTATGAAGAAGCCGTTCATTATTGGACTCACCGGTGCAGTTCTGGGACTTGCTACTGCATGCTTTGTTATCATCACTGCTACGTCCACTGATATGGTATTCTCGGGAGTCCAGGCTGCATTGTTCTCAAGCCTTGGGTTGGGAGGTGCAGGTATCTCAAGGAAAGAGACACGGTTTGCCGGCTGGATGCTTCTCTCATCAGCGGTCTGGATTACCCTTTCTGTTCCCATTGCAGGCACGCTCAGTCTTCTCTATCTTTATTCGCCGGCTATCCTGTTGCTTGGAATTGCCGCAGTACTCTGCTTTAAGGAACCCGAAAAAGATCTGACTCAGCAGAATGATCTGGATGAATTGTGACTGATTCTAAAAAAATGCATTAAATATTCATCGAATAAAAAACGGAAACGAAACGATATAATTATTTTTTATCCCCGTCATTGCGCGATTTATCTTGTAGCGCCGGGTTGCACATAATCGTCCTGGTCTTTTCATGAATTTTTCCGGATATAACATAGTTCCCGATTGCAACAATTACCATCAGGATAAGCGTATGCAGGATGAGCGTAAGGTACTGGTTCCCGCCCGTAGTTTGCAGTGCATTGAACCCGTAGATGATCACGGCAAGTCCCGTTACACTGATACTGATCAGGCAGGCCCTAACTGAAGTATACATCCGGCTCCGGGTATCCGGAAAGAGCAGGAGTCCTATCAGGCTGATGAGACCAAAACCGACCCCGGCAAAAAGCAGGATCCAGATGATGAGATCGATAACGAGCGAGCTCATTGTTCTTTACCTCCGCAGAATTTCGCATAGCCGAGGGTTCCTGCAAAAAGGATAATCGCGATAATAATCGCAGCATCAAGGATGAAGAGATTTCCCTGTGCAATACTGAGTACGAGTGCCGCTGCTGCAAACAGGGTGACTGCCGCAGTGAATGAGACGATCCGGTCATTCCGTTCAGGTCCGGGAATCACCCGCAGGAGAGCACAGAGTGCCAGAACGCCGAAACAGAGTGCTGCAAAAAGCCAGGTGTCTATCATTTCCTGCTGTACTGTGGGAAAGCGGGGTATTTATCAATACTGCCATCTCCCTTCCATTTTTATTTCTCCAGCGCGAATACTATTGACAGATGCCCCCGTCATATCTTGGTAAGATACTATTACGCTGGTGCGATCACTGTTATGCACCGGTCCTTGCAGAAAAATGTGCCTGTGGGGCAGATACACGTAGTGTCCCGTTAACCCCCCCGGGAGATGCCCGCCCGGCATTTCCCGCAGATATCGCGCTCATCAACCAGATCTATAGCGATCATTTTGGCGCACCGTTAATCCCGGAAGGTCATCTCGCGCTTCTCAACAAAGTGCCGGACCGCGACCGCATGGAAGAGATCATCGTGGGAGGAGGCATAGCCGGGATCATCCGGTATTTTCCCGAGCAACGGCGCTGGGAACCGGTCCCCCGGCCTGAAGCCTGCAAACTCTTCACGCCAAAAAAGCGTTTTATTGTGGTTGATGACGGAGCAGTCCCGTTCATCCGCGATCAGGGCATGAGCGTTCTTGCACCCGGGCTGGTGTCCATTGACGATAACGTTCACGCAGGTGATGAGGTGTTCATCCTGACAAAGGATGGAACCTGTATCGCGGTCGGACGCGCTAAAGTAGATGCAGCAACCGCACGGGAATTAACAAAAGGCCAGATTGTCCGGACACGCAGGAATATTGCATCAACCATCGTCCCAGGTGCAGCAAGCTGGGATGAAGCAGTGAAGGCGAATGCCGAGGTCCTGAGAAAGACCGAAGCATCATCGATCCTATTTGTGCAGGAAGTTGCGGGACGCAATAAGGATCTTGTGGCAAACGTCTCATACTCCGGGGGAAAAGACAGTCTTGCTACCCTGCTCGTAGTGACCAAGGCGATTGGAAAAGTCCCGATGCTCTTTGCCGATACCGGCTTAGAGTTTCCTGAAACCTATGCCAATATTGACCATGCAGCCCGGCATTACGGGCTCGATATTATCCGCTCCGATGGCGCTACAACATTCTGGGAGACCTTTGAGCGCCAGGGCCCCCCCGCAGTCAATGCCCGGTGGTGCTGCAAAGTCTGTAAACTGACCCCGGTCGGTAAGCTGATCCGGGATAACTGGGGCCAGTGCCTCTCATTCATCGGCCAGCGCCGGTATGAGTCGGCAGCCCGGGCGCAGAGCGAGCGGGTCTGGCGAAACAAGAATGTGCGGGAACAGCTCTCTGCAGCCCCGATCCACAACTGGACTGCACTCCATGTCTGGCTGTACCTGATGCAGGAGAAGGCACCGCACAATGTGCTGTATGAACACCACCTGGACCGGATCGGATGTTTCATGTGTCCTTCGAGCGATATGGCTTTAATCCACATGATTGAAGAGGGATATCCCGAACTCTGGAAAGGCTGGCTCGAAAAGCTCGAACAGTACCGGAATGCTCATGGATTGCCTGCTGAGTGGATAACGGAAGGGAAATGGAGACTGGTTGAGGGATGTGCCGATGACGAAGATAGCCATTATTGATTACGGACTGGGAAACCTCCGCAGTGTAATCCGCGGACTTGAAAAAGCCGGGGCACAGGCTGTTATTACCTGCGATGCAGAAGAGATCGCATCAGCCGATGGACTTGTACTCCCGGGTGTCGGGGCATTTCATGAGGGCATGGAACAGTTAGGAAGCCTCAAAGAAACCGTAATGAATTCTACCCGCGAGGTTCCCCTGCTGGGAATATGCCTTGGCATGCAGATGCTCATGGAGACCAGTGAAGAGCATGGGATTCACCAGGGGCTGGGTCTTATCCCGGGCAGCGTGCGAAAGTTCCCCCGGGTTCACGGCCAGAAAGTCCCCCATATGGGATGGAACTCGTTAACGATCACAAACATCGATCATCCACTGTTTGCCGGATTTGGCAGCGATGAATATGTGTACTTCGTTCACTCGTACTATGCCGATACGACTCCGGAGAACACACTCACTTCCACGCACTATATCTGCCCCTTTGCATCTTCTGTGGGAAAGGACACCACATTCGGGGTTCAGTTCCACCCGGAAAAGAGCGGTGCGATCGGCCTGCGACTGCTGAGCAATTTTATTGGTATGTGCTGATCCCAGCAAATGCTTTTAACCGGCCCTTCCTGCAGAACGGAGATCCAAAAGATACCATTTTATTTTCTGCCATTCGATGCTCTAGTTATGAAACGAATAATACTCCTCGCGTTATTCCTGATGTGTATTACAGGAACCGTGTCTGCGTACGCGCTCACCCTCAGCTGCCCTGAAAGTGTCCAGGCTGGGGTCCCGATTAAATGCTCCATTGACAGTGATTTCCCCGCGGGAAGAACGTTTGATATCGTGTTCTACCAGACGCAATACACTGCAACGGAAATCAGCCGGCAGTCCTTAACAATCCAGGGTAATCAGCTTACCCAATACAAATTCCTGGATACGAAAGGGCTTCCTGGAGGTAATTACAAAGTAGAGGTCCAGTATACAGGGTCAGACGAACCACAGCTTCGCACGGGTTCAGTTACCTTGCAGATGGTAAAACTTATCGATCGATCCGAAGAGATCACCATCACTTCACCATTGACCCAGAAACCTGCTGATGCGCTTCGTATCGAAGGGTCCATCAAAAAACTTGGTAATGATGGAGTTAAAATTAAGGTAAATGGACCTGATGGCGTTGCATTTGACAATTGGATTGGTTCAAAAGAGAATGTGCAATCCGGTGATGGTGTATTTACCAAACTGGTGACGATAACAGGACCGGGGGAATACGAGGTTGAATTCACCGATGCGAAAGGATATATCGGTACCGTAAAGTTCCAGGTAACGGCGCCGGCAACGCAGGTAATCACTACGATACCGACAACTACTGCGGTAGTTAAAACCACAAAAGCTCCAACAACTGCACCAACCCCTTGGCCAACTGCTACAAAATCCTCACTATCTCCCATAACAGCGCTTATGGGGATTGCAGGTGCCGGACTTGTTGCGATTCTTGTGATGAAACGACGCTGATATTAACCCTGCCCATTCTTTTTTTTTTAAATATGCGTTCCGGGTATCTTCATCAGATGTGCTCGATCGGGATTCGCAGATTAAACCTTCTTACGGGAATAGTATAACGAAAAAAAGAACTTCCGTATCTATCACTATCGTCGTTTCCAGAGATAGGCTTCATAACAGAGAAGAACAAAGATGACCAGAACTCCGCCAAGGAAGAATGCCAATGCCGTATCCATTACCAAAAAAGATGATGAGGATACGACGTCTTGAGTGTTACGGGCAAGAGAGAAGGCGGCATCAGGTGCTGGTGAGAAGTTTGCAGTTGCTACTTCGGTTACCCCTTTTCCTCCGACAGCCATCACGTTGGGAGTCATCGTGGCATTTGCAGCATATCCATCAGCAGCTACTTTGGCCCAGGAACCCCCGGTCTCCTGCATAGCCATAGGAGGGACCGCATTCAGGCTGTTGCGCATCATATTCCCTGATCCTAAAAGGGGAGACATGATTGCGATAATAACTGAACCGAATGCAACGATCCCGAATAATGATGCATATTTCAGGAGCAGTGAACGCACATTGGCTTGTCGGGGGGCGACAATGAGGAGCTGGTTGGTGAGGGAATAGAGTTTCACTTCACGCCCTTTGACGCTGTATTTGGTCTCTGCAACAGAGAGCAGGCCGGCATCAAGCAGGTTCTCCACATGGTATTTCGCCGTGGTCATGGGAATTGCGAGCCGTTCGGTGATATCGGTTAAGCTCTTCTGGCCTTCAGAGAGGAGCTGGAGGATGTCACTTGCTGTCTGGCTGCCCATGGCTTTTGCTATCTTTTGTGCCCGTTCATCGCCAGGTTCAAGGAAAACAACATCTTCAGCCATGTCCATCCTTATTTCTGTTTATTCGTTATGTTCATCCATGCAAATCTGCGATAATGCGTTCACGCCCGACTTTTAGGGCAAGATCTATCTGGGCTGCATCAGGACCGCCACCCTGCGCCATCGTGGGCTTACCGCCGCCTTTTCCGCCCAACAGGCTGCATACCTGCCCTATAATATCGCCGGCATTTACCCGGGGTTCTCCGGATGCGAGTACAACTCTTACCGTCTCTCCGACTCCCGCGAGGAGTGCGATTCCACCTTTTTCAGAGACTGAAGTTGCCAGTTGTGCAAGTTCCTTCTGGGGGAGATCGATGCGCTTGATGACAACCGGAATGCCCCCTATCGACTCCGCAACAAGGGACTGCATTTCCAGCTCGACAACTTTTGAACTCATGCGTTCGATCTCTTTCTTCTGATCCTTCCACTCCGCAAAGAACCGGTTCACGGTTGCCGGCAGGTTGTCCTGCTGTACGGACAGGGCTTCAGCTGAAGAGGTGACGATCTGTTCGAGATGCTGCATGTAATAGACTGCAGCAATCCCCGCAGTAAATTCTATTCGCTCAATACCGTCCTGGATGTGCTCGACCCGGATGATCTTGATGACCCCAACTTCCCCGGTACTCCGGCAGTGTGTGCCGGCACAGGCTTCGATATCGCCGGAGACTTTGACAATGCGGAGATCCCTGCCGGGCGGAACGCCGCCCTGGTACAGGGAGAACCCGTACTTCTGTTCGGCTTTGGTCCGGTCCATGGTAGAGATCTCAACCGGCTGGTTTGCCATGATCGTGCGGTTTGCCGCAGTCTCTATCTTTCGCAGTTCATCAGGAGTAATGTGCTTGAAATGCCGGAGGTCCATGCGGGAACTTTCAGCGCCCTTCTGGGCGCCGGCCTGGTGAATGTGTGCACCGAGCACTTCCTTTGCTGCATGGAGTATGATATGGGTGGCCGTGTGGTGGCGCATGAGTGACCAGCGCCGCTCCTCGTCCACCATGCCTTTGACCCGGTCGCCGCGCTGTAAGACACCGCCGCTGATGTGGTGGAGGATCACTTCTCCGACTTTTACCACATCATCGACCCTGACCATGCTCTCGGAGCTCACCATGGTCCCGGTATCTGCCGGCTGACCTCCGCCTTCCGGATAAAAGAGCGTCTGGTCGGTGACTGCATACCCGTCAAAGAAATCCAGCACCACGGCTTCAAATTCGATATCTGATGACTGCTCGTAGTACAACTTCTTGGTCGGGGGGAGTCCCTGCACCCGCTCATCATATTTTGCTTTGCTGTCAACTTCTGCTTCCTTTTTCGACTCGGAATGCATGTCGGCAACCATTGAGTAGAAGTTGTCGGGCAGGTCGACAACTGCGCCTTCTTTAGTGGCGATATCCTTGATCATCTCGGGTTGTATTCCATGCGAGTCGTACAGGGTGATGATCTCGGACAATGGCACCCGCTGGCTCTTGGCCTTGTAGGTCTTTGCAATCTTCTGGACAATCCGTGTTCCCCGCTCCAGCGTTGCTGCATATTTCTCGGTCTCGCGTTCAGCAATCTCACGGACAACACCGATATCCTGCTCGAACTTTTTCATTCCGATGATCCGGGTCTGCTGCTCGATCAGGTCCGCAAGCGGTTCTTCGATCTTGAGATCGGTTAACATCCGCA
>JBAZQT010000106.1:0-6931 GCA_041645055.1 Methanoregula sp. | reverse complement strand
AACGACCTCGCCATCAACCGGCACTTTGGCCCCGGGCTTCACGATGACCTGATCGCCGACAACCACATCTTCGACCGATACCTCCATTTGCTGCCCGTCACGGATCAAAATGGCCGTCTTGACCCGGAGGCCGGCAAGTTTTTTGATGGCTTCAGAAGTTCTCCCTTTTGCCCGTCCTTCCAGGTAGCGCCCGAGCATGAGGAAGGCCGCAAGCATAATCGCGGTATCGTAGAACATGAACTCGTGAGTAAGCACGATGCCAAATGTGCCAAAGACACTGGAGACGAACGCAACACCGGTACCCATTGCGTACATGACGTCCATGGAGAGCATGCGATGCGAGAGAGAGATCCATGCGGCCCGGAATATCGGGTAGGCAACGAAGGCAAAGACGGGTGCAGAGATAACAAGCATCACATAGCCAAGCTCGTGCATGGAGATGGGAAGCGGAACCCACATCGCCAGCATGAGCGGGATACTCACCGCAAAACCAACCATGAACCGGACAAACTTGTCATGCAGATCCTTATCCCGGGCAATCTTCTCTGCCTCTTCGCTCACTTCACCGGAGATCCCGAGATACTGGTACCCTGCATCCTCAATCGCCTTCTTCATATCGTCAAGGCCGGAGACTGATGGATTATACATCACATACGCTTTTTCCGTTCCAAGGTTTACCGTTGCAGAAACAATGCCGGGGAGTTCTTTGAGGGAGGTCTCTATCGTCTCGACACAGGTAGCGCACATCATCCCGCCGACTTTTATCGTGACCTGACTGTTTACGACATCGTACCCGACATCTTTGACTGCTTTTTCAAGAGTGGAGAGCGATACTTTGGCCGGGTCGTACTCAACGTGTGCAGTATCGGTGCCAAAGTTCACCTGTGCTTTTGTCACATCCTTAAGCCCGGCTAAAGATTCCTCAATATTCACTGCACAGGTAGCACAGTGCATACCCGAGATTTTTATCTCGGCCTTCTTTTTTTCCGTGTCTGCCATGGTTTTATCTACTCACGATTGATCAGAGAATCTTTGTTGCTCGGTATTCTCCTGTTACAGCCTTATATTTCTTCTGAATGTGCAGGATAAACTAATAAGAACTAAAAATTCCTATTGACTGACACGCTTCATACTTTAAAAAAAGGGATTTAGTTTTCGGATGACTTCGGCATCGCCCTGATTGATTTTAATAAGAACCAGCCAACTATGCCGAATGTGAGAAGGGGCGATACCCAGAAGGGGATGGGAAAGCCGAAACTGTCAAGGATCATGATACAACCAAGAATCAGGATTGAGTACATAGCGCCGTTCTTTAAGTAGAGATATTTCTTGATCTTATCGACATTACGCACGGTCATTTCCCTTACAACAAATGCCCCGAGTCCGTTTCCGATGATAATTAACGGTACTGCCATGGTAAAGGCGAATGCGCCTATCACTCCATCAATCGAGAAGGTTGCATCGATAACTTCAAGATAAAAGATCTTGCTGAGGTCAGACATGTTGCCATGAAGCATCTTTTTCTCTGCGGCTTCGGCGTTCTGGCGGAAACCGTGAACAATAAAAAAAGCGGTCGAACCAATGACAGCACCAAAGGCAATCATCGGGCTTTTCTCTAAAGCAAACCAGACGATCGCGGCGAGAAGGACAGATACTATCGCAAAGAACCAGACACCTTTTGTCGCTATGTAGCGCTCTCCCCGCAGGCCGAAATGTTTCTCTTCAAGAAACAGCCAGTGGAAGAAGAGGAAGATCAAAAATACCCCACCACCCATCAGGAGGATGGGGGCTGAATGCTCAATGGCGGCAATGACTACCGGGTCAGAAGAGAAGGTGGCAGTCAGTGCTCCGATGGGGCCAAGAGATGGTGTGGACAACCAGACAATTAACCAGGGTAAAAGTCCGCGGATAGCAAAAACAGCTATGATCAGGCCCCAGAGTAAAAACCACTTCCGGGCACGTTCTCCCATGGTGGAGAGAACTTCGGCATTGATTATCGCATTGTCGATGCTGGTGATCGTCTCAAACAGGCAGAGCCCGGCAATGATGAGAACGATAGAGAGGATATCCATGAGCTGGTACCGTATCTGTGTTCAAATCTTTTTATAATTGTGTCCGGTGTCGTTCAGTGATTTTAATGGATGTAGTCAGAAAAAATTATCCTTCGGTTAAAAATTTACGGTACTCCCCCATGAGAGCTTCGGCATATTCGGCCGTCTTTTTGGTAGGAACGTAATTGAACACCTTCACTCGTTTGAGGAGCTCTTCAGTGATAGCAGTATTATTTTCCAGTTTGAGTTTTTTTACTTCATCAAAAACAAATTCAAGATGATCGATGCCCGTCTCTTTTCCATCAATTAATATCCGTTTTGTCTTAATCTTGTCTGGAGGTATCCCCCCACAAATCGAGCAGTAATATCCATCCTTGTCATCGCCGGGCATATATTTACTCCTTGATCATCGTAAGACTCATTTTGAATTTAGTTATTGCTGACAGGGCATGGGGAACATTTGCGGGAAAAATGATCGTCTCACCCACATTCATTTGGAATGTCTGCCCCGCAACCCAGACCTCGCATTCTCCCTCAAGAATCGTGACCACGGCGTCAAATGGTGCAGTGTGTTCCGAGAGTCCTTCGTTTTCATCAAACGAAAATATTGTTATGTTTCCTGCTTTTCGCGAAATGATCATACGGCTTGCAACAGCGCCATCCGCATAACTGACTAGCTCTTTAAGACTGATCACTTTCCCTTTGAGCTCTTCTCGTTTCTTATCGGATTTGTCTTCATGTTTTGGGGGTTCGTAATCTACCATTGAGAATCAACTGAATGATAATATACGATAAAGCCTTTTAAAATATCCGGTTTTTCTTCTCTCACACGTTAGTCACAGGAGGGCATGAACATTTAAGAGGACCTGAACTTTCCTTCCGGTACAAAAATTTCAAACCGGGCCCCCTCACCATACACTCCACACTCTTTGATCGATAACCCGGTGATGGAGAGAATTTCCCTTGATAAAAAAAGCCCGAATCCGGAATTTTTTCCCGCGCCTTTTTTGAAGATCTCCACCTTTTCAGCGGTATGGAGGCCGGTCCCGTCATCCTTGTAGATAATCGCAATATCGCGGTTAATGGGCTGGTATGAAACGGAGATTTTTTTAACTCGCACACCGTGGTTGAGCGAGTTGTGGATCAAATTGGCAAAAACCTTTTCGAAAAGAGGGTCAACAAAGATCTCGAGGCCATCAAGAGAGATTGAGAAGGTAATCTCTTTTTGTAGTTCTGAAGAGAGGAGAGAATGAACCTGTGTATTTACGTTCAGCCATTGGGGTGCAGAGGTTCCGATTCTCTCATAGGCTCTTGCAAATTCGATCTGGCGCTGTAAGGTGAGGGCAATTTTCTCCAACCGTGCGGTATCAACCAGTAGTTCCGGGTCAGTAATTTTTGTTTTCAGCAGGTCAATAGAACCGATAAGGGCACTCATATTGTTGAAGGTATCATTATGCAAAATCCCTGAAAGGATTTTGAGCTTCCTGCTTGCAATATCATGAGAAATCTGCGATGATTTCAGGTCTGCCTGAAGTGCCAGTTTTTCCTCATCAAGTTTATTAAATTTCTTCTGCGTACGCAGATTATCATCCTTAAAACGTCTCTTCTGTTCAACAATCGTGCCGGTTAAAAACGCAACAAGCAACAGGATGATGGCACAGAAAAGTGATTCCAAAGTGATCGTACCGACCATGCGATACGTTAAAACAATATGCAAAATACTCAGAAGCAGAGCAACCCAGAGTGCTTGACGTCCGTACAATAGTCCTGCAAAAATGATAATCAGGAACGATAACGGGATGAAAAGGATGGCGTTTATGAAACTATAGTAAACAACAAGACCGAGAAGAAAACACACCAGAATTACAAATGCGAACAGGTTGGGTTTTGGTTCGTCCAGCATATCCCACCAGATTTCTCTCACTTTATCCGGGGACATTTATCCCTCACCTCACCGTTTGGTCGCTATTATCGATTCTGATTGTAAACTTATTGTATAAAAATATTTCAGATAATTAACGAGAGAAATTACACGACCCCTATTCAGGATACTGTATCTGATAAAAAAATGTAAAACAATAATCCGGAAAAATCAACAGGGTCTAAAAGGATTTTTTTTATCCTAAAATCGCGTGATATTTAACAATCCGATATGGCGATACAGGATACTTTTACAATCCACACAACCCGATGAAAAAATCCGGTGAGACTACAGGGATCATTGGGATTTTTGCTTAAAAGTGGAAAAAGATCCAACACAAAAAAATATCTTTATTCGCGGATCATCGTGAGCATCATCTTAAACCGTTTTTTTGCATATACTGCATGCGGTTTATTTGCCGGAAGAATGATCAGTTCACCCGTGTGTACGGTAAAGGGAGCACCGGCAATCTGAACTTCAGCTTCTCCATCGGTGACTTCAAGAATTGCATCGTACGGCGCAGTATGTTCAGACAATCCTTCACCTTCATCGAAAGAGAAACAGGTAATTGTCCCGGATTTCTTAAAAACGATCATCCTGCTGGCAACCGTGCCTGTCTGGTAAGCGATCAGATCATTGATTACAAGCACTTTTTCTTTAAGTTCTTCCCGCTCTGAATTCTGCATAGAATTATTTCACCGTCTATCAATGAGATATGTTTTTAGTATTTTCATTTACTCTGATTCATCCCATGAAATTGCTATGATCTGGACCGGGCAAAGATTCACCGCTTCACGAGCACACGATACCTGATTTTCCGGAATAGTTCCTTCTGCACGATCACCGCAGAACCTGAACGGTTCAACGATTTGTGAAAGAGAATCACAGGGATTTTGTTCGAATAGATCGGGACAGGTGTTCCAGCACGCCCCACAACTCACGCACTCCATGCGATCTATAGTTACATTCATGCAATCTATCCGTTCCTGTAATTAATCACGATGAGGTTGTAGATCTCCTGTGCTCTTCGACAAACATTCCGGCATTCTCAGTTTCACGTGATTAAACCTTGCCGTCATTTTTTTTTAGTTTTTTCCGGATAGGGGGAAATGCTGCCCGGAAAGCAATAAATGTTCGCGTATTCCCGATTAGTATGCAATTGTATTACGTGAACGTGAGCAAAGGGAAACGATCCCGTTTTTATTCGGGAATGCTATCGGAAAAATGATCGGGATTATACCACTGAAAGAAAAATCCAGTAAACCGCTATCTGGAGGATAGTGAGTGGGATACCCACTTTTGCAAATTCAATAAAAGAGATTGTCTGGCCTTGTTTCTCGGCATTCTGGATGATTATCACATTACTTGCAGCGCCAAGGATTGTCAGGTTTCCGGCTATGGTACTCCCTGCCGCAAGTGCCATCAACTGGGTGACTGAACCACCTCCGACCTCAAGAATCATCGGCTGAAAAAGCGCAACAAAGGGTACGTTTGAGATAAACTGGCTGATGAGCACACTGGTCCCCAGGATCATCGGTACTGATGAGACCATACTTCCATCAATAAACGACTGGAAAAACCCGGTCTGCCAGACACTCTCCATCAGTACAAACATCGCGGCAAAGAAAACAAGCGTAGCCCAGTCAATACCACGGAGCACGGACCATCTCTGTCCGGAGAAGAGGAGGACCGGAACCGCTGCACCTAACGCGATAAGGGGCAGGGTGATCACCATCCGTGCTCCCATCAGGGACGCTGCGATATTTGCAGATGCAAGGATGAGAATAATTGCCAGCGAGCATTTGACCGGGAACGTCTGCCTGCTGTCGCAGGGAATTATGGCATCGTTCTCCATTATCTTCGGCAAAAACTCTCGTGCGTAGAACAGCCGTAAAATCCCAAATGCGATCACGAGATTGATGAGAGTGGGTATGAGAAGGTATGACCCGAAGGTCACAAAGGCTCCCGTCATCCCGCTCTCCTGCGCAATCAGCAGGTTCTGGGGATTTCCAATCGGACTCATCACGCTGCCGGTGGTGATTGCAACGGCCAGCGTGATAAGGAGCAGGGTGGGAGAGAGCTTGAATCGCGTAGCTAGCGTGAGGACAAGAGGAGTCCCGATAATTGCAAGGGTGTCATTCATCAAAATTGCCGACAGCAATCCCATCCCAAACAGGATGATAAGCACCAGCTGATCGGGTTTTTTTGCATGGGAGAAAAACCGGTGGGCGATATACGCGAGATACCCGCTCTCAACAAGTGCCTCCCCGACAATAAACATCCCGAATAAAAAGAGCATGACATCCGGGTTAATCGCACGCAGTGCATCGAACGGAGCTATCTGTCCGGTGATGAGGACTGCCAGTGCTCCTCCAAGCATAATCTGCCAGATTTTTACGTTGAACCTGCCGACCTGCCTGACAGCAATAAGGAGGAAGACGGCAACTAATACAATGACTGCGATATACGTAGATGAATGTCAACCATACCGGAAGATGAGCATTCGCATTGATCCGGATCAACGTTATGGAACAGAGAACAGTCTGACTTTTTAAAAACCGTTACGCGGTCGTTGAACGGGAAATTTCCTGTAAATCCGCGGATAAAAAAATCACAAATATTTTTCGTTTATGGTTTTTCAACATTCCAATGGAGAAGAACACCACTCTCAATCTTAAGGGTGTCTATGAGGGTGAGCCGGCAAAACCCGGATTCCTGAAGAAAACCTTCCCCATCGACAAACGTGGGGGAATCTTTTCCCCCGATGATCATGTTGCCAATAAACGTGTAGATCTCATTGACAAGTCCGGCTCTTATCAACCCGGCAATCAGAGTACCGCCACCTTCTACCATCACACGCCCGATGCCCATCTCACCCAGCTTGTCCATCATAATGGAAAGATCAACTTCATCTTCCCCGGCAATAATTACGGTCGCATATTTTTGTAATGCGGTAATC
>JBAZQT010000105.1:0-7113 GCA_041645055.1 Methanoregula sp. | reverse complement strand
CCCGGTTGTTTACAGGATGCCGAGAAGCTCGCAAAGTCAGTCGAGTATATCACGCTCGGCACGCTGGCAAAACAGGCGCAGGCAAAGGGGGTCCAGCGGATGATCGAGGGACCGGGCCATATGCCGCTCGACCAGGTGGGCTACAATGTGAAGATGATCAAGGAGATCACCGACCATGCCCCGCTCTACCTGCTCGGACCGCTGGTTACGGATATCGCGCCGGGCTATGACCACGTAGTTGCGGCCATCGGCGGGGCGACTGCGTGCCTCAACGGGGCTGACTTCCTCTGCATGGTTTCACCGAGCGAGCACCTTGCCCTGCCGGATGTCGCGGATATCATCGAGGGAACCCGGGTGGCAAAGATTGCTGCACACGTAGGGGACACCGTCCGGAAGCACGAAGGATGGAAGATGGACCGCGAGGTGCAGATGGCCGAGGCCCGGCACGAGCTTGACTGGGACGAGCAGTTCCGGCTCTCGTTATACGGGGAGCATGCCCGGAAGATCCATGAGCGGGACGGGGAGACGGAGACCTGCTCAATGTGCGGGGATCTGTGTGCGGTCAAGATGGTGAACGAGCTGTTCGGGACTGCACCTAAGGGGAAAGGGAAGAAGACGGGGAAGTGAACTCCCGTAACGTATCGTTTTTTTATCCATATTCTTACCCCCGTATTCCAGATCCCCTCGAAAAATATAACATCGGACAATTCTATCATCTATACTAAGAGAGATGCATCACCTTGTCCAGGATCAGTCCACCTCAGAATAAGCGGTCGTTTGACGAGATCCGGCAGGACCTCCGGTCACACCTGCCGGAACTCCGGGAACGGTATGGTGTTTCCTACCTTGGGATATTCGGCTCCTATGTCCGGGGCGAGCAGAAAAAGACAAGCGATGTTGACGTTCTTGTGGAGTTCGACCGCCCAGGAACCCTCCTAGATTTTATCCATCTCCAGAATGATCTCATAGACCTCCTTGGCGTCAAGGTGGACCTTGTTGAAAAGAACGGACTCAAACCGGCGATCAAACCCTATGTGCTCGCAGAAGTTGTGCCGGTATGACAAGCCCGAAAGAGAAACGGAGTGCAGGGGAATACCTGTCCGACATGCGGGATGCGATTCATGCTGCCCGCGAATTTTCACGGGGCGTGACGTTCGAAGAGTTCCGGGACAACCGGGAGAAGCAGTTCGCTATCATCCATGCCCTTGAGATCATCGGGGAAGCAGCAAAGCAGGTACCGGCATCGATAAGGGACGAGTACCCGGATATCCCGTGGCGCGATATTGCGGGGATGCGGGACCGGCTTATCCACGGCTATTTTTCTGTGAATCTTGAGCGTTTATGGAATACGGTCCGGGATGATCTACCTCACCTTCAGGCAGCTCTTAAAAAAAATGAATCGTGAATCCAGCTGAGTCGGGTTCCTGCGACAACACCTTTTTAGTCCGGCAATCGAAGTGCACGAAAATAGACAAAATCGTGCATTATGATGTTACAAATGCACGAAAACCGATTGGAGTCCGGACGGTAATGTGCAATACCTTATTCTTGCAGAGATCCGATCTCTCTCCGGGTCAGAATATGCAGACTGCCGAGATCGATGAAATCTACAAAAAAGTCCCTCTGGAGAAAATCCCGTGGAACATCGAAACACCTCCGGATGCACTCACCGAACTCGTAAAGAGCCGGAAGGTCCGGCCGTGCAGGGTGGTTGATCTCGGGTGCGGTGCTGGCAATTACGCGGTCTGGCTTGCCGGGCTCGGGTTTGATGTGACCGGCGTTGACAGTTCCCCGGCCGCAATACAGATCGCACGTGAGAATGCAGTAAAGAAGGGCGTCCGGTGCACGTTTGTTGTCGCAGATCTTCTTGGAGACCTTCGCCCCGTGGAGGGCACGTTTGATTTTGCTTACGATTACGAGCTCCTTCACCACCTCATGCCGGAAGAGCGGGCGGTCTATATCAAAAACGTGCACCGGCTTACCCGCCCGCATGCAGTTTATCTCTCGGTCTGTTTCAGCGACGATGACCCCCAGTTCGGGGGTGTGGGTAAAACCCGGAAGACGCCCATGGGGACCATTCTTTATTTTTCGTCCGAAGACGAGATCCGTTATCTGGTATCTCCGCACTTTCGCATCCTTGAACTGAAGACGGTGGATGTCGCAGCGAAGTTCGGGGGAACCCATAAGGCGATTTATGTGTTGTGCGAAAGGAGATGAACGGAATTTATGTCATGTGAGGGATCTCTTGCGGATGGATTGCGAAGTGCAGATGGCCGAGGCCCGGCACGAGCTTGACTGGGACGAGCAGTTCCGGCTTTCGCTCTATGGGGATCATGCCCGGAAGATTCATGAGCGGGACGGGGAGACGGAGACCTGCTCGATGTGCGGGGATTTGTGTGCGGTCAAGATGGTGAATGAGCTGTTTGGGACTGCACCTAAGGGGAAAGGGAAGAAGTAAGAAAAAAATGATTCAAGAAGCCTAGTCTATCTCATTAATTATTTTTTCAAATATCTCACTTTCACTCTCTCTTGCATAAATATCAAAGCGTTCAGCCCTATATTTGACGATCAAATCTTGAAAAACGGAATTTTTTTCTTTTTTGATGCTTTTAAGATGATTAATTATTTTTAATTCACATTCTTTTGATAATGGACTATCAATCTTTTTCAATCTGATATAAAAAATCAGTTGAATTAATGATTTAATGAATTGATGGAGTGAATATTCTAATCTCTCATTGTTTTTCATCGTGGTGTAAATATGATTCAAAGCTCTGAACGTTTCTGTTGTTGTTTGACACAGATAATTCTCAACAGAAATCTCAGCTAATTCACCAAGTCTTATTATCGTTTCACTTGTCGGAGAGCTCAATTCATAATCTGCTGATAAATTTCCCAACCGATCTAATGATTCAACCACTTCACGTAACGATCTTTCAAAAATGTTCTCATCTGTACATTTGGCTGCTGTATAATAGCCAATAATTCCAATTGATTGAATAATTTCAGATATCTCATTATATTTTTTGTATTCAAATCTTAGTTGTCCCATTGAATTGAGAGCACCAACTGGATCACAGATTGCATACCTGTCCTCGCTAATTATTTTTGGATCTGATTTTCTGACAATTTCATCCCCAATATTTGAGATACCATTCACAATTTTATCTCGAATTTCTTCACTTCTTGGAAAATTAACAGATTTTGTAATTATACTTCGATCGATCTGATCCAAAGCTGAAATTGCAGATGATGTTATGTATCTTATTCTCTTTTCTGCTCCAATATTACCTAGTGCATTGATGGAATTAACGATCCAGTGAGTAACATCTTCATAATTTTTTTCCGATGAGTATAATCCGAGATTTTCTAATGCATTTATCGCTGAAATGGTATTGGATCCGATCGAACTATTGGATTTTAGCTTTCCAAATTCTTCCAATGTATCGATTATTATTGAGAAAATGTCTTTATCCCCTTTATCGAGAGCGAGTAAACCTGCCCTCTTCAGATTCTCACACAAATAATCCGAGACGGTGTCGCTTGATCTGATTGCAGTGTCATTTCGTAAAATTACAGACATGCGTATTAACAACCGTTTGAGCGCGAAATCAAGAATTGAGATGTCATATTGTTTAACCGAGGTATGGATGACATCAAAAATTGGTTGAAGTGGATCATCTGGGTTATAATCTGAATACACTCTACATTTTGGGAAATTTTTTTCGGATATTGAGTCAATGAGTCTTGAAATGAGGATATCACTTTTTAGCAAATTTATCGTATTCAGAATATATGGTATTAAAGCCAAAAGTGTGAAAATTCCCAATAAGTATGCGAAGGATACAAAATATCCCAACTTTTCTGTAATATATGGTGATCCAGCAATTTCTTTTAAAATCAAGAATTCGTAGATAATTGAAATTATATAAATTGTGAGTAAAATCCAAAGATCTGGATCCTTTTTAAAAATGTCAACCGTTTTGAAAGAATATTTCTGTGCAGTTAGTTGAACCGCAATCAAAGTTAAAGAAATTACTATAGAAATAATCGCTGCTTGACATTGCACCAAGGCACTTAGGAAATATCTACAACTATCTAAATTTGAATTAGTAAAATTCAGATAAGTTATGAATGCTCCTCCCAGAACAAACACGGCGAGAAAAATGCTAAAATATATTATAATTCTCGTAGGGACAAGATTAGTGCGCCCCCATTCCTGTAATCTGCTATAGAAATAGTTGGTTTTGTAAGGTTCTTCTTCACAGTCAAAATCAATTGTATCTTTCAGGGAAGGTATGTCGCCATTATTCGAAGGAATATCATTTGTCGCATTCATATTCCCACGACAAGTTGAAAGGCTTGCATCTTTCCAAATTCTATTTCTGCGAAATTAAAACATTGTGTCTAATTCGAAAAATTAACCTTCTTATAAAACTCCACACAATTTCCTGCTTGAAAGTAAAGCATTATGGTCTGAATGATGGGGGATCCCCCCTCTCCAAAACCCGAGAGGGGGACCCCCCACCCCCCTGTCCGGGCCAAGACAGGCTCCCACCCCCTCATGCCGGCATCCGCGTTACCCCTGCTTCCCATGGAGTCCCCGTCTGAAAAGCCAGATATCCGGCCCATACCGGGAGAGGCAGTAGGGGCCTGTCCCCACCATGAGAGGGGGTACCCCACCCCCCTCTCCAAAATAAGAGTAGGGGACCCCCTACCCCCTGTCTTCCACAAGAGGGGTACCCACCCCCCATGTGAACCGGAGAATCGGGAACGGTCCGCTTATTTCACCGTGTCTTTCCCGGCAACTGCTCCCGCAACGTGGGTCATTCAATGCAAATGAGCGGTGGAGACAGTCACCGCTCCCTCCTTTTACAAGTGCAACAAACCCCTTTTTTCAATCGAACTATGATTTCAAAATTTTCATCGCGATCACGATCCCGATTGAAATCCTTTCACCGATCAATCAAACCCTGATCTCAAAATTTTCATCGTGATCACGATCGTGATTGAAAATCGTTGCCGGATCAATAAGACTTTGATTGAAAATATGAACAAACTCTGATGATTCATGCACCATACTGGAATCAATGGGGGTCGTTCGATTTTATTCTGACCTGCATTATATTAATAGCCACAAAACACACCGGTAATTATGGTCGACTGGATTCCCGGTTGGGTTCTCATACCCGTCGGGATTCTCTTTATCGGAGTGTACGGATCCGGGCTCTATCTCCTTCTCAAAGAAGTCTTAAAAAAGATCCCGGTCTGGGTCCCGCCCCTCCTCGCTATGCTGACCATTGCCGTGTACGCGGTTCTGGCGCCGGATGGACCCGCACCGGAGTATTTTGTTATCCCGATGCTTCTCCTTATGCTGACATTCGTCATCATGCCAGTCCTTCAGGCGTTTTCGTTCTTTGAAGACAAAGACCTCGGTGTGCAGCCGTGGATCGCTGTCGTGCTCCTTTCGTATGTCGCCGTGTTTCTGCTGGGGATATTCTTCCTTGGCGGGAGCGTCGAGTCAAGGATCGGGGGTCCGGGTCCTGGGTTCTCGTACCGTTTTCCGGTGCTCGGACTGGTCATTGACAGTATTATAACAATCCTGAACCTCTCCTCCATTGCGTATTTTTCTCCGGGTTACAGTATAATTCTCTTCATCGGGTTGTATCTCGAAATATTCCTGTGTTCGGGGGTGATATTTTTCGTCATGAGTGTGTCCCGGAAAAAGAGTGGTTGAGAACGGGAAATCCGATACCCTATGGTCTTCATATGATTCGCCACTAATTCAGTCCGTGCCGGGAAGGGGGTACCCCGTCCAAACTAAGCGAGGTACCCCCTCTCTTGCGCAGGACAGGGACCCCCCCATGAGAACGAGAAGAGCGTGAATAGTCCGCTTATTTTACCGGGTCCTTCCCGGTAATGGCATCTGCGACATGTGCCATCGTCACCGGCAGGGTTTTTGAAAACGGGATTGACCAGCCGAACAGGAGGCAGTCGATGATTGCCTTACCCTGAATTGTTACCTGTATGCCGCCCTTAGTGACAAAGGTCGCGAGTGCCCCGATGAGAGCGGCGTTCTGCGAGGTGGTTGGGATGCAAAGCACCGTATTGCCCTGTGCGGGGATCTTTACCCGCCCGGTATTACCGGCAGCGATCTCCTGGTCGCGATTGCCGGAACTGCACATCACGGTAAACGGCAGTTGCCGCAGGGTGATGCCAATAGGGTTGGGGTTCTCCACCCGGATCATCACATCAAGGTCAAGGGACGTAAGCGTGATTTTCCGGACCCTGACATCCTCAAGAGTGACAACCGGGTCGTGCAGGACTGGCATAATAAGTACGTACGACCGTCCTTCCTATAAGCATGCCCGTCACAAGCCGGGCTATTTTCTCGCACGGAGGTTTTGTTCCATCGCGGTAAGGCACGCCACAGCTTCAGCTTCGTTCATACTCGGATCTTCCTTAATACGGTTGAACCGCTCGCACATCAGATCCGGGCATTTCCCGCAGTGAGGGAGCTTGCGTTCCGTAGTGCAGCAGGAGTAGATCTGGCACTGCTCGATACCCACATATGCAGTCCAGAACGGTTTTCCCTTCGTTGCTTCGCACCCGGGGCACTCCTTTGTGTGGTGGTCACAGCCGCTGCACGAGTAGCCGCAGACGGTTTGCATTTTCTTTTTTGCCATAGTAACCGGAATGAAAATGACATTAAAAATCTGGGGGTGGACACCGCGAAAGTATCGGGTACGGACCCGGCCGCTGGACACTTCGATACGCCCCGGGATTCAGCGGTCTTCCCGTACCGTTCCCCGGGCATAGGATGCGGCGATACCAACCAGGCCGAGTATGAAAAAGATCGCAAACGCGATATTGACACTCTGCTGCAGCTCGGGATACACTGCGGGAGAGATCCGGACCGTCCCGATGACCGCAGAGAATACGAGCATCGCAATTGCAAGACTGAGCATCTGGCCAATGGCTCTCATCGTAGAGACCATAGCAGAAGCAAGACCGAGGTACCGCATCTCAACCGAACTCATGATGGCGTTGGTGTTCGGTGAGGAAAACAGGCCATACCCAAGACCGAGAATCGCAAGCCCTGTGATAATGACA
>JBAZQT010000104.1:0-7142 GCA_041645055.1 Methanoregula sp. | reverse complement strand
ACTACGATGTTCTGGCAGTTACCGGAAATGCAACCGACAAGACCGTTCTCGAAGAGGCTGGCATAGACCGGGCAGATGCCTTGATCGCGACAACGAGCGATGATTCGGTAAACCTGATGACATGCTGGCTCGCTAAAAAATTCCGGGTTCCCAATGTTGTTGCGATTGTCAACCAGCCCTCGCATTCGGACTTTTTTAAGGAAGTCGGGGTACGGATCAGCGAGAACCCGGACGAACTTGTGGCATCCCGTCTCTACTACTGGACACAGAATCCCCAGCTCCAGCAACTCGCTTCCATTCCTGGGGGCACCATCTTTGAGATCGTTGCTGAGCCGGGAGCTCCAATTGTCGATCACGAGATCCGCGAGCTCAAGGTCAAGGACTTTGTCTTTATTGCGATCCGCCGGGCAGGTGGCGTTCTGATCATTCCCAGTGGCAACGTGAAGATCCAAGCCGGCGATATCTTTACCGTTTTTACAAAAAAAGAAGCAGAGGACGACTGCCTCCGCCTGCTGAACAAACAACTAAAAAAATCAACGGAGTGATGCAGCGAGCGCGCCCAGCTCGAGCATCAGTTTCGGGTTCACTTTAATAATTTCTTTTATCAGGCTGATGGTTGAGAACTCTTTTAAGTTCATTTTCGAGACCGAATGGATGATCTCATTGAGTTTTGCATCGGGTTGTTTGATTAAATATTCCTTGATATGGTAATTGCGCTCGATTGCTTTACCCATCTTTGACGCACGCCATGTCTTGTCATAGGTCATAAGGGCCTTCTTTGACGTGTCTCCTTTGCTGATGCAGTCAGCGGCAACTTCAGCGGCAAGCTTACCGGTATACATGGCATTGTAAATGCCGCCACCGGTCAGGGGATCGACCACACGAGCTGCATCCCCGGTGATAAGGAGATTGTCAGCCACCGTGCAGGAAAGTGGGCGGCAGACTGATACGCCACCAGGAATATATTCGATGGTCTTTCCGTTCGGGAAGGTCTTTTTCACGAATTTGTCGAGGTAATCCTTTGCCCGGTGCCCCTGCCCGCTCTTCTTGCCGGAGATTCCTATCCCGACATTTGCGGTGCGGTGACCTTTGGGGAAGATCCAGAGATAGCCTTCCGGTGCCACTTCGTTACCGAGATAAAAGATCGTCGAGTGTTCATCGATATCGACGTCTGCCATCACATACTGGACTGAACTCATGATCTCACGGACTGGGACGGTGGTATCGATACCGCACCATTTCGAGAACTTGGATTCGACGCCATCGGCGGCAATCACCACATCGGCTTTCACATCGGTTACTTTCCCGCAATACTCGATCTTTGCGCCTTTGAGTACCCCGTTTTCCATAATCGGGGCGGCAGCACGGGACTTTACTGCAACGTCCGCACCAGCCTCTGCTGCCTTCCAGACCAGCTCACGGTCAAAGAACTTCCTGTCAAGGACATAGCCGACTTTGCTGCCTGCCATATCAGACTCGAGTTTCATTAAGAACCCGTCGGGTGCGACTATGCCGGCGCCATGCATTTCAGCCGAGATCCAACGCGGGTCAGGTTCGATGAACTCATGGAGAGCTTCCTGCCCTATACCCTCGGCACAGCGTACCGGGGCGCCGATTGCCGGGCGCTTCTCAACGATACAGGCAGAAAGACCCTTCTCGGCAGCAGTCTTTCCCGCAAGAGCGCCTGCCGGGCCGCCACCGATGATGAGCACATCATACTTACTTTTCATTGATTACCTCCAGGGCACCCAGGGGGCAGACTTTTGCACAGATTCCACAACTCGTGCAGTTTGGCTCTACGGAGAGGTACGCGTCGATCAGTTCAAGGGCGCCTTCGGGGCAGACTGATACACAGCATCCGCAGTATCCACAAATATCCCGATGTACTTTGAGCATTGAGTGATCATGTTGGTTTTTTTCCTTCATTAATAGTTGCGATTCAAAAGGTGTTTACCCGCGATTGAGAATGGTGAAAAATATTAAAAACAAAAAAAAGTTCAGTCACAGCAACGCATCAAGGCTGCTTAATAAAACAGAACGGATCTTCGGCAAAGAAATCACCATTAACGGCATGCGCCCGGATACGGCACCCGCCACCGCAGAGGACGCGGTGGCTGCATTCCCTGCACCGCCCCCCGAACCGGGCCTGCTTTTCCCGGAAGCGGGCGAGAACTGGGTTATCAGAATCACCCCAGATCTCGCTGAATAACCGGCACCTGACATTACCTACGAGAAATTCCGGTGAGCGGGCGAACTGGCAGGGAAATACGTTTCCCTGTGCATCGATATTTGCCACGCGGGTGCCGGCACTACACCCCCCCTTTAAGGAAGCCAGCAGATCCCTTGCGTCAGCCAGATCCGCAGATCCGTCCTGTTCCATGGACGCGAGAAGGTGGATACAATCCTGTGGAGCATCAACCGTGAGGAACTCCATGGTTGCAGGATCGGTCTCTTTGGCTTTCCGGTAGAGGAGCGACAAGGCATCGGTCACTTCGTCCTTGTCCAGCTGCAAACGGGAATAGGAATCTATCCCCCGTCCCGTAGGTACGAGCCAGTACAGACAGAACCGGGAGGCACCAAGTGAGAGAGCGAGATCAACGATTGCTTCGAGTTCGTGGTAGTTCTCTTTAGTAAGGGTGACTCGCACCCCGCATCGGAGTCCTGCCTCCCTGCACGCGGCAAATGCAGCAAGGGTTTGCTCGAACGCGCCGGGCAGGTTCCGGAAGCGGTCATGGGTATCTGCCCGTGCACCGTCAAGCGAGATCCCGGCATATTCAATCCCGCATTCACGGATCCTGCCGGCAACCTCCGGTGTGATCAACGTCCCGTTAGTACTGAGTGCCATCTTGAGACCACGGGATCTCGCATGAATGGCAAGATCCCAGATATCCTCGCGCAGGAGGGGTTCCCCGCCAGAAAAGAGAATGAGTGGGACCCCCATGCCGGCGAAGTCATCGATGACCCGCATTGCTTCTTCTGTCGTGAGTTCCCCCTGCTTTGTGCGTCCCGGTCCTGATTTGTTGTAACAGTGGGTACAGCTCAGGTTACATTGATCCGTAATGTTCCAGAAGACTACTGGCCGGTACATACCTGAAAATGCAAGCCAGGTGCTGGGCACTTCGGTCTGCGGTTTATGTCGATGTTGCATCACATTACTGACTGTTCCCCGCCCGTGCATACACTGGGTTATACGGTTCATGGGAGATCACCCCCGTTTTCTCCTACCCTTACATTCGGCACACGTTTAAACTCACGGGTGCTGAAGAGGACAAGGTAATCCCTGCAGCCAACCTGTTCTGCAACAGCGCTGACCTCTAAGAGCACCTGCTCTCTGCTGTGCCCGTGGTGAACGGTATAATGGGTGTACTCCCAGCGCCCTGGTATAACCCTGCGTTCGTAGCAATGGGTTACCGAGGGAAACGCTGCCAGCTGGTTTCCCTGGTCATTATCAACAGACCCTGGTATTTTCCATGCCACAAGAGCATTTGCCGTGATGCCCACCCTTCGCTGGTCAATACGAGCCCGGAATTTCCGTATGATCCCTGTTTCCTTCAGGAGCCTGATCCGTTCCATCACCTCAATGCCCGTGATGCCCAGACGTTTTCCTATCAATTTGAAGGGGGCCGGAACGAGCGGGAGCCCGTGCTCCAGTTCCCGTAGCAGATTAAGATCAGTCTGGTCCATTTCACACTCCCGTTTGTGCCGGTAAAAAGGAGAATCGCACATCGATTTTTATCTTTTTTATTGTCCGCAGGTCCAGAGCATCCGATGCAGGAATCCCGGCCCGGTGCAGGATCTCGTCGAGCACCCTCTGGATGCCATCTGTATTCTGTGCGGCGATGGTGAACCAGAGGGAATAGTAATGATCGCGCTGGAAATTATGCGACACTTCTGCAAAACTGCTGATAACTGCTGCGATCTCTTCAAGTCTCTCTTCAGGAACATGGAGGGCAACCAGGGTTGCTGCATGCAGGCCCATCTGCCGGGATTCGAGTACCGGGGAAATTCCCCGGAGAATGCCCGATTTCTCCAGTTTTTTCATCCGGCTAAGCAGGTTGGTTTCCGAAATGCCTAACCGGTCAGCGATGGATTTCCATGGCCGGGATACTATCGGGAGATCATCCTGGAGAGCATCGAGGAGTTCCAGATCGGTCTGGTCACAGGTTATTTTCGGTAATATTATTTCGGGTATTATTCCACATCCTTAAGGCTGGTAGGGGCACCACGGGTCTTCCCCGCAGCACTCCCCATTGAGAGTTTCCGGTGTTGCAAGACCGTCGCACCAGAGAGGAGAGGCTGGATCTTCCCGCCGGTATGCCCGGGCCCTGCACCCCCCACAGCTTGTTTTGAAACTGCACTTCCCGCACTTTCCCGTGAAGCGATTTGGATCGCGGAGTGCCGTGAAAAGGTTAGAATTATACCAGATCTCAGAAAACGGGGTTGTCCGCACGTTGCCGACGCTCACCGGAAGGTACGGGCAGGGGGTTACATCCCCGTTGGCAAAGATCCGGCAATACGAAATACCGGCAAGGCAGCCGCGTCCCCATGCAGGGTTTGAAATGCCGAGTTCATCTGCAATCCTGCGAAACTGCGGGGCACAGGTTGGGCGGATGTTGAGACCGGAATCCCGGTAATGAATGAGAATCTGCCGTATCAGTTCCTCGTATTCCTCCGGGCTGCGAGGCTCGATTTGTCGTGCCCTGCCTGTTGGTATGGGAAAGAAGAGTTGGTAATCGCGGACCCCGAGGGATTTCCCGAGTCTGATCACGTCTTTAACTTCGCTGATAACTGATCGCATCACTGACATGTTGATCTGGACTGCTATCCCTGCATCACGGCAATGCCCGATAGCTTGTACAGCCTTTTCCCAAACACCTTCAACACCGCGGAACGAATCATGGACCCCCGGGTCTTTCGAATCGAGGCTGATCGCTACCGCCCGGATTCCTGCATCCTTAAGGTTTACCGCGGTTTCCTGGTCAATGAAATATCCGCTGGTACCCATGACCATCCGGAGTCCCTTTTCCGTGCCGTATCGGGCAATCGCGTACACATCCTCGCGGAGCAGGGGCTCGCCACCGCTCAGCACTACGATCGGGGTTCCCGTTGCCCGGATCTGATCAATGACGGAGCATGCCTCCTGCGTGGAGAGCACACCCTCGGCTTCCGTATCACCTGCATCCACGTAACAGTGGGAGCATTTCAGGGGGCACCTGAGGGTGATGTTCCACGAGATGATACGGGGTGCGCTCACTGCACCGTTCAATGTTCTAGTCCCTTTACCAGATCGAAGCGATCAAGGTTCATCACTTTGTTCCAGGCCGCAACGAAGTCGTGCAGGAACTTTTCCTGTGAGTCCGCACTTCCGTAGACTTCAGCTAGGGCCCGGAGCTGGGAGTTCGAACCGAAGATGAGATCGACACGCGTGCCGGTCCACCTGACTTCACCGGTCTTGCGATCGCGTCCTTCAAACATATCAGCGCCTTTCGATACCGGCTTCCACTCAGTACCCATATCAAGCAGGTTTGTGAAGAAGTCATTTGTCAGCGCTTCCGGCTTCTCGGTAAAAACGCCAGCCTTTGTCTGTCCGAAGTTGGTATTCAGCACACGCAACCCGCCCACGAGAACCGTCATCTCGGGTGCGGTCAGGGTCAGCAGCTGCGCCTTGTCAACCAATAGTTCCTCCGCCGATGCGGCGAATTTGCCTCCGAGGTAGTTACGGAAACCGTCCGCCTTTGGTTCGAGCACGGAGAAAGAAGCCGCATCGGTCTGATCTGGTGAAGCATCCATGCGTCCCGGGGTTAAGGGGACCTTTACTGCATTGCCGGCATTCTTCGCAGCCTGCTCGACACCGGCGCAACCGGCCAGGACAATCATGTCAGCAAGCGATACTTTTTTACCTGATTTTTGTGCCTTGTTGAACTCCCCTTGGATTCCCTCCAGCGCCTTAAGCACCTTCGAGAGCCGGGCCGGCTGGTTGACTTCCCAGTCTTTCTGCGGAGATAAGCGGATACGGGCACCGTTGGAACCACCGCGTTTGTCGGAGCCACGGAAGGTGCATGCCGAGGCCCACGCGGTCGAGACCAGCTCGGAAACAGACAGGCCGGACGCCAGAACCTTCTTCTTGAGGGAGACGATGTCCTTTGCATCGATCAGTTTGTGATTGACCGTAGGGATGGGATCCTGCCAGATGAGTTCTTCTTCTGGTACCTCCGGGCCGAGGTAGCGTGCACGGGGACCCATGTCGCGGTGCGTCAGCTTGAACCACGCCCGGGCGAACGCGTCCGCAAGCTGGTCCGGGTGTTCGTAGAAGCGCCGCGAGATCTTCTCGTAGGCAGGATCGAACCGCAGGGAGAGGTCCGTGGTCAGCATGCCGGGCGGGCGACGCTTCGATGTATCGTGGGCTTCTGGCACCGTACCGGTGACTGCCTGCCCTTTCGGTTTCCACTGGTGCGCACCGGCCGGGCTCTTGGTCAGCTCCCATTCGTTCTCGAACAGGACCCGGAAGAAGTTGTTGCTCCACTTTATCGGCGTGTTGGTCCAGGTGACTTCGAGACCGCTGCCGATCGCATCCCCGCCTTTACCGGTGCCGAAACTGCTCTTCCAGCCAAGCCCCTGCTCCTCGATGCCCGCCGCTTCAGGTTCAGGCCCCACATGGGTCGCAGGGCCGGCACCGTGGGTTTTGCCAAAGGAGTGACCCCCGGCAATGAGAGCAACCGTTTCCTCATCGTTCATGGCCATGCGGGCGAATGTCTCGCGGATATCCTTTGCCGCTGCGACCGGGTCCGGGACACCATTCGGGCCTTCCGGGTTGACATAGATGAGTCCCATCTGCACGGCTGCGAGCGGATTTTCGAGTTTACGGTCGCCGGAGTAGCGTTTGTCTTCCAGCCACTTGTTCTCAGAACCCCAGTACACGGCCTCTTCCGGTTCCCAGACATCCGGACGACCCCCGGCATAGCCGAACGTTTTGAACCCCATCGATTCCAGGGCAACATTGCCGGCAAGGATCATGAGGTCTGCCCATGAGATCTTCCTGCCATACTTCTGCTTGATCGGCCAGAGCAGCCGGCGCGCCTTGTCGAGGTTCACGTTGTCAGGCCAGCTGTTGAGGGGAGGGAAGCGCTGCTGGCCGGCACCGG
>JBAZQT010000027.1:0-39676 GCA_041645055.1 Methanoregula sp. | reverse complement strand
TCAGATTTCCCCACCTACCTGTAACCAACACATGGATTTCCTGACACCTGCCGTGATTGGCATTGGCCTATCTATGGATTGTTTTGCCGTATCGCTTGCGATTGGCACGACCACAAAAACCCGGCTAATTTATGCTGCTGTGATCATCGCATTATTTTTTGGTGTGTTCCAGGCAGGTATGACCGTTGTCGGCTGGCTGGCCGGATCATCGGTAATCGGGCTCATCTCTTCGTATGATCACTGGATTGCGTTTATCCTGCTCGCCATTGTAGGCGGGAAAATGATATGGGAAGGTGTACGTGGGGGCGAAGAGGAAGCCCATATTGAAGTTATCCAACTGGTCCCGGTGATCGTCCTCTCCCTTGCAACCAGCATCGATGCCCTTGCTGTGGGCGTCAGTTTTGGCGTACTCCAGACCGCAGTTTTCATTCCTGCCATCATCATCGGGCTTGTCTGTTTTGTAATTTCGTTTGCCGGTGTTATGCTCGGAGAGCGGCTTGAAGATATTCTTGGCAACAAGATGGAGATCATCGGTGGACTGATTCTCATCCTGATCGGCATTAACATCCTTGCCGGTCACCTGCTGTTGTAAATGGTTTTTCCCCTGTACTTGTTATGCCAGAATGTCGTTGTGCAGGGAAGAGTGTTGAATTACGGGTATTGAAACGTTAAATGAAAAAAGTTGGAATGCATGGTATGCATTCCTGTTCACAGATTTTTACTTACCACTTTTCGGGGAACGCCATGTTGGTGTAGATATCCTCAAGCCGGGCCTTGTGACCGCGTTCCATGTTAGCCAGCTGGGAAAAGAGCAGCTGTGTCTCAACATCTTTTGACAGGTTGGCGAGCTGGGTATACATCTGCATTGCTTCTAGCTCTTTCTTGATAGAGATAACAATTCCATCAAGGGGTTTCATGTCAACGGTCAGGGCCGGAGTCGGGAGAGTATCTGCGACTTTGTAGTCATGGCTGGGATCAAAGTGCATCTTTGCGACATCTTTGGTGAGCATGCCCTGCAGGAATTCGCGGTGCTTCTTCTCTTCACCGGCAAGCTCGGCAAACAGTGATTTTAACGCCGGGTCCTTTACCTTGTCCGCAACGCCGCGGTAAAATGTGTACGCTTCGACTTCCCTGTCAATTGCTGTAGAAATAATCTTCTTTGCATCATCTGTCTTCATTGTTTCACACCTCTTTTTTTTTTAAAATACTACACATCCTCTATAAAAAACTAATGTCTCTTCTCAAATTATGTGAATACCTGTCAGGCAGTTTTTCGTCGGAGGATCAACCAGTCCTGCCAGCGTGTTTTGGTTTTTTGGATAATTGTTTTGCAGATAGTTTTTGATACTTCGCTATAGTTTATGGCTTTTGGTGGCTGATGTACCAGGTACGAGATAAAAAAGTGAACTGCGTTTGTCTTTCATGCCGTCTGTTTTATCAGATCCCTTCGTAAACACTACATAGATATGGATGAAGATGACCGCGAAGAGATCGAACAGATCCTCGGCTATCATTTCTTTGAACCACAGCACCTGATCCGGGCACTCACACACCCCGCCTGTGCCCATGAACTGCTCCAGCAGAACAAGCGGTGCATGGACCAGGAAGCTTACAGCACACTTGGAGATGCCGTACTCAAGACGGGGTTGATCCTCTACCTCATGGAAAAAGGTCTTGAAACCAAAGGCGAAATCACGGTCAACAAGGAACCCGTCGAGAAGAACGAAACTCTTGCAAAAGTCGGCAAACGGTTGAAGATCAAACGATTCATCCGGCTGGGCCGCGGGGAGAAAGAGCTCATTCGGCTTGGCGAGGAAACGATTCTTGCTGATACCGTAGAAGCCCTGATCGGTGCGATATTTTTGGACAGCGATGCAGGTTTTGGTGTGGTAAAGCAGTGCATCGGGCTCTGGTTCGAACCCGAACTAAAGAAGATCAAAAAGGGGGCCGCCTCACTCAAGGCTGAAAGCACGGTTGTCAATCGTCCGATTTCATCCTCCAGACGTGCAGCACCCAGAGTAAAGAAGCCGCAGTCGCGACTACCGTGGAGAGGATGAGGAGCGGTAAATACCACCATTGTGCCGCCATCTTTCCCTCCATGAGCCCGCTCCCCGCGATGGTGGCGATTGTATTAGGAACTAAAAATGCCGTGCCGAGTACGGTGAGGTACGCAGTCACGAGGGCAAACCGGTTGTTCATGCTCTGGAGCTGGTTGTTGTAGATGCTCTGCATCACTTCAAGTCCTGATGAGAGCACGTTTGACATCTGTTCCGAGAGCTCGATATGCCGGTCGATGTTATCTGACAGGATACCGATCCTGCCTAAAAGTTTTTCATTGTTTGTTATCAGGTCCGCATCCCCGTAGCGGAGGGAATCGACAACGTCTTTTGTCGCCCAGAGCACGTTTAAGTAATCGATGAGAACGTGTTTCATCCGGTAGATATCGTGGGCGATCTTTCTCTTGGCTAAGTTCTCTTCAATCAGGGATTTGCTGATCTGGTCGCCATGCATCTCAATCTCGCGGAGATACTCGAAGTTGCGGTCATTGTTTTCATCGATGATCCGTTCGAGAATGAGGGTTACCTTGTCGACAACTGACTCTTCTGCTATCTTTTTGAAAAACTGCGGGGCATACCGGGAAAATCTCAGGAGCCGGTTGATCTCCTGGCTGTGGACCGTTAAGATGAAATTGTCACGTATAAGGACAAAGAGCGGGTGAACCATCATCTTCTCTGCTTTAACGGTTGCCGAAGGGAGCATAATCCCCAGTTCGGTATCGTAATCTTCGTAAGCAGAGTAAAAACCGGTGGTTAATTTCGGGATGGGGATTTTTGAGAATCCGGCAACCTGGGCGATCTGCTCGATCTCTTTGTCATCATCGCTGGTGCTACAGTCAATCCATGCAATTTTTGCGTTGCTGATTGCAGTAAGATATTCCCCCATAGGGAGATCCACCAAACGGTCGATCCTGCCATCCTCGTTAAGGATAATACAGAAACTCAATGGGATGGGCCCGTTACTTTTGGGTGTCTGGGGTGTACTCTGCATTTTCATGGTGGCGCCTCATTAAAAAACCGGCTGGTTTTTGTGCCGAATAACGTACGAATTATTGATACCGGTAGTGTATATAAGTGGCTGCCCATTGTGGATGAATATCATTACCTTTCCGATGTTCTTTGCCGGAATGCTTATTATCGTGTATATACCAGTTCGGTTATGGATAATCACGCGTCCATACTCGTGGGAGTAACCCTCATATTTCTTCTTGTCTTCAGTGGTTGTACCTCAGTGGCACCTTCGTCCCCTGCCCCTGCAACACCTTCTCCGGAAATATCCATCTCCCAAACGACATCAACTCCCGTACCTCCGGGAACTTTTACGCTCAATGTCAACTCGCTTACGACGGGTTCTCCCCTTCCCGAAGTCTATAGTTGCAAAGGTGCGGGCGAATCTCCCGCAGTTTCATGGGATGGCATCCCGGCAGGCACAAAGAGCCTTGTCCTGATTCTTGAAGATCCCGATGCACCCTCCGGGACATTCACTCACTGGCTTGTCTATAACATACCCATAGATGTCCGCAGCATACCTTCCGGTCAAACCGCACAGAAGGTGCTCTCCAATGGGGCGCAACAGGGTGACACCAGTGCCGGATCAAGGGGATATTATCCCCCCTGCCCCCCCGTCGGGACAACGCACAGGTACATCTTCCGATTGTATGCAGTCGATATGGATATCACCCAGCCGACCGCAGACCGGGACTCGATCGACTGGGCATTACAGGGGCATACCCTTGCAAAGACCGAGTTTTTGACAACACTCAAGCGGTAATCTCTTATTTTTAATGCCGGTTTGTTCCGGACTGATACTAAAAAACACGACCCCACAGAGACAGTAAGCAGGAAATTGGCAAAAAACCGTATGTGTAGCCTGCTGCCATGACAATAATTCCCGTGCAGACCGGCCCTGCCGCATGTCTAATGTCCAATGTCGATGATTCCCGCAGTGCGGGATAAAACCCATAATGCTAATAGTAATTACTCCCTAAAAATTTCCTCATGAAGAAATCAGTATCTTTTGGAATTGCAGTCATTGCCCTGATACTGCTGGCAGCACTGGTAGTGCTTCCGGTATCGGGTGTAACAAATGCCACAACTGCCGTTACATCAACTTCTTCCGCAGCAAGTGGTGTCACCGTTGCAAAACCCTTCATCAGCGCAACCGTTTCATCAACAACTCCCACTGTTGGAGACCCTGTAACTATAAGTGGCGTGGCAACCGGTGGTAATCTTGCTTCCGGTGTCCAGATCTGGATATTTGCAGGTAACTATGTGAACGTCTCGACCGTGCCGGTTAACTCCGATGGCACGTTCTCCAAAACCTACCAGACAGCGGGATTGCCCCCGGCAACGTATTATGTCTTTGTCCAGAGCCCGGCTACTGATGGGGTATTTGACATAAATCTGATTGATGCAGGCATATATTCAGGACAGGTCATCAACACCAAGACCAAAACTACGGTCTTTAACTTTACCGGAACCGGTAGTGTCCAGGATGCAGCAGCCTCCCAGGCACTGTCCAATGCTCTCAATATGCCCGGACAGGATGACGTGTACACAAAACTCACGTTCCAGTTGATGGCTCCGGTTGCAACTACCCCGGCAGCTATAACAACTGCCGCTGTACCAGTTGCGACAAAGACAAAATCACCCATGCCCTTAGAACTCACTGCAGGTGCACTCGTGATCATCGGGTGCTGTGCTGTCTTTGGCATGCGAAAAACCCACTAATATTTTCTTTTTCTACTTCTGATATATCCCGGTATGAACCGGGGTGGAAAAGTTCATCGTTTCAAAAACCAGACGCCTGAATATGGATGATGCACGGTCCTGGTACATTTCTGGCATGTCTCTTCAGGCTGAGAACCGGCATCAGGAAGCGCTCCTTGCATTCGAACAATCTCTTGTTCTTGATCCGGGAAATGCTGGAGCATGGAATGGTAAGGGACTGGCGCTTGCCCATCTTTTTGAAAACGCAGAAGCCATCCAGGCATTTGACCGTGCACTGGCGCTTGGGGAAGATAATGAGTTCATCTGGTACAGCCGGGGCATTGCCCTGCACCTGCTGGGGCGTAACGAGGATGCGGTCCACTCCTTTGAACGTGCGCTTAAATTAAAACCGGACAATCCGTTTGCATGGACGGGCAGGGGTGATGCCCTGCTCGCACTTGAACGATATGACAATTCAGTTGAATCCTATGACCGTGCCCTGTCGTATGCAGCTGGTACCTCAACTGCGCTTATGGGAAAAAGCCTTGTCTATTTTGTGCGGGGAGATTATGCAAAGGCGCAGGAATTATTGGAAAAAACAATCGCGCTTGAACCTGAAAATGTTCTTGCGCTCATTACACTCGGCTCTTCACTTATTGAACAAAGGCAGTACGATCAGGCAATCACAGTCTGTGAGCAGGCGATAAAAATCGATGAGGCCAGTGAATCTGCCTATGCGGTAAAAGCAGCAGCGCTTACCGAACTTGGCCGGTTTCCTGAAGCTCTGACCGTCTTTGATCATGCCCTTTCCCTCAACTCCGCAATGCCGGATGCATGGATGGGTAAGGGGGTGGTACTGGGCAAACTCGGGCGAAATGCAGATGCAATGCTGGCGTTTGAACAGGCATTGCTCCTCAACCCGGACTGTGCTGCTGCCTGGTACAATGAGGGAAAAATACTCCGGTTTGTCCCCCGCACTGAAGAACGCATACTTGTTACCGACCGCATGCCTCCGATTAACCCGAATATCTCGGAAGCATGGGGCAGCCGGGCATTTGAAAAAGCCCTGGCCGGTCTCATGGAAGACGCTGTGCAGGAGTACGATAAAGAACTTCAGGCCGATTTCCATTCAGCCCCACTCTGGTATAACCGGGGACTAGCGCTCGACACACTGGGCAGGTCAGAAGAAGCGATCCACTCCTATGAAAATGCCCTTAATGCAGATCCGCATATGGTGGCTGCGTGGTACAACAAGGGTCTTTCTGAAGTCAGTCTCGGGCAGTTTGCAGAAGCAATCCCCGCATTCGATCATGCACTGGAACTCAATAAGGCATCTGCCATTATCTGGGTGAACAAGGGTCTTTTATTTTTCCGGCTCTTCCGTTTCGAGGAGGAACTGGCGGCATATGATGCGGCCCTAACTATTGACCCGGATATGGCAGTGGCGTGGTACAATAAGGGGGTGGCGCTCCGGCAGATGAACCGTAACCAGGATGCGCTCACCTCATTTGAAAAAGCGATCTCAATCGATCATGGGCTGGTCCGGGCATGGTTCAACAAAGCCGCTCTCCATAGCAGGGAGGGATCCTATGAACTTGCCCTGCAGGCATATGATATGGTCCTGTCTCTCGAACCCCTGCATACCCTTGCATGGGTTGGAAAAAGTTTTGTCTTGATCAATATCGGCAGATCTGGTGCAGGAAAAAAATCCTACATCCGGGCAAACCAGATAGCATCGCAGCTCTCGCTCATGAGGAGGAATTACGGAGGTGCACTCTTTCTTTCAAAGAGGAGCCGCAATTATGTGGCTTTTCTTGACAAAAAAAGGAAAGCTCCCCGCGATGTTTCGCTTGCATGGTATTCGACCGGTCTCTCTCTTTACCAGAATCACCGCTATGAAGAGGCCATAGGTGCGTTTCACCGGGTACTGGCAATTGATCCTGCCAGTTCACGCAGCTGGTATTACATCGGGAGCGCTGCTGCGGATCTCGGAAAGTATAAAGAAGCACTCGAAGCTTACGGTCATGCACTCCATATCGATCCTGCCAACAAACAGGTCTGGAATAACAAAGGACTTATTCACCGGCGACTGGGGCAACCCGATGCCGCACTAACCTCATTTCATAAGGCGCTCGATCTCGATAAAAAATATTTCCATGGCTGGTACAATCTCGGGCTTGTCCTGCTCGACCAGAAACGGTACGCGGAGGCTGCAGGGGCTTTTGATACAGCACTATCGCTAAAACCCGATGATTCCCGTGCCCTTAACAAGAAACACTTTGCAGCACTGAAAGCCGGGTTATCGTAAAATCAAAATATCCATTTCCTGCAATCCCGAATAGATCAGATTGGAAAATCCGGCTTCTTTTTTTTGGCATATCCCTTTATCGTTTAAAAGGTACCTTCTCATAGTGAGTTGTCTATCATGCTGCATCTGTCAGAGTACGGTGGCACCCCGGCTTTTGAAAGGAGTATAACGTTATGATATCAATACGCCTGTACCGGATCTATGACATTGGCAGGGAGATCGACATCGACTGGCTCGAGCGGGCGCTCGCCCAGAACTACTTTACCGCAAGGACCAGTTTTGTCCGGGTCAAACCAAAATCCATCATGATGGAGGATCCCCCACTCATGATCCAGATGCATCCGATCCGGGTCGAGCGGGAGGGCAGGACGTTTGAGTTCTCGGTGGTTGCCCGGGTGTTTGATATCGGTGCGATCAGTTTCTGTTTTGTTCACGATGACCGGGATGCTGATTATGATGAACTGGAGAATCTCGCATTCCTGTTTGCCGGTCAGGAAGGGCTTGCTGAGTATTATGTCCAGTATCTCAAGACCTTAGGCGAGATCATCAAACCCCATATCAAGAATTTTGCGATCGATCCTGAGTTCTATGAAGATTACACGGTCTATGTGACCGATCGCCGGGACGATTCGATTGACCCGGTCCCGCTCCTGACCGGAGTAAAAGCAAAGATCGCCCCACAGATGCGCCAGGAAGTTGTAAAGAATTCGCTGAGTTATACGGTTGATGATCTCATCATGCTCTCGTGGGATTCGGCACTCATCTGTGACCCGGAGAGCCCCACCGATATTATCGATCTCATAGAGTTTGCTAACGTACAGGTACTTGAACTCCGGTATTATGATCGTGAACTCTCCCGTGGTATGGAGAAGATGTACGATGATATTGAACACGCTGACCGGCTGTCTCAGTTCCGAAGAAGTCGCAAGTATCACGCGATCATGGCTGCCCAGATGGAGATGTATGCAGAGATCTCCGAGATTATTGAAAAAGTCGATAACCTGATCAAAGTGACTGAAGATATCTATTATGCCCGTGTCTATGCAACCGCTTTAAAAGTGCTGCGCAGTGGCCAGTGGAGCGAGAGCGTGACCCGGAAGATCGATGTGATCCGGGAGAATTATTCGATGCTTTCTGATGAAGTTCGCATCCAGCACTCGAATTTCCTTGAATGGGTGATAATCATCTTAATTGCGCTCGAATTCGTGCTCGCGATCTGGCAGAGCATACGGTAAAAGATCTTTTCTTTGTATTTTTTTATGTCCGCGGGTATGCATGCATACCTGCTAAAAACCCATAATTTATTGCCGCATGTATGCGGGCATGTGAAAATGGCAAAGCCATTTTTATTAAAAAAAGTATCTAAAGATACCGGTTCTTGCGCAGCCAGTCCGCCTGGGGTGGCAGGTAGCGGTAGATGATATCGCACTTCTCGTCCTGGAAACTCCACGGGGTGACAATCACGATGTCGCCTTCCCGTATCCAGGCCCGCTTCTTGATCTTTCCCTTGATTCTGCCCATGCGGGTTACGCCGTCATAACACCGGACACGGATATGGTTTGCCCCCATCATGAGGTCCGCGAATGCGAACTGTTCACCGGCCCATTTCTTGGGAAGACGGACACGGACAACCGGCGAACCGTCCGCGTTTACTGCGTTTGGATCTACATCATCGTTATTATTGGGTCTAATTGAGACAACTCCTTTGCTACATATATGACCTTCTAGGCCAATGAAGGTATGTATTGTATATATGGTGGTTCGATATCTCATAAAACTTATCTGCCTTACTTTCTCCCCGCACACTCTGTCCCTTATATTCTCCCATTCTCACCTTTTTACAATGCAATGATCGGCAAAGGTGCGTATCTCAAACAACTGACCGCTTCTACTCTTCAGATGAGATCGGTTGACGTGGGAAAAGAGATGGAAGGAAGTTCTCCTCCGTCAGTGTTTATCGGGAGCTGGAATTACCCGGATGTTTATGCCGGCCCGATGATCGCGCCGCAGCATGGCGACACCGCAATCATGGACATGCCCGAATCATGGATAGCCGGAAATCTCACGCAGGAAGAAATCATCGGGTACCGGCTTAATCTTGTTCGGGGAAAATCCATGGTGAATGCAGGAGATCTCGGCTCGCGATATGTGGAAAAACTCCAGGAGATCTCGTTGTCTTCATCGTCCATCGAAAGCGATGTTTCTTTCTCATCCATCCCTACCGGTACAACGTTCTCCGAAGAGCATACCCCATTTGGTCCGAGTGCTGCAATTGAAAGGTTTGAGATCGAGAGCGGAAGGTGGGATAACAAACTCGAAAAGGTGTTCTATGACACGGACCTGAGGTCTGCTGAAGCAGTTATCGGTCTGCACCGGCAGGGTGTTCCATTTTCCAGCATCCAGAAAGCATTTTCTGTCGGGACTATGGGTAAGGACAGGAACCGGCATCTTGTTCCTACCCGCTGGTCGATTACCGCATGCGACACAGTGATCGGTGACCGGCTTCTTGCCGATGTGAAGAAAAATACCGTGATCGATACTCTCCGGGTTCACCAGTTTTCAAGCCTCCACAACAATTACGCAGTCCTTTTGATGCCCACCGGCTGGCAGTACGAATGGTCGGAGGCGTTTTTGAAAGTACTGGGCAATGAAGAGCTCGTCTTTTCCGATCATGAAGGGAATAAAAAAAAGACTGAATACTCTCATCTGGGTGGGTGCTATTACTCCTGCAAGATGGCTGTGCTCGAAGCTCTTGCCCGACAACAGGAACAGGCTGGGGCGATCATTTTACGCGAAGCGCACCGTGGGTATGTACCGATGGGAGTGTTCAATGTCCGTGAGAATGTCCGGGGTGCAATGCGGCAGCCTGCACAGGAGTTTGAAGATATCCGGTCTGCACTCTCCCATATTTCGGAATCGTTTTCGCTCCCCATGACCCGGTTTATCGAAGAAGGGGCATTGTTGAGAGAATCGATACGGCAGCGCCAGTGCCGGCTCAGTGATTTTTCGACGGTTGCGAATTGATATGACGAATACCTTTGTACAGGAATGCAGGTACGGGAACTTCACTAGGGAAGAGACAAACATGGCTCACCAGCGGATCATCCTCCACTTGGATATGGACAGTTTCTATGCCTCGGTTGAGATGCAAGATAACCCTGAGCTGAAAGGAAAACCTGTGGTCATTGGTGCTGACCCAAAAAATGGTACTGGCAGGGGAGTTGTCTCAACCTGCTCGTATGAGGCGCGGGCATTTGGCATACGGTCGGCAATGCCCATCTCGCAGGCATTCGTTCTTTGCCCACATGCGATCTTTCTCCCCCCTCATTTTCCCCGGTATGCCAAAGCCTCTGCTGAAGTGATGGCGATCCTGAAATCCCACGGGTTTTTGTTCCAGCAGGTAAGCATTGATGAAGCGTTTCTTGATGTGAGTGCAGTGGGAAGTTATGCAGCAGCAACCGATCTTGCTGCCCGGATCAGGGATGAGATCCATACGCGGCTCGGGCTTACCTGTTCAATTGGTATTGCACCGACAAAAGTTGTGGCAAAGATCGCTTCAGATGTCAATAAACCTGACGGACTCACCGTTGTTGAACGAGAAAACCTGTTTTCTTTTCTTGCCCCTATGCCGGTTCGGAAAATTCCTGGTGTTGGTAAGAGATCAGAAGCAGAGCTCTTTGAGATAGGTATCAGGACGATCAAAGATCTCGTTGAATTTGATATCCAGGTGTTGATTGCCCGGTTCGGGCGTTCTGCGATTGCTCTTCAGGCAATTACTACCGGTATCGATGATGATCTTGTAGAAGAGCGGGACGGTGTTAAGTCGGTATCCCGCGAGACGACATTTCCTGAAGATACAAAAGACGAGCAGGTGATTGTTGCAACCATTGATGCACTGGCACGCGAAGCATGCCGGAATCTTGTTGATGAATCGCTGAGATGCAGGTCGGTAACGATTAAGGTGCGATATAATGGGTTTGTCACAAGGACAAAAGCCCGGACGCTTTCGTATTATACGGATGATGCAAGTATTGTGCGCTCCTGTTCTCACTCCCTGCTAAGGGATATTTTTGATGATCGACCGATCCGTCTTCTTGGCATACGATTGTCCTCTTTTGAGAAACACGATGCCCGGCAGATGATACTTAAGGTTTAGTGCTCCGGATCACCGGGTGTAATGAAAGGGTTGTGCCCGCGATACGGAATGTAAAGCCAACACCGTAAACTACTGGGTATTGGTGTCACAGATGTGGGGGATATACCTCTCACCCATGGGGAGGAATGGAGAGGTGCAAAAAAGAAAAAAGTATTTTATCTGGTATTGTTATGGGGCTAGATGGATTACCTTCCGATGTGATCGGGTGGCAGGTTGAGGATGTGTACTTTTGAGGAACTCGGTGCAAAGGGACAAAACCCGAAATAGAATCAAACCACCTCCGGCTATGGGTATAATTCTTAATTATTCTTTATAATATTTAAAAATTTGTTTTGAGGAATAATCCCGAATTTTAAATTGTACAGTATTCGCATGCAAAATTCATGTGTGTTTCGATACAATTTTGCATTTGCATAGATGTTCTTTAAATGATCTTTCTGGGGGTAAAGCGATCTCACGAATTCTGTAAACGAGATGTGCATTTGAAGCACCTATGAGTGAAATATCCATCAATCTTGCGACAGAGAACCCGAAAATAACAGTTAGCCTATCGATACCGGAAATAATATAAAATGTACCTCTGCTCAAACTTTCACATTAAACTCCAATTAATTGTCCATTTCCTCAATAAGGGCAATAACAGCGAGCATTGTGAAGGGTTTCAACAGGACCAAAAAACAGTGAAGGATTAATACGAATTTGAATAATATCACTGGAACTCAATGAGTTAATATCAGAAATACGTTTCAAATTCCCAAAAGGAAATATTTGTATCCCCAGTATGTTAACAAATAACTACGGAATATATGGCAAAAAAAGCATTCATTACGGGAATTACCGGACAAGATGGATCTTATCTTGCCGAACTTTTGCTCTCCAAAGGGTATGAAGTCCACGGTCTTATACGGAGATCTTCAACATTCAATACAAGCCGGATTGACCAGATATATATTGACCCCCACGATCCTCATGCCAGAATGTTTCTTCATTATGGGGATCTTTCCGATTCGGAACAGATCGCAAATATCATGTACAACTTTCAGCCGGATGAAGTGTATCATCTCGGCGCCCAGAGCCATGTCCGGGTAAGCTTTGAGACCCCGGAATATACCGGCAATGTAACGGCACTCGGCACCACCCGGCTTCTTGAAGCAGTGCGTAGATGCAATTCTAAGATAAAGTTTTATCAGGCATCTTCCAGTGAGATGTTTGGCTCTGCGTCCCCTCCGCAAAATGAAGATACCCTGTTCCAGCCCCGCAGTCCCTATGCATGTGCTAAACTCTATTCTTACTGGATGACCCGTAATTATCGCGAAGGTTACAAGATGTTTGCGGCAAATGGGATTCTCTTCAATCATGAATCCCCACGGCGTGGAGAGACATTCGTTACGCGAAAAATTACCCGGGGCATTGCCAGAATTCTTGCAAAAAAAGAACAATCCCTGTATCTTGGGAACCTTGATGCCCGACGTGACTGGGGTTTTGCACCCGAATATGTGGAATGTATGTGGCAGGTCCTCCAGCAGAAAGAAGCTGATGATTATGTAATCGGTATTGGGGAGACCCATTCGGTGAAGGAATTCTTGGACGCAGCGTTCTCGTATGTCGGACTCGATGTTGACGAGCATGTTAAAATTGACCCGAAGTACTTCCGGCCTACTGAAGTGGAAGTCCTTATATCAAACCCGGAAAAAGCACGGAAGCAGCTCGGATGGAAACCCCGGATCCGGTTTGACGATCTGGTTAAGATTATGATGGATGCTGATATGCGGGCAATTGGGCTTGCTCCTGTTGGGGAAGGGGACAAGATCTTACAAAAAGCGTTCCCGAAGAAATGGTGGAAACAGGATTAATCAGACTACCTTTTTAATGAAGACAATCTGTTTTTACACCAGTGATTATTGCTATGGTCATGCTTCCTGTTCCATTGTGCGGATCCGGAAAATTCTTTCCCGTTACAAACAACATTATGTGCACATAGATCCGAATTATTCAAACAGCAGATCGGAAGACATCCTCTCTTGCCTGCAGGAGTTCATTGCATGACATTCTGGGAAAACAAACAGATCCTTATCACCGGGGGTTCCGGGTTTCTTGGCTCTCACCTTGTCGGGCAATTGGTAGAGCGGGATGTTCGGAACGACCAGTTATATATCCCCCGCAGCAAGGATCTTGACCTCCGTATATGGGAGAACTGTGTCAAAGCGGTAAAGGGCAAGGATATTGTCATCCACCTTGCCGCAAAAGTCGGAGGCATAGGGTTCAACCAGAATTATCCCGGCGAACTATTCTATGACAATGCCATCATGGGCATCCAGCTCATCGAGGCCGCACGTCAGGAGGGTGTGGAGAAATACGTGATTCTTGGTACGGTTTGTGCGTATCCGAAATTTACCCCGGTACCTTTTAGCGAAGACAAACTCTGGAATGGGTATCCGGAAGAGACCAATGCACCGTACGGGATTGCAAAGAAAGCGCTCCTTGTCCAGGCTCAGGCATACCGACAGCAGTACGGGTTCAACGCAATCTATCTCCTGCCGGTGAATCTTTTCGGACCACGTGATAACTTCAATCCGGAGAGTTCCCACGTAATCCCGGCGCTTATCAAAAAGTTCGTTGAAGCGGTGCGCGAGAAGAAGCCCTTTGTTGATGTCTGGGGCACCGGAAGTGCCTCGCGGGAGTTCTTGTATGTTGAAGATGCCGCACGTGCAATTGTCCTTGCCGCCGAACGATACAATAAGCCGGAACCCGTCAACCTCGGCTCTGGGAAAGAGATTTCTATTCGGGATCTTGTCACCATAATCAAGGAGCAGACCGGTTTTACGGGCGATATCCACTGGGACACGACCAAACCTGACGGGCAGCCTCGGCGGTGTCTTGTCACATCCCGGGCTGAGAAGGAGTTTGGGTTTGTGGCGCTGGTTCCGTTCGAGGAAGGATTGAGAAGAACGGTGGATTGGTTTATTGAACATAATCGCGAATAGAAATGTGTTTTTGAAAATAATCAGATTAGGTTAATATGCTATTTTAGCACCTGAATCAAAGAAGGGTTTATAGTGTTAAAAATGGCAAAAAATGGATGTCCAAAATGCAATTCAAAAAATTATTCAAACTGATTCGGAGAAGTCGAAGCTGCTGAATATCCTGACACCGATTACTGCGTCGACTGAAGGGACAGTGGAGTTGCATTGACGATTTTAGTATCAAATTTTTTGAGATTATATTATAAATCCGAGTTTATCGTATTCATTGTCCAATATTCGTTTCTATTGTTCATTAATTGCTCATGGGTTCCGGATTCAACAATTTTTCCATTTTTAAGTACATAAATTATATCCGAATTAAGAATTGTTGAAAGCCGGTGAGCAACAATTAGGGTTGTACATTTCTTTGATATGTAATTGATTGAATCTTGGACCAATTTTTCAGATTTACTATCTAGAGAACTCGTCGCTTCATCAAAAATTAATATTTCGGGCTTACGTACAATTGCTCTTGCAATTGCAATACGTTGGCGTTCTCCACCAGATATCTTTACGCCCCGATCACCTACATATGTATCATATTGTTGAGGTAATTGCATTATAAATTCATGTGCATTCGCTGCTTTTGCCGCATCAATTACATCGGATTGAGTATAATCATGACCAAATAAAATATTTTCTTTTATAGTCCCATTGAAAATAAACGTTTCTTGGCATACAAATCCAATTTTTCCCAGCAGCTGAGTTAAATTATATTCTTTAATATTAATATTATTAATTAGGACCTCCCCATTATCGACATCATATAGTCTTAATAAAAGGTCAATAATCGTTGATTTTCCTGAGCCGGATGGACCTACAAGTGCTGTTGTTGTTCCTGCTTTCAGGTTTAATGTAATTCCATCTAAAAGTTTCCCTCTATTTTTATGAGAGTAACAGACATATCTCAACTCAATTTCGGGTTTATTTGTAGTTAATAAGATAGATCCATTCTCTATCGAAGAATATGATGTATCTGTCAGGCAGTCACGAACATTTTTCAGATTTGGGAGGGCACTCATAAGTACCATCTGGCAATTACTAAAACTTGCTAATTTAGGCAATATTTTCAATATTCCAAGAGAGAATACTCCGAGGATTGGGATATAAACCATAAAAGATTCTGGATTAATAATTTTTAGGATTATGATACTCGTACCTATTGAAACATAAATCAGAAGATATAGTAATAAAATAAGGGCTTGCAACCAAAAAGTTTCCTTTTTCCAAAGTATCCAATATTCTCGAATGGTTTTTGCAAAGCGGGTATCCCAGTATTGTGAGGCTACGGATGCCTTTATCTGTTTTACGCCGTTCAAATATTCATTTATTGTCACATTTTCCTGTTCTGCAGCTCTTCGCTTCCCAGTCCCAGTATGAAATGCTACCCGAACACTCATATAACGAGATAAAAGATAAAAGGAGCCGCCAACAATAAGAACAATCAATGTCCCAATAAATGAACTTAGTAACATTAGCGAAAGAATTGCTAGAGAGATAATTATGTCCACAAATAACTTTGAAAGACTATCAAAAACCGAAGATATACTCTCGGTAGACCTCGATATTCTATAAATAATTTCTCCTTGTTTATTATCAACAAAATATTGATAATCCAAATTTGTAATTTTATTAAAAACTTTCTCTTTATTATTAATTGTAATGTTTGCCGTTATTCTCAAAGATATTAATGTGTATATGATGTTAAAAATATATGATAATATTGCAAATAATATAAATAACAAACAAGCGGTTATAAGGGGGTCATGAATATTAAATAGATTTGAAGCAGCTACTTCAGGAAAAGAGATCAGTGTATATACAACATTGTTCGACTCATACGTCTGATTTGTACTTAATGATAGAATTGGATATAACAGAGCGAGATTGATCAACTCGAGAAAAGCTACGATAATACCAAAACAAAATAAAATAAAAAATTGGAGTTTATATGAAGTTAAAAAAAAGAGAATCGTTGAAAGAGAATCTGTTTCTTTTTCCATTATACACCTTTTAATTTTTGAAATATAAGTAGAGTATATCTAAATTACATTCATATATATTTTAAGCATAATATAATTAAAAATGCTAGTTAAGTCGTTTTTCCCACTATTTAGACTATTTACATTTTAATTTTAAGATTCTTTCTCATCATTTATAGTTTAAAACTAAATGTTTAATGCATTGAACACTAGTCCTTATAACCGTATGAATTCCAATACCTTCGAATCTCCGAAATTCACGTTATGGGGTAGATTGATTTCATTGGCTAACCTCAGTATCGGTATCAGTATTTTTGAATATTGGATTAATAAAATGTCCAAATTATCTTAATGTAACATATAAAAAATTATTTTATGATTGTATCTCCCATTTGGCTAACCGAATTAGATAAATAGTTAGAAATTCCGTAAGATTATTGTTATCAGAAATTGGATTTTTTATTTTATTTTGTTGGTGAAACATGAAATGTTTAATAATATTAATCAGATATACACGCCCGTCAAACACTTTTAATCCTAATACAAAACAGAAAAATTTTGATTACTATATCCCAGTCGGACTTGGCTATATATCAGCATTCCTCAAACAAAACAATCACGAGATACATTTTTTAAATCTCAACCACATTGACGGAATTGTTGAAGAATTAATCAGAGATAAGGTATCTCAGGAAAAATTCGATTTTATTATCACAGGGGGCATTTCTCCTTTTTATCCTGATATAAAAAATTGTTTGGAATCAATCAGAAAATATGATCAGAATACCCGGATTATTGTTGGTGGCGGCCTGATATCAAGCCAACCAGAAATTATGTTTGAGTTATTACAGCCGGATTTTGGAATAATTGGTGAGGGTGAACTAACAATAAATGAACTTTTTGAATGTCTGGCAAATAATGGGGATACTACAAGGGTAAATGGATTGATATTCCGCAAATCAGATGGACAAATAATTAAAACAAAACCTCGCGATCCAATCAATAACCTTGACATATTACCTTGGCCGGATTATGAAGGGATGGGGTTTAGTGAATTTCTAGATCACATGGTTCCCAGTTTAAATTATTTCTTTATTAGTGTTTTGGACAATCCGAGAGTATATCCAATAATTGCAAGCCGTTCATGCCCGTTTTCATGTACTTTTTGTTTTCATCCATTAGGAAAAAAATATAGAAAGCGCTCTCTTCAAAATATTATGGGGGAGTTAGAATATGTAATAAAAAAATATAAAATAAATATTATATGTTTTTATGACGAGCTTTTTTCAAATGACAAGGTTTGGGTTTACGAGTTTTGTAAAAGATTTTCAGATTTTTTAAAAACTGTCCCTTGGGAAGTAAAGTGGAACTGTCAGATGCGGGTAGATGATCTGGATGAGGAAATGATAATTGCCATGAAAAATGCAGGATGTTATTGTCTTAGTCTGGGTCTTGAAAGTTATAGCACGACGGTACTAAAAAGTATGAAGAAAAACATTTCACCAAATCAGATTAACTTGGCACTACGTCTCTGTGCCAATCATAACATGGGTGTACAAGGTAACTTCATTTTTGGAGATACTGCTGAAACTGTTGAGACATATCGTGAAACGATAAAATATTGGGAAGAAAATGACAAGATAATAAAAAATTCAGTTGGATTATTCCCGATTACTCTTTATCAAGGCTCTCCGATCTATAAACTCGCACTTGAAAAGGGAATTATAAATGATGAGATTGCATTTATCGAGGAAAGAGTGGAAAAAGGTTTGTTTCCTGTTAATTTTACAGATAGAATGACAGATGATGAATTTAAAAAAATGCATCAAGATATATATAACGCAATGATTACCCCAAAACGTTTTTCCGAACCATTATTGATAAAAAAAATAAATGGTGCCCAAGAAATACATATAACATGTCCATTTTGTGGGGGTCTCTCGATTTACAGAGATCTTCCAGTCACATATTCGTGGCTTGTATGCCGAAAATGCAATGCCCGAATTGTTTTAATCACAAAGAAAGAGAAAATATCTCTTTATATCCAGAGATTTTTCGGATTTAAGGCTGGAAATATTATTATCCGGTATATTTTGAGTCCACCATACCAAACGATTAAAAAATTATTTTATAAGAATAATTAAAACCCGAATCTTGCCTTTTTTAGGATATTGAAAAAATATATGGATCCTTTTTGCGATACATCAACTGATTTCAGGATAGAACAATACAAAACTACTACTATAAAAATAAATAATCTAATTGTATTAATGGTAACAAGTCTTTAGATCACATAATTGAGGTGATATAAAATGAAAGTCGTAATTCTTGCAGGAGGATTGGGCACTCGACTTAGTGAAGAAACAGTCATCAGACCCAAACCAATGGTCGAAATTGGTGGAAAACCCATTTTATGGCATATAATAAAAAATTATTCCTATTTTGGTTTTAACGATTTCATCATCTGTCTTGGGTACAAGGGATATATGATCAAAGAATATTTTACCAACTACAACCTGCATATGTCAGATGTTACCATTGATATAAAAAACAATCAAATTGAAACCCATCACAATTTTTCAGAACCCTGGAAAATTTCCTTAATCGACACAGGAGATAATACTATGACTGGGGGCCGGGTGAAAAAAATTCAATCCTATATTGGGGATGAACCCTTTATGCTCACTTATGGGGACGGAGTATCTAATGTAAATATTACGGAATTATTAAAATTTCATAAACGACAGGGTAAAACAGGAACTTTAACCGCGATCCGTCCCGCTGGAAAATTTGGGGCATTGGAAATTCAAGATTCGATGGTAGCGACATTCTTGGAAAAACCAAAAGGCGACGGAGGCTATATCAATGGTGGTTTTTTTGTCTTCGAGCCTGAATTATTTGACTATCTGAAAGATGATGCAACAATTCTTGAGAGAGTGCCACTGGAATCATTGGCTAAAAAAGGACAACTTACGGCTTATAAGCATGAGGGATTTTGGTATCCGATGGATACATTACGAGATAAAAATTATCTTGAAGAATTATGGGCAACCGGCAAAGCACCATGGAAGATGTGGGATTAATGCTTGTTCATGAAAAACTGATTGACTCATACCAAGGTAAGACAGTATTCATCACCGGACATACAGGTTTCAAAGGTAGCTGGTTAGCTTTATGGTTGGAATCATTGGGTGCAAAAGTAGTTGGGTATAGCCTTGAACCTCCGACAAACCCATCAGTCTTCCAGGCTACTGGATTATCGGAACGTATTATTGATATCCGTGGAGATATCCTAGACTGCAATACCGTTTTTGAAACCGTAAAAAAATATTGTCCGGAATTTATCTTTCATCTTGCTGCTCAGCCTCTCGTTCGTCATTCATATAAAAATCCCCTTGATACGTTTAATGTAAACGTTATGGGAACTGCAAATATTCTTGAATCGATACGATTATCTCAGTATCCCACTACCTGTGTTTGCATTACAAGTGACAAATGTTATGAAAATCAGGAATGGGATTATGCGTATCGGGAAAATGATCCCCTTGGGGGGCATGACCCATACAGCGCAAGCAAGGGGGCAGCTGAACTTGTTATTGCATCCTACCGGAAAAGTTTCTTCCATTCAGGAAATAAGAATTCCCCCCTCTCCGTATCTTCAGCCAGAGCGGGGAATATTATCGGTGGTGGAGACTGGGCGGAAGATCGAATTGTACCCGATTGTGTACGTGCCCTCGTGAAAAGTAATCCAGTTGAGATCAGGAACCCCCATGCAATCCGTCCGTGGCAATTTGTTCTGGATCCATTATTTGGATATCTATGGCTGGCATTAAAAATGAAAGAAAATCCGGAAGTATATGCAGATGCATGGAACTTTGGTCCTTATCAATCAAATGCTGTTGACGTTCAAACCCTTACTGAAAAAATTCTTACGGAATGGGGGGGCGGGACATGGAAAGTAACACCTCAAAATGAAGATGCTCCTCATGAGGCCAGTTATCTCAAATTGGATATTGCAAAATCAATGACGAGATTGGGTTGGAAACCTGTTTATGGTATTGAAGTAGCAATTCAAAAAACGATTCAATGGTATAGACGATTTTACTCAGATAATGGAAATATGTATAACTTTTCATTGGGTCAGATTGAATCATATATGCAAGAGGCCAGTATCGCGTATAATTATTGTTCATAAATTCATGTATCAAGTATATTTACGCAAACGGAATTGGATATGAAAAATTTTATTAAAGGGATCTCAAGTGATGGATACCATCATCAACCTCCTTGGAAATGTAGTAAAGTACACTACAAGACTGCTTCAATTCTGGGGAGATGAACTCTCATTTTGGCAGTCTGATATTCAGCGGGGGACTCGGAATTAAATTGTATGTCCAAATATACGTTGGAGCAGGGGTTTAACACAATCATTGACTGGTTTAAAGAGAACATACAATCATATGCCTAATGAATCGGAGTGGTTATGAAATTATCCGACTATGTAATAGATTCTCTTGTAGAACGTGGGATCACCCATATTTTCGAAGTCTGCGGTGGTGCATTGGCGCATCTGCTCGATTCAGTATACGGGAGAACGGACATCATCACTGTTTCCCTGCATCATGAAATGGCCGCTGCAATCGCTGCCGAAGGATATGCACGTGCGAGCGAAAACTTCGGCGTTGCGATGGCAACAAGCGGTCCAGGTGCCACAAATCTTATCACCGGAATTGGAAGCTGTTATTTTGATTCTATTCCCTGCCTGTATATCACCGGACAGGTCAACACGTATGAATATAAATTTGACAAACCCGTACGACAGAATGGATTTCAGGAAACTGATATTGTAACCATTGCAAAACCCATTGTAAAGAAAGCAGTACTGGTAAAAGATCCAAATGAGATTCGTAACACGATGGATAAGTTATATGCTCTCATGAAAGATGGTCGTCCCGGGCCAGTACTTGTGGATCTACCCTTAAACATCCAGCGGGCAGATATCGATATTTCCTCCTTAAAGGTCTATGTAAAAAAGTCTCAAAAATTAAATCCCTCTAAGGAAGTCATAAATCATATCTACAATCTCATCAAGTCCTCCGCAAGACCCATAATACTTGCAGGAGGAGGTGTGAGATCCTCACATGCCATTGCAGATCTCTTGCGTTTTGTACATGAGACTAGGATTCCTGTTGTTACATCTCTCATGGGTGTAGATGCCTTTCCTCATGATGATTCCCTGTTTGTAGGAATGATTGGAACGTACGGGAATCGCTTTGCAAATTTGGCAATTGCAAATGCAGATCTGATTATTGCTCTTGGGACAAGGCTCGATTCCCGACAGACTGGGACCCGGCCAGAAACTTTTGCAAGGAACGCTACAATCGTTCATATCGATATTGATCCTCATGAATTGAATAACAAAATCAAGGTAAAATTAGCTATCCATGCTGATATCAAGCAATTATTAGTCTCTGTTTTACATCATTCTCACATTGCCAAGATTCGCGCAAAAAATGACCCTTGGCTAGCAAAGATCAATCATTACAAGCGGTGCTATCCTAATTTCAGTGTACCTATGAACCCTGAAATTGATCCAAATTATTTTTTTCATGTGTTGTCAGAAAAACTGATGAATGATGTCATACTTTGTGTTGATGTAGGGCAAATTCAGATGTGGGCTGCTCAGAGTCTTGTAATAAAAAAAGAGCAACGATTTCTAACTGAGGGAGGAATGGCATCAATTGGTTCCGCATTACCAATGGCGATTGGCGCTGCTTTTGCACAACCAAATAGACAAATTATTGCTATTACGGGTGATGGTGGATTCCAGCTGAATATCCAGGAACTCCAGACCGTCTATCATCACCATCTTCCAATAAAGATAATCATGTTAAATAATAATGGGTACGGAATGATCAAACAATTTCAGGAACAATACCTCAACAGTAGGTTCCAGTCATCTGGCATCGGTTACAGTAATCCGAATTTTCAGGATGTTGTAAGCGCATATAAAATCCCCACAACAAAAATTTCATATAATAGTGAAATCGTTCCAGCATTACATCAATTTTTATCGGATATGAGCCCGGGTTTTTTGGAGGTAATCATTGATTATAAGTCACGAGCCTTACCAAAACTTTCTGTAAATCGACCAATTGAGGATCAAGACCCGCTTTTATCTAGGGAAGAGCTTAAATCGAATATGATTATTGAGATTTTACCGGAGTCAGATTATTCATGAAAACAGAAAAAGGAATTCATTATGAAATATTCGAGTATGTAAAAAAATTACATGCATTGAAATGGCTGGATGTTTTTATTTCTGGAACTTCACGAATCAATTATGCCGGGCAGATCTAAGATGAAAAATGAATGCAAAATTTTAGTGAGTGGATTGGAGAATCTCTGATGAAGTCCCCTATCATTCAGGACGATATAAAATATATTATCGATTCTAATATACCATTGAATGACTTAGCGGGTAAAAATATTCTCATTACCGGGGCCAATGGGATGTTACCCTCATACATCGTTGAAACTATCCTCTTTTTGAATGATACGCAATTTAAAAACAAAGTCAAAATATTTGCCGTTGTAAGAAGTATTGAAAAAGCGCAATACCGGTTTAATGGATATCTTACTCGTCAGGATCTTGTTTTTATTATTCAGGATATCACAAGTCCTCTCGTAATAAGTGAAAAGATAGATTATATAATTCATGCCGCGAGCAATGCAAGTCCTAGTTTTTTTGGGACTGATCCTGTTGGTACGCTGCTTCCAAATACAATAGGGACCTATAATTGTCTCGAATTTGCAAGAAAAAATGATATAACTTCATTTTTATTTTTTAGTAGTAGTGAAGTGTATGGAGCTGTTGAAAATAGCAATAAACCCATTAATGAGAACTCATTCGGAAATATTGATCCAACCATCATGAGATCTTGTTATTCTGAAAGTAAACGAATGGGTGAAACAATGTGTATTGCGTGGCATAAACAATATGGTGTTCCAACAAAAATCATTCGACCATTTCATACATACGGTCCTAATATGCAATTAAATGATGGTAGAGTATTCGCAGATTTTGTGTCAGATATCATTCAAAAGAAGGATATAATATTAAAAAGTGATGGGAGTGCGAAAAGAACATTTTGTTATTTGTCTGATGCCACGATCGCATACTTTTTAGTTTTACTTAATGGACAAGCCGGTGAAGCTTATAATGTTGGAGGTAATGAAAAATTTGAAATGAGTATTTTGGAGCTTGCACAAACTTTAGTAGCTCTGTTTCCCGAATATAAGTTAAAAATAATTAAAAATATAAACCGTTCTGATGAAGGTTATATTCAAAGCAAGATTAGCAGATCCATTCCAGATATTTCTAAAATCCAAAAACTGGGGTGGATACCGAAGATATCTATCGCTGATGGTTTCCAAAGAACTGTGGAGAGTTTTTTATGAAATTAAGTGATTTAAAATCGAGATATTATAACGGGATGATGGAAAAACAGAATTATATCAAAGAAATGCATCAGAAACATCAAACCCTATTTGAATATTCAAAGTTTATTCGTGGAACGGATATCAAATCAATTACCATATCCGATGATAATGTAGTAATGACCTCACGGTTAATGGATATTAAAATTATATGTGATCCCATAGATGAAAGGATTGCACCAATCGAGATATTGAATTTTAACTATTATGAAAAAGCAGATTTCGAAATGGTTTTAAAATTAATTAAAGATGATATGACTATTTTTGATATAGGGGCAAATATTGGGTGGTATACAATTAATTTAAGTAAAATATATTCTCGAGCCCACATTTATGCATTTGAACCGATTCCCAAAACATTTGACTACTTAACTAAAAATGTTGCTCTTAACGAACTATCGAATGTGTCTTTATTAAATTTCGGCTTTTCAGATAAAGATGAAAAAATTGATTTTTATTATTATCCTGAAGGTTCCGCAAATGCATCTTTGATTAATGTGTCCGAAAATAAAAATGTTGAAAAAATTATAAGTTATGTGCGAAAAATGGATGCATTTATTAAAGAAAATAAATTGCATTTGGATTTTATTAAATGTGATGTTGAAGGTGCAGAATTATTCGTGTTTAGAGGTGGTATTAATGCAATTGAAAGAGATAGACCAATTATTTTTACAGAATTATTAAGAAAGTGGAGTGCAAAATTTAATTATCATCCAAATGAACTGATTGTCCTTTTAAAAAATATGGGATATCGGTGTTTTGCTGCAAAAGAAGGAAAGCTAATCGAATTTTTCACTATGACCGAAGAAACAAAAGAAAGTACATTTTTTTTCCTTCATACGATGAACCATAAAGATCTTATTGATAAATATCACAATTAATTCAAATCCCAAAAAATTTCCCCATTTCGTTATGGTTTATGTATTCACTTATGAGAGGTGTATATGAATATGAAAACTGAAGAAGGACTCCGTTCGGAAATATTCAATAAAATAAAACAGCTGCATACCTTGAAAAAGCAGGATGTATTCATTCCCGGTACATCCTATATTCCCTACGCCGGTCGTGTCTATGATGAAAAAGAACTCATCAGCCTTGTTGACGCCTCTCTTGATTTCTGGCTTACCACCGGACGTTATGCCGAACAGTTCGAAAAAGATCTGGCAAATTTTTTGGGAGTAAGATACTGTCTTCTGACAAATTCCGGTTCATCAGCAAATCTCCTTGCGGTCTCTGCCCTCACATCTCCTAAACTTGGTGAAAGAAGATTAAATATCGGTGATGAGGTTATAACAACGGCGTGCGGTTTTCCATCAACTCTCAACCCAATTATTCAGAATAATCTTGTTCCTGTCTTTATCGATGTTGACCTTGGTACCTATAATATTCAAGCAGAACAGATTGAAGCAGCAATATCCGAAAAAACAAAAGCGATTATTATTCCGCATACGCTCGGAAATCCTGCCGATCTAGATACCATTATAAAAATTGTTAAAAAAAATGACCTATGGTTTATTGAAGATAATTGCGATGCACTTGGATCGCGTTACCATGAAAAATATACCGGAACATTTGGGCATATCTCCACTTGTAGTTTCTATCCGGCACATCACATAACAATGGGCGAAGGGGGGGCTGTTGTCACAAGTGATCCATTATTAAAAAAAATCATTATGTCTTTCAGGGATTGGGGAAGAGATTGCTGGTGCGAACCCGGGTGTGATAATACCTGTAAAAAGCGATTCGACTGGCAATTAGGGGCTCTTCCAAAAGGATACGATCACAAATATATTTATTCTCATATCGGTTACAACCTAAAGGCAACTGACATGCAAGCTGCTATTGGGGTTGAACAGTTGAAGAAATTACCCGAGTTCATTGAAAAAAGAAGAATGAATTTTAATACATTATATCAGGGATTAAAACTTTTTGAAAATTTTTTTGTTTTTCCAGAACCAACAGCCCATTCAGAACCAAGCTGGTTTGGATTTCCAATTCTTGTAAGAGAGAATGCAGCATTTACGCGACAGGATATTGTACAATACCTTGAGGAAAACAAAATTGCAACAAGGATGCTTTTCGGAGGGAATCTTCTGAAACAACCAGCATATGCAAATATTACTCACCGAATGATTGGCCCGATAAATAATACGGATCTTGTTTTGAATAATTTGTTTTGGATTGGTATATATCCAGGACTTACCACTGAAAAGTTGAATTATGTAATCAAAATTTTCAAGGATTTTTTTCGTAAATAGGAACAATTATGAAAAACTGTTTTAATAATACTAATATTTTACTTGCTAATGTTACAACACCTATAAACACAATAAACACCTCTGTTATCAGTTTAGGGGATATTGGATTTGTGGGAGGAATGTGTCTTGTGAGAGCTCGCACACCAGATCGTGATTATTGGCAAGGACACGCACAAAAAAAGGAGAGTTTAATAAATGATTAATACTCCTTTTCTGTCTATATGCATTTTAACCTTTAATAGGTCTGAAAAATTAAATAAGTTGCTTATTAATATTAAAGAACAAATTAAAACTTTCGACAATAAAAACAAAATTGAAATTCTAGTTGCAGACAATTGCTCCACAGATAATACCGAGGAAATAGTCAATATTTGTAAATTTTATTTTACAGATACTAATTTAAAATATTATAAGCATTTAATAAATATTGGCGCAGATAAAAATACTGATTTTTTATATCGAAATGCAAGTGGAAAATATGTTTGGTTGATGGCGGATAATGTTATCCTTAAGGAAAATGCTGTCTCAATTGTTTATAATCTTTTGTTAGATTACCAGCCATCCGCTATGCTTTTTTCATATATTCAAGGCGAGACATTTACTTTGGAAAAACCTACATTTAATATTCCTAATCCCGTTGATTCGTTTACAAATTATGAACAAGCTATTAGAATAATTTTCCAATCGCCTAAAATTTCAATATATGTTATAAAGAAAGAATTCTTAGATAAGAAGGATGATTTTATATTAAACAGCTATTTGGATACAAATTATTATCACGTAACATTGATGTTATATATTTTTTTTATATCAGAAACACATTCTTTATTAGTATATAGGGAGCCTCTTGTAAGATCTTATAGTGACTGTTTGAATTTACGATACAGTCCGAGAACCTTTGGTAAGATAAAATGGGCGATAAGTTTACCGCATATCGTTAATAATTATCCCAAGATAATTAATGATATACAAATTGATTATGATGATACCATATTGTCTTTTCTCATAGCCGATAAATTGGGGAACATTCAACTTGATGCCTCTGTAAAAGAAGAGGAATCCAAGTGGGCATATAGTAATATTAGAAAATTATTAGTTAAAAAAAATACAAGACTTCTGTTGCTTTATTTTATTCTACTAAATTCACCCGTAAAATGGATAATCACATCTTCTGGTTTCTGTAAATTATTTCACATTGCGAAAACCTAAGTTTAATGATTCCAAAAAACTCTTTATTATTAGCCATTTAACATTGTATAAAATATTTGAGACTCAAGAATTTTTCATCAATTCTATTGAATGCTCAATGAGATCGTGGAAAGAAGTGAAAAATATGAATGATTCTACCGAGTAACAGACAATTGCTGGTTATTTTTCGAGTTGGATACTATCTTCCCATGCAAGTATAGTATTTGCTAATTTGTGGGATGTTGGAGGATATAGACATGACATTCAATTATAGAACCGTAATTTCAAATTTTTTTGGGATTTTACCCAAGAAAGTAAAAAAAAGTGTGCAATCTGTTATCGATGGGGGGTGTGCAACACCTCTAGATGTTGACCGAGCAGAGCAAATATTTTATGTCAACTATCTGCAGGAAGGTATGATTGTATTTGATGTTGGGGCGAATATTGGTGAAATGACATTATTGTTTTCCCATTTTTCCGGAGTAGATGGAAGAGTTTTCTCATTTGAAGCCTGCTCCACCACGTTTAAAGCATTTGAATCTAATTGTCGCGTGTGTGGTCGTAAAAACATTTATCCCAATAATCTTGCAGTATCAGATAAAATCGGTTTTGTTGATTTCCATGTATATCCTGATGAATATAGTGGTTGGAATACACTTGCCGATCGACCTCTTGAAAACTATGGAGTCCATATAAAACCGTCCCGATGTGAGAGGGTACAATCGACAACAATAGATCGATTCTGTGAAGAGCATAATATCAAAAATATCGACTTGTTAAAAATTGATGTGGAAGGTGCAGAGTATCAGGTATTATTGGGCGCAGAGCGGATGTTGCGACAAAAAGCCATTAAGTGTTGTGTTTTTGAATTTGGTTCTACGACATTTGACATGGGTAACACTCCAGAACAGATTGAAAATTATTTGACCCATCTGGAATATTCTATTCGCAATATTGTTCCGGGAAACCCATCATTCCCTGGCAGAAGAAACGCAACTGAAGCACGATTCTCAATTCATGTTGCAGAGCCCGTTTAAAATGTTCGCTGAATGCTTCTGGATGTTGCAACATTTTGTGCGAGAATCGGGTTACAAATTATTTTATCTCTGGAAAAGAATAGGTGCCTGGATTCGATACTGGAAAAGCTATTACAAATACAAAAATCTTGCTCCGCCATCCACAAAACCACGATTGGATTATTTATACCCCTGTTTAGGAGACGATACAGATGAGACCGAAATCGAAGCTGTATACTTCTATCAGGATTCATGGGTATTTGAAAAAATTGTCAATCAACAGCCGAAATCGCATATAGATGTGGGATCCCATCACAAGTTCGTGGCACTCCTATCAAAAGTTTTTCCAGTTACAATAGTTGATATCCGCCCGTTGTCGCTGCCATTGGACTCCCTGAAGTTCCTTGAAGGTTCCATACTGGACCTGCCATTTGAGGATGGGAGTGTGTCATCACTTTCAAGCCTGTGTGTAGTTGAGCATATCGGCCTCGGCCGCTATGGCGATCCTCTCGATCCCTATGGGACAGAAAAAGCGATTGAGGAATTAAAGAGAGTTATTGCACCGGGGGGACATCTCTGGATATCTGTACCTGTCTCTGATCAGAATGCTGTACATTTTAATGCAGGACGTATTTTATCGATTCATTATTTATATTCATTAATCGAACCTCTCCAAATCATTGACCAAGCCTTTATTGTGGGTAGAACACTTCAAAAAAAGTACGAGAGTCGACCGCGCTTTGGTACAACGGCATTGCTTCATTTGAAAAAACCGTATAATTGAAATAAAAGGGATATTGCTTATGCATGTTGAAGAATGTAGTCTTGCATTATTACATTATTATCTTCCCGAGATTGACAAACTCCGAAGAGGATTTGGTGTGGATATAGGTGTGGGAAACTTTGATTTCTATTGCGAACTCTTTGCCCGAATAGGGTTTGATACTGTTGCTGTAGAACCATTACCGACACCAGAACTTGTAAGGGTTTGTAAAATCCTGAACATTAATTTGATACAATCATGTGTTTCAGATGTCGATGGAACGAATACACTTTTTATTGGTACTTTCAACGGTTCTGAGAATCGAAACCTTTCATCCCTGCGTCCAGATTGGTGGGGCGCGTCATCTCAAGTAGTACAAGTTCGTTCAATTACTGTTGATACTCTTCTAAAAACCATCGATGCCGGAAGTATTACTTGTATGAAATTGGATGTTGAGGGTGTTGAATCGATAATTATTCAACAGCTTCAGGATATTCCCGATTCCCTTCTGCCGCAAGTTGTTGTCTTTGAATACGGTGGAGGGGGTACACGTGAGAATGGCGAAGGGAGTTGGTCGGAAAATGGAATTAACAATATGATTGAATGTTTTCGAATTTTGAAGAAGCTTCATTATAGAACCAGCATTCGACTTGACAGTGCCTCCGATAGTCATGCGCAGATCTTCGACTTGAATGAGGTTGATTTGGACCCAGAAACACTTTTTAGTCCTCAATCAATCTATGGAAATGTCATTTGCTTTAGAAATCATATTCCGGAAACAGATTGGATTGAGGAGATTTCCTCTCGTTATAAGGATAATAATGTTAAGCCGCAAAGGTCGCTCCCAAAATTTGGCATTCTAGAACGTATTAAGTGGCGTATGGGTATACGCAATATGGATCCTTGAGTGTGTCGTATAATTAATGGGGAAAATAGGCTGGTATTATCTGCGGTAAAAGCATTTTTTTCGAAAGGGATTTAGAGCATAAATTTCAATAAGGCTATATGAAAAATAAAAAGATTTTAGTTACTGGAGCCGGGGGATTTATCGGTAGTCACCTAGTTTCCTACCTTAAGAATAAAGGGTACTGGGTCCGAGGTGTCGATCTAAAACACCCCGAATATGCCCCAACGCAAGCGAATGAATTTGAAATCCGAGATTTGAGACGGTGGGATGACACCCTTTTAGCAATGAGAGGCATCGATGAAGTATACGCACTCGCAGCGGATATGGGGGGAATGGGATTTATATCATGTCACCATGCTGAAATTCTTCACAATAATTCTTTGATTAATCTTCATACGCTTGAGGCAGCCAGAATTCAGAATGTTGATCGATATTTTTACACCTCGTCTGCCTGTATTTATCCGGAATATAAGCAAACGGAAACAAATGTCACTCCTTTAAAGGAAGAGGATGCTTACCCGGCCATGCCTCAGGATGCATATGGATGGGAAAAATTGATCGCAGAACATCTTTGCACTCACTACCGTGAAGACTACGGTATGAACACCCATATCGTCCGTTTTCACAATATTTTTGGCCCGCTCGGCACCTGGATCGGTGGAAGAGAGAAAGCTCCAGCGGCATTATGCAGGAAGATTGCAATTGCAAAATTAACGAAGAACCCTGTCATTGATATCTGGGGAGATGGAGAGCAAACCCGGTCATTCTGCTATATTGATGACTGTCTGAATGGTATCTACAAACTGATGCAATCTGATTTTCACCAGCCACTCAATCTGGGCCAAGATCGTATGGTATCGATCAACCAACTTGCGGATATAATCGCAGATATTGCTGATTATCCCATTGAAAAAATGCATATCCCCGGTCCAGAGGGTGTTAGGGGACGCAACTCTGACAATACGCTCCTGAAAAAGGTTCTCAAATGGGAACCCGAGATATCGCTAGAAGTGGGACTTGAACGAACCTATCGCTGGATTGAGGAAGAAGTAAAAGAGAAAATTGCCAAGGCATCTGATAAAAAAATGGCAATTGAAGAGTTAAAAACAAGCAAAATATTCAGCCCAACGTGTAAATAAAAACTATATTATTTTTTTTTTATGAAACCGTGGGACATTATAGAACGAAAAGAGCTGGTTAATGCATCTCCTTTTTTAAAACTTTATCGTGAAACCGTCCGGTTGGAAAATGGGGAGCAAATTAATGATTATTACACGATTGACCAACAAGATTACATAGCGGTTTTTGCGATGATCAGTCCTCAGGAAATTCTTGGAATCCGGCATTATAAACATGGAGCAAAAAAGATTAATCTGGGGTTACCTTCGGGATATATTGAAGGATGTGAATCCCCACTGTCTGCTGCAAAACGTGAATTACTTGAAGAGACCGGTTATATTGCAAATGATTGGCGGCCTTTAGGGACATTCGTTGTCGATGGGAATCGCGGTTGTGGGAATGTTCATGTGTTTTTTGCCCGAGATCTCGTTAAAAAACAAGAACCTGCATCAGGAGATCTCGAGACAATGTCTCTTGAGAGGATTAACTTGGTCCAGCTGCCGGAATTATTAGAAACCGGGGTTGTGGCAACGCTTGGTGCTGCAATCGGAATATCACTAGGTTTATTGAAAATAAAATCTTCCCTCGAAGAAGGGTAGTCATATGGATAATCATACAAAATCAAATGTCGAACCTAGAAAATGCAGTTCTATATTCAGTTAGTAGGTTAGTTCTTGTCCCAATACTAACAAGCGTATTCTCTCGGCATAATTAGAAGGCTCTGCGTTCATCGCAATAGGTAAGGAATACAAGGAACACGCGGAAATCATTTATAATTACCAGAACGACAGTTCCCTATTAGTATTGTCACTCATCCGTTGTATTCATGTGTTTTCGGATCCGAATTATTTATATTTCATATAGCTTATCAAGAAGGGTATTGGAGAGATAATAATGATAATTTTTATGGCAGATGGAAGACTTGGAAATCAGATTTTCCAATATGCATTTTTAAAAACAATAGCCAAAAAAAATGAAACTATTCTTTGTTTTAACATGAAAATGTTTTATGAGACTTTTGATTTTGATGATCGTGGTATGTGGCATCACTCAAATTATTATTTTAGACTTATTTTTATTGGGGTACTTGTACCTTTGATCCTCAGGTCTTTGTCTAAAGCGAGGATAATAAACTATGTGGAGCAAAAAAAACAAATCAATTTAATACCATTGCCATACTGGAGTGAGACCCGGGGATTATTTCCTTTTATCCGATATGTAAATTCTGACTTCTTCCAATCAGAGACGTTTTTTAACCGTGAGGCGACCTCTAACTTAAAAATTAAAGAAAAATTTTTAGATGAGTCAAGACAATTTATCTCAAAAATACCAGAGAATTATAACTTAGTTTTTGTTCATATAAGGAGAGGAGATATTGTTCACGAAATTTTTAATGGTGTACGAGGAAAAGATCTTCCGAAATCCTATTTTGAAAAGGCTATAAATATAATCAAAGAAAATGTTGAAAATCCTTTTTTTATATTTTTATCAGATGATCCTTCATTTGTAAAATGCTGTTTTAAGGATTTTGAGCCAAAAATTATCTCAAATAATTCGATGGAAGTTGACCTTGCAATAATGACACAATGCGAAGCAGGAATAATTTCGAATAGTTCATTTTCATGGTGGGGTGCATATCTGATGACTACAAAGAAAAAAGTAATCGCCCCAAAATATTGGGTTGGATGGAAAACGAAAGTGGAGTCCCATGTTGGAATTCAGCCAACATTTTCAGAAGTTATTGACTTTACAGATTAAAAACCTGAATTCTCCTCAGCTTATAAATCACTGCCGTTAACACATTTATATCCGGCTAAACATTTTCAATCTCTGCGTCTCAATAAAATCAATGATATTCAGGAAATAGCGTTTATACAATGGTGGTTGAAACCCTGCCAAGAATCTTTTAATTGCTTCAGTTGCATTACTGTTCTCTTTAATATTTTTTTCAAAAAAAAGGATCTCCTTATTTGAAATTGTAACCTCGAAGCAATCAGTGTTTACCATATGTGATCCACTTCCATCATGACCGATATTATTTGTGAGACTGATAGAGGGGAAGAGGCATTTTCCATCCTGTAAAAAAACTGTGAGGTACCAGAGGATGTCCCACGTATTATGACCACTTCTCTTACGCTGCTCAATTAACATTCTCCAGTAGTCGTATGTACCGTCAATATTGAAACGATATACTGAATCCCAATCCAGAACAGGGAGAGACTGCCGAAGATCCGGGTTTAACTGGTCCCAAGCCCTTTTCCACGTACCCCATCCCCAGCTATGGGAACATCGAAAGAAGAAAGTTTCCGGAAGACATTCTGCATCAATAGGAAACATATATCCCCCAACATGCATTACTTCGGGTATATCTCTATAACGTTCAAGTGCATCATTCATATATTTCAAGAAATATGGAGATGTCGTGACATCGTCTTCGAGAACAATTACTTGACCATATTGGTTAATCAGATCTGTGACACCTGCGATAACCGCTCGATCCAACCCGAAGTTTTTCTCTCTTTCAATGATGGTCACCTTACGAAAACCATCTACTGTTTTTATATATGCCCGTAGTATCTCCACTTGCTCTGAACACTTATCGCAAGGCTCTTCCCCGAATATAAAAAGTTCACTCTCATTTGCAAGGAGATTTCTTTGTAATGCTTCCACAGTTCTTTTCGTATGCCACGGGCGATTATAAACAAAAAGTGCAATGGGGGCCGGAATCATATCACCTTCATTTAATTGTTTAAGACGCTTTAACAATTTATTAAAGTGTGCAGGGTATTTAAAAAGTTTATTAAAATCAAAATTCAACTTATGGATGAGTAAAAAACTATATAGCGATCTGGTACAATTATGGAAAAAACATGTAATATTTGCGGATCTCCAATGGATCCAATTTTTTCTGGTAAAATTTTAAAAAAATATTCGGTCCAATATTTTCAATGTACGTTTTGTGGATACGTTTGTACTGAAAATCCATATTGGTTAGACGAATCTTATAAACACTCAATTAATATTACAGATACTGGAATGATATCGCGTAATATTTATGCATCAAAAATTATAACCTGCATGTTATTTCTTTTTTTGAAAAAAAAATCGAAGGGTCTTGATTACGGTGGAGGTTATGGAATCCTAACCCGTTTATTGCGAGACATTGGTTTCGATTTTTATTGGCGGGATCCCTTCACCCAAAATTTATTCGCACAAGGATTTGAATATCCCAAAAACTGCAATGAAATTGAAGTAATAACAGCCTTTGAAAATTTTGAACATTTTATCTATCCTTTAGTAGATCTTGAAAAAATTTTTTCAATATCGCATAATATCATTTTCTCAACAGAGCTATTACCAAATCCTGTACCAAAACCTGAGGAATGGTGGTATTACGGTTTAGAGCATGGACAACATATTTCATTTTACTCAAAACAAACATTACAGACTATCGCAGAAAAGTTTGGAGTGTATTATTATTCTTACAATAGTCTCCATTTTTTCACTCATAAAAAAATAAACAAAATATTTTGGAAATTTGTATGTATTTTTGGCGTTCGCTTTATATTTCCATTAATTCAGTTTAAAATGAAGACTAAAACATTTGAAGATATGTATTTTCTGATGGATACTGGTGAGAAATAAGATGAAAATTCTTTACGATCACCAAACGTTCTCTCTCCAAAAATATGGGGGCATATCCAGATATTTCTATGAATTATATTCACATCTTCTAACCATAGATACAATCCATCCGGAAATATCCGTATTATATTCAGAAAATAGTTATTACCAGGAATTATTTCATCAAAAATTGCTTCTTCCTGATCAAAAAACGTTAGGAAAATACCTGAATTTTGGAAAAAACATAGTTATCTACAAAATAAATGAATACAATTGTAAAAAACAAATTAGATCCGGAAATTTTGACATTTTACATCCAACCTATTATAATCCATATTTCCAAAAAAAACTGAAAACACAACCATATGTGCTGACAGTATATGACATGATTCATGAACTTTTCCCGGATATGTTTAAAAGAAGAGATAACACTGCAATACAAAAAAAGAGCGTAATAGAATGCGCAGCAAAAATTATTGCAATTTCTGATAATACCAAATTCGATATTATCAGGTTTTATGATATTGATCCTAAAAAGATTGAAGTAATCCCTCTTGCCACTTCACTTCAAAAACACACCCCGGATAGTTCCCTGAACTTACCTCAAAAATACATTTTATTCGTAGGAAGTCGCGGAGCCTATAAAAATTTTACATTTTTCATCAATTCGGTTTCTTCGCTTTTATCCGAAAAAAAAGAACTCTGTTTGATTTGTGCCGGTGGCGGAGTTTTTTCAGACGATGAGCTGCGTATGTTGAATGCGCTCAAGATCAAAAAGAAGGTAATTCACTATACAATTGCTAATGATAGCATCCTCTCACAACTCTATCGAAAAGCAATCCTTTTTGTATTCCCTTCACTTTACGAAGGTTTTGGCATACCTATGCTGGAAGCGTTCAGTTGTGGTTGTCCTGTCGCAGCAAGTAATTGTAGTTCACTTCCTGAAGTGGGAGGTGATGCCGCGATTTATTTTGATCCTAATAATTCCGACTCAATTAAAAAGATAGTCGAAGATATTGTGCAGAACAACACCCTACAGGATTCCCTCAGGATTCGAGGATATCAGCGACTGAAACTATTTTCTTGGGAAAAAACAGCCATGGATACAAAAAAAGTCTATGAAAATTTGTTAAGCCAGTAGGCATGGATCTTTTCAAGACTTTTTTTAAAGGGACACTCGGGTTTCCTGCAGGTAGTATTCTGAAGTTTATCATAACTTCCAATAGTACCGGATTATCAATAGGATTGTGAAGATCTAGATTTTGTTTCACAACTACGGGTAATAGGTAAATTCTGGAAGAGATTTTTCAATATCGTGTATGGAATGTCCTCTGCCACGTCATATATTATTCACTTCTTCGATCACCCCTTTTTCGAACCCATTAATCATATCCCACATATGGTGATCTATTCCATCCGTAGTCCGATTTTTTCCGCGCTTCCTCAAACCCCTCCAACCACCTCCCCCTGCGGCACCTCCCTCTCCAAAACACCTCTCAACCATAAGATTCATGTGCGCAACAAAATTCTCTCTAAAATATTCCCGCGTTTTTAATTTAAATTCCCATAAAACCATTTTTTCGATAGATCTTTTCCCAAATAATGCCCAGATTTCGCGTAGATTTCGATTAGTTTAAATATCTCTCGCCCCTTTTTGTGTTTGGCAATGATTTTAAATTTCGTAGCAAATCTGAAATTGCGGGGGCACAAGGCGGTAAAAGCCATCAAAGCGAAATTAGTTGCCGTCCTTCATTATATTCTCACATTCGCATGCTCAGTCCATGCTGCTACAATCTCAATGCTCATTGTCTCAACAAGCCTGAGGAATGCATTGGACGCGGAGAAGCGGTACAGATAAACCAGTGACCATTCTCCTGTTTTTTCGCTCTTTAGCTTTTTTCCAGATCGTTATTAAACGTCGGTCCAATGGTGTCCGGGTATCTTCGTGGTAACTTTCCGATAGGTTACCCGCTGTATCCTCGTAGGATATGTCGAGAAACTGTTAGCCCTGGCTCTGCCCGGGCACTTAAGGAATGGCATTTTTGCATATCAGGAAACAAAAACACAAAAAAATCGCTCCGTTTCATCATGAAATCTGGGTGGAACATAATCTACAAAACCGGAAGGAAAAATGAAAAAAACAATTACAGTACCTCATAATAGCAGACAGGAAACGCTCGTCAACGTCGCACAGGAAATGGTCGATTCTCATGAAAAGAAGACCAGATTCCCCCTCAACCAATCCGGGCAGTTCGGTATCATGAACATAGAATCGCGGGGATTTATGAATCTCCATAAACGATCCTACGTGATCGCTTGTGGCGAGGATATCTCGTGTACTCACGTGGAGGTGCCATTAGCCGAAAACAAAACCGGGATTATTTCTCCCTGCAAAGGAGTCACCGCATGACCGCAGCCCGGCGGATGACAATCCTTTGCCGGAACGCGAAAGTGCTGCTTAAAGTGGCGGGTTACAATGTCATTATCGTCCCAGAACGATCCCTCCAGCAGAGATTCCTGGCGCATCTCATCGCGTCCAAAGGCAACGCAGACGTACGGTACATCCGGATCAAAATCTCCATAAAGATGGTTGTCAGTTTCGCAGAGGTTGAAAAACATTGTGTCAGGGAGATCTGCGAGATCCGTAAGCAAATTGCCCGCAACCCCAAAACACCCCGGTTCCACGGAGAAATCTGGGTGGCAACTGCTGATGGGAGGTTCCAGTGCTATGAAATTTCGTTGGATGCATTGCGGGAGACCTCTCCAGGCACACGTGCTCTCGTCACGCTTATGGAAGGTGCAGTCGTATGACGAGCCGGCGCAGCACGCTTATCGAAGAAGGCGCCCGTGAGCTGCTCCAGTTACACGGCTACACAGTTCGGATCATCCCTCCTGAATTCAACAAACGGTACCCGCCGGCACATCTTGTCGCATCGCTGGTAACCGGTGAGACCCGGTATATCCGGATCAGAAAAATATCACGCCGACCATTAACAGTTGAAATCGTTGAATCGCACTGCACAAAGGATCTTGAACAATACCGCAAATATCTTTTACGGCATCCCGAAAAGACCAGACTCCACTGCGAGATCTGGCTCTATTCCTTGTCTTACGGATTTTGTTGTTTCGAGGTGCTGATAGATAATGTACGGGAAATCCCCCAGTTTTCACTCGTTCTGCCTCTGGATCCCCTTAATGGAAATGAAGTATGAAATCAACTAACTTGTCTCGCCAGATCCAGCACAGGAGATGGACAATATTCTCGAAACCGGGTTAGGAACATGTGCACAAATCTGGAAAGCTCCTGGGGGTTACCTGTGCCCGAAGTAGCGGTAAATGAATCAGCCCCTGCCGAGTATATTGACGGTATCCCACTTTTCCTTATCCCGAAAATTATCTCAGAACAGATCCGGAAAAAACATGAATCTGTATTCATGATCAGAGTTGAGCGAAAGTTCATGCACCAGTATACGGTTATCGTTGAGACACACGATGAATTTGATAGGCGGGTGAATACGGGGGTCCCATCAGTTCAGAATGACCAGCACGATAAATTTGTATAGGTTATGCGAAAAATACAGTGACCTATCAGGAATTAGTAGCATTCAATAACAATATTGGGGCTCTTCATCTGGTTGCTTTTCAGGACATCCCAAATCTGGAGAAGAATCCCTTTTTCTCTTAAGGTATATCACTGCAACTCGCGACCTCAATCTCTACTGCATTTTGAAATATACACTCCATATTCTCCCCAGATAGTGATAGTAGGGTGATAATTTGTCATAAGTCGTTTTTCCGTTTCACTTATTGCTTGATGATCATATGCATTTTTCTAAATTTTATCACACATTTAAAACAGAATCCCCAAATGATAAACTATCACCCGTTTTTGAAAATCTGTTGTCATCACATCAGCTGAATGGCACCTGTCACAATGCATTAATAACACCCTACCCGCCAAAAGTAGGGTTTTCTCCCTTCAGCAACACCCAAATGCGCAGTCTTACAGATAGGTGTTCAACCCACGGGCCCGGGGAAAGGAGTTAACAAAAATGGCAGATTTCATACAGAACTCAGAAACCAAAAGTGCAATTCGCACACTCGCAGAACCGATTGTAGATATTGCGACGTTCAATTCGATCATCCAGTCGGTCATCACCGGCAACCCGTTTGCATGTGTATCGTATATGACTGCCGGTGTAACCCACGATCCGGTCGAAAAGACCCGGGAAGGCTACACTGTAAAGGTCCTCTACCAGGACACCGATGCAAAGACAGTCGGCAACGATTCCAGCAAGTTCAGCACCATTGCCGGATTCAACGCAGGGGCAGCAGCGCTTGCCGCAAGCACCGCCCTCATCACAGCACATAGCGGCACTGCTGTCCGTGACGCAGACAACGAGACATACAGTGCGACCTTGAAGTGCCATGACACAAACGGTGAACTGTTCAATGTGACTTTCAGCCGCAAACGCCTGTCTCTCACCTCCTATTCGGATGAAGCCATCCGGACGAAGGTCGAGACCTGGGCGGACACCGTGGCGGCACTCGCCTAGAATCGCCAAATGATAAGACCTTGAGGGGAGGAGACCTTCCAGGTCCCCTCTCTTTTTGGTCCTTACGTTTTTCGCGGAGAACCATTATGGAAATTGAAATTTTAGGGATTGTGCTCGGAGCCGTGCTTCCGCTCTATCCTCTGCTGTTTGCCATCTACCAGAAGATTGGCAAATATGATGAGATCGTTGAGGAGTTCAAGCAACTACGGAGCGAACACGAACGACACAAGGAGAACTATCATGGAAACTGAAATGAGCATACTACCGCTCGCAAAAGTGACCGGTTTGTACCGTGGGAAATTTGGAGGGCTTGAACCGCTCTCTGTGGATAAACCGCTTACCTTGGACGAGGTGCGGCGTAATCCGATCTTCTACGAACTGGACCTGCACCCGGAGCAGGGAGATGAAAACCTGACCGGGTATGGTGATGAGATCCTAACCCTGCAGAGTGATGCGAACCTGATCATCGATGTGATCTACGACAACCTCTCGCCGATGCGATTGCAGGAC
>JBAZQT010000026.1:0-39808 GCA_041645055.1 Methanoregula sp. | reverse complement strand
GGCAGGATCGTTCATATATGAAAGGAAGTACGAAGCGTTGTCATTAATATCCCACTTGGGTTTTTTTGTCAGATAATCATCGTGCAACTCTGTTGATAGTGCAAGGGACAGGGTGCCCTGTCTCCCATCAAGAACGTAATCGTAAGAACGGGTGATATATTGGCCAGAATCATTGGAGTCTGCCAGAACCGGAGAAATTATGACCGCAAAAAACAAGGCAAGAGCGACAATTACCAGAACCCAACGCATAGTTCCCGTTGCATTTCTGTTCTATTTCATGATTTCGCGATTCTATTAATGAGAAATACCGGACCGGTTTTTAGTCTGTGCCGGTCTTGCCCCGGGTGAATACTTTATCAGCCCGGCAATGCCATTGTACTGGAATGGATGGGCTCCTCATTCTTGTTCTTCTGGTTGCCGCTTATGCAGCGATAGCCTTTGTCATCCACCGGAATAAACTCTGGGAGGAGCACATCGTCTTTTATGGTCCGATAATGGCGATTAGGACAAAACGGGTCGGATTCTTCGACAAATTCGCCGCATTCCGCACATTTTTCCGGATATACGGATCTGCCGGTGTGATTGCGGTCATCATCGTATCCGTTTTCATTACAGTGATGCTCTTCATCTCGGTGCGTTATACGCTGCTCATCCAGCCGGAACCCACCGGGATCTACAAACCGCAGAACCTCCTGCTCATACCGGGTCTCAATGAGTATGTACCATCGACATTTGCGGTCTGGCTTGCGTTCGTCATTACCATCGCTGTCCACGAGTTCGGACATGCTATCCTCTGCCGGGTTGAGAACATCAAAGTGCGGACTATGGGGGCCTTGATCGCCGTTATCCCGATCGGGTTCTTTGTTGAGCCGGATGAAGAAGAACTGGATAAGATGAAGGGCATGCCCAAGGTGCGGATGTTTGGTGCCGGGATTACCAATAACCTTGTTGTCGGGTTTTCCTGTTTTGTACTGCTCATTCTCTGTATGGGCCTTGTCACACCCCTGTCCACACCGGTTATCCATGGAATATACAAGAACTATCCTGCAGAAAATGCAGGCATTCCCCCCGGCTCTGTCGTGACAGCGATTAATGGTGTACCCATTTCAAGCCGTGCCGATATATCCAACCTTTTAAACACGACAAAACCTGGCCAGACACTCACCCTCACCGTTGAGAAAAACAAAATTGTTAAGGATTATTCTCTCACGCTTGCTGCATGGCCAGCAGAATTTGCCGGCCATTCAAGCGGATTCATGGGTGTGCAGTACTATGATGGAGAAACGATTAAGTCTGCAATCGGGGGAATGCTCTCACCACTCGGGTTCTTCCAGTTCCTCGTTATTCCTTTTGCAAACGACACCAGTATCCAGTTCCTCCGCATATTAGCGTTTGATACCCCTGATACATCCTATTACCAGGTACCTTTTTCCGGATTCTGGGATATGATTCACCTGCTTTTCTGGTGCGCCTGGATCAATATCAACGTGGGGATATTCAACGCAATACCCATGGTGCCGCTTGATGGGGGTTATATCTTCAAAGAAGGAGTCGATCGTCTCCTCGATCGCCGCGGGCTCTTAAAATATTCCAGTTACGTGACCAGTGCAGTCTCCTACCTGATGCTGGTTGTTCTCATATCGCTGATTGCACTGCCCTATATGCTCCATATGTGAAATAATGGCAGAATAAATCACCATATGTTTTTCCCCGCAAGATAGAACGCCTGGTTTTTACACTTTGTAAATTATTTTACCACACCTTTGCCACCAACATACAGGTATGCAACACCCATGATCTTTTTTAGCGCGCTGACCGTCGGAGTACCCCCAGAGTAGCAACGTCAAGTCTGCTCATCTAAAAAAAAGAGATAAAAAAGAGGTTGGGATTATACTGTCGGAGGGACACCAGCGGTTTCTACGTCTGCTTCGATCGCCATTTTGCGTTTGCTGGTATCTTTAAGTTCATCTACCGAAACTTTCGGGACTGCATCCTTGATCTCTTTTAAGATTGCGTTGACCTCTTCACGCTGGGGCATATCGCCAAGGATGGTCTCGTCCATAACCGGGCGACCTGCAATCGCCTCTGCGGTCTCATCCGTTGCCCCAAGGAATTTTGCACCCTGCCGGATCAACTGCGAGAGCTCGAATGGGAAGATGATCTTGGTGGCCTGGCCGTCTGCCATGTTTTTAAGAGCGTTTAATGTAAGTACGGTCATCGCTCGGTTGTCGAGCGGTGCGGCACCCACCGAGAGGATGCGTAGTCCCTGTGCCTCTCCCTGTGCCTGAAGAATCCGCGATAGCCGCTCTCCTTCTGCCCGAAGCACTTTGCTCTGACGTTCACCCTCGGCTTCAAGGATCATGGACTGCCGGAGACCTTCGGCTTTGAGGATCGCGGAACGTTTCTCACCGTCAGCTCTCAGGATTGCTGCTCGACGGGCACGTTCCGCTGCCGTTTGCTCGGTCATTGCGTTTTTGACCGCAGCAACCGGATCGACTTCCTTTATCTCAACCCGCTCGACTTTGACACCCCACTGGTCGGTCTCACGGTCGAGAATATCACGAAGTTTCGTGTTGATCACGTCGCGGTTGTAGAGCACTTCATCGAGCTCCATATCACCGATGATACCCCTTAAGCTGGTCTGGGCGAGCACAACGGTTGCCAACCGGTAATTGGCGACTTCAAAAAATGCCTTCTCCGGATCAATCACCCGGACGTAAACGATCGCATCCACATTGGTCGGTGAGTTATCCTTGGTGATAACTTCCTGGCTCGGGACTTCCATGACCTGTGTGCGGAGGTCGAGTTTGGTCACTTCGCTGACAAACGGTACTATCCAGCGGAAACCGGGATTCATCCGCCCGACATACTGGCCAAGCCGGACCTGAAGTCCCTGTTCGTATGGCTGGACAATTACAACACCTTTTGCAAAAATAATGACTATGACAAGGATTAAGAATATGATAATGAGTGTCTCGAAAAATGCCATGTTATACTACCTCTTCAACTACGATATGTACGCCTTGAGAACTTACCACTTTTACCAGCTTTCCGGCCGGGATTGTGGCACCGGTTGAGCGAGCGCTCCATTCCGTGCTGCCGATCACGACTTTACCGGAGATTGTAGTCGCATCAATGGATTTTTGCACCTGACCTTCCATACCGATTAACGAATCCCGGCTGATAGTCGTCGGGCTCTTGTTTGTGGTAATCTTTCCATACATCCAGACAGTAAAACCGGCCGCACAGAGAGCTGTCACAATGCCGATTATACCCCCTGCCCATGGATTGGATATATCCACCCCCATGAGTTGCAGGATACCTAAAATGATCAGTACGGTAGCAGGTACAGTTGCAAAAAAACCCGGGCTGTGCAACTCTACAAGAAGCAGCAGAGCTCCGGCGACAATGAGCAGCCATCCTAAGGATAATTGCGGGTCAGGAAGTACCATGATCAGTGATCGGAGTATGCAGTTAAAATGGTATTGGGATTGGCTGGCGGAGAACAGATTAAAACGGGGAATTCCAAAGAAATTTCCCATTGGGCGCACGCTGATAGTCAGATCAACATAAGAGCGTTATCCAACCAGTGGTGAATGGTAAAACGGAATTATTCAAATGAAAATAATTCCCCATCGTAGATTTATACTCAAGGAGTATGGGGGATTAAAAATGAGTTTACTCAAATTATTTCCGCAGCATTGCAATCTTCGATCCAACCGGAACGCCGCCAGCCTCTTGTGCAACCGGCCCGCACTTTGCTGCCATCAGATAAGCAACAGGGGGCAGGTTGTCCATTTCCGAGAGAGACTCAAAGTTTGCCATGCCTTTTGCAATGATAATTGTACAACGTTTTATTGCGTTCCTTAAATCATCGGGAATGTTTTCCATGCAGATACCAATCTCTGCCCCTCCCCCGGTGGTCGTGAGGCAGTCTACAATGAAATCGAGATGCAAGTCCCACGCATCCTGAAGGGTTGCATCGTTGAGGGCGGGTGCATCTTTTACCGCGAGTGTCACATGTGCACCTTGGGACTTCAGGTACTTGATGAGGAGCCGGTCGAGTACAATCTCACCACAATTATCGCTCAAGTAGACCACGCGGGTGCAAAGGGGAAGGATCGCGCCCGTATCATCAATCGTCAAGCCTTTCTCAAACTCACGATCGAAAAATGCAGAAAAATCTTCAGCAACCGCATGTCCTTTCACGCCATAATCAAAAGTGTTGGCAATGACTGCTGCAAGCACGTAATCCCGGAATGTCACCAGGCGGCCCTGCACTTTTTTGCAGACTTCTATTGCCTGGTTGTTACCCTGCCTTTTGAGCTTTGCAAACGGATCAGAAGTTCCCAGGATTTCATATGCCCTGCGATGGATCCGGCTTGCGATCTGCGGGTGGCTTAAGGGTGCGTCGCGGATTTCTTCTAAAAGAGCCGTACATTCAGCAACTGCCTCAGCAGTCTTTGCATCCGTTGCATTGCATAATCTGCACTCAAGACGCACGCGGGATATCAGACAATCTGTACAGGTGCCGGTAATCTTCATAACAATGCCTGAAAAACAACAATTTAATGGGGCCACTGAGATTTGAACTCAGGTCAGAAGACCCCCAGTCTCCTAGGATGGCCAGGCTACCCTATGGCCCCGTTCTCATAATGTAGGACGAGATTCCTTATGTAACTTGTTGTGATGTGGATCTGCGGGCAGGTTTTTTTGCTCATTTAGATCTTGCCCTTTTTGAATTCCACCACTCTCATGATGAGGTTTTCAAGTTCTGTATCGGTAATCCGTATCTTGCCATCAATCGTTCCAATCTCGGTTAAGAGTTGCTTGATCCTAACGTACATCAGGTAAAGGATGAACTGCTGGGTTACGATAACAAGGCCAAACAGCACCAGCATGTATCCTTCGTATGCCATGATACTCCCTAAATGGCATCACCGGAAAACTGACCGGGCAAGCCGGTCAACAAAGCTCTCCGCTTTTGGCTCTCCAATGGAATCTTCGTACACAACACCTGATATCTGTGCTGCGATTCTTCTGAATGACCGTGAAGCATCTGTTTTGGGATATTTTAATACGCAGGGATTTTTGTAGGCAGCTGCTCGCCGTACATTTGCATCTTCGGGAACAACATCGATCACACGGACGCCTAGAACATCTTCTACACTCTGGGAACGGATCTCTGTATGCTCCAGCCCGGCCCGGTTAAGGATCGCACCATATACACGGCCACCCATTACCTCGCAGAGAATCTTGGTCTTTAACGCATCTGCCATTGAAGCAAGTTCCGGGTTGACTACGAGAATGACTTCATCGGCAACAGAGAGTGGGACAACGCCTTCTTTAGATATGCCGCTTGGGGCATCGATCAGGAGGTACTCGCACCGGTCGATAAGCCGGTGCATCACGTCCCGGAGTTTATCGGGATCTGCCTGCTGGAATCCCTGGAGCGAGATGCCGCTGGGCACAACTTTCACCCCGCCGGGACCTTCATAAATAGCATCTTCAATATCTGCTTTTCCGGCAAGTACCTCATGCAGGGTGACCGGTACATCATCCATGCCAAGGATAAGCGACATGTTTGCCATACCGATATCGGCATCGAGAATATAGGTTTCACGGCCAAGAAGAGCGAGTGATATCCCGAGATTCACCGTGATTGTAGTTTTTCCAACACCGCCTTTTCCTGAAGTAATGGTATATGCACGGATCATCAGAATTCTTATTTTCTCTGCTTGGGGTAAAATAGTATTTATATATTGTTGAAATGCAGCACTAGCATCATAATGACAGGAGGGCGTGTGCGAATATCATGGAAAAACAGGATTTGGTTAAGGGAAATACCAATAACATTACCGGGAACGATTGTATTGCTACTAAAGAAAAAGCAATATGTATTTATGCTTCCATCAGGTATTATCAATTAGATAGGGTAGTGCAACAGGAGCCGGTCCATGTTGAAAGAGAAGATCTCTGTGTTTATCGATAAGATTCGGGCGATCGAAGGGGTTTCAGCATGTGCCCTCGTATCCCGTGATGGGATTATCGCAGGAAAATTTTTTGATCAGGATATGAATGAGCCGTGGTTCGGTGCGCTGTCTGCAACCATCCTTGCATCAGCTGAATCTGTTGGGAGTTTAATTAAGTTAAAGACCATGGAGTCAGTCACGATCCGGGCACAGGATACCTCTATTGTCGTTATGGGTGCCGGAGAAAATTTTCTTATCACTGCAATAGTCAGACATAAAACTGATGCTGACAAAGTGCATACAGAGATGCATGCAATCGCCAAAAAGATCGGGGAGGTTATGTAATGTTTACAATACTTGTTGTCGATGACAGCCCGTTTATCGTAGATGTCTTTGTTACGATGCTGGAGCGAGGCGGGTACCGCACTGTTGCCGCATATGGTGGTGAGGAGTGCTTAGAGATTTTAAAGACGGTCACTCCTGATCTGATCCTTCTCGACATCATGATGGAACCGATGGACGGATGGGAGACACTTGAAAAGGTTAAGGAAAATCCCTCGACAAAAGAGATCCCGGTACTCATGCTCACGGCAAAACAGCTGACCCCTGCAGAAGCCCAGGAATATGGTATTTATATTGAAGATTACGTCCTGAAACCCATTACCCACCGCGAACTCTACGATGCCATTGAACATGTACTCAATCGCCGGCAGTCAATAAAATCCGATATGGATATGGCAAAAGAGTCTGGTTTCGATGCAGAGATCATCACCGAATATGCCCGCCTGAGCAAGAGCATCGATGTGAACAAGCGTCTGATGAAAATTCTGGAAACTACCTACAACTTCAATGATTCAAAAGTACGTATCAGCGATGAGATATCCCGTGCAATAAAAAGCATGGAGATGAATATTAAATTCCAGGAGAGCCGGCTCCAGCAGATAAAAGGCGAACTCTCCGGGACATCTGCAGAAAAGTAATTGATTTCCTAAATAATTTACATAAATCTATGAATACTATGGGGAAGTACATTATCCTGCATCCGGATTTTAGATATCACCTGTTATTGATGAAAACTCCGCTGTTTACCTTGAGAGTGCATGAGGAACTATTATCGTGAATGATTCAATTCTGATTGTTGATGACAGCTCTTATATCGTAGACGGCCTTGTAGCACTTTTAAAACGGAAAGGTTTCAAACCGATTGCCGCACATGGCGGTGATGAAGCCATATCCCTTCTCACTTCCAATAAACCCGACCTCATCCTGCTCGATATCATGATGGAACCGATGGATGGATGGGAGACGTTAGAGAGGATCAAGGCCAATCCGGAAACCCACGATCTTCCTGTTCTTATGTTCTCGGCAAAAAAGATCACTCCCGAAGAGGCTCAGGAGCATAGCCTGAATATTGAGGATTTTGTATCAAAACCGGTCAACCCTGCTCAGCTGCTTGATGCGATAAAACAGATCTTTGAACGCCGCAGTAATGTGAAACTGGAGGCTACGGTGGCAAAGGATGCCGGACAGGATGCAGCAATTATCAGCGAATATGCCGCGCTCCGGAAAAGTATCGAAGTTGACAGAAACCTTCTTGAGGTTTTGAAAAATGCATGCGGCATGAATGTCCCCGGGTGTGTTGTCCCTGAAGAGGATCTGAAATCTATCAACAAACTTGACCAAAAGATTAAGACTGACGAGATTCGCTTAAACGAGATCAACGAGAAGTTTGCAAAAGGAGGCTAAGTTCTTCCAGAAAAATGAATGAAACTGAGAGAATATTTATATAGCTTTCTTACATTGTTATAATGCTGTACATCTTATTCCATAGTGGGTTCGTAGCTCAGTTCGGTAGAGCGCCTGGCTTTTAACCAGGTGGTCGGGGGTTCAAATCCCTCCGGGCCCGTTGCCACGAGTAATCGTGGGTTTTTTGCGGTGATGCATCTGAGAGGAAATATGTTTATCCGGGAGGGGGTTTTTCATTGAGCACCAAACTTAATGTGTTGAAGCACGATATGGTGCCAGACCATGAAATCATGAGTGAAGAGGAGGTTTCTGCGCTTCTCACCACTTATAACATCACTACCGAACAATTACCAAAAGTATTCCATGACGATCCTGCGGTCAAAACGATCGGCGCAGAAGCCGATAATGTGATACGAATTATCCGTACGAGTCATACAGCCGGAAGAGCTGAATCGTACCGTCTCGTGGTAAAGAGACCCAAGAAATAAATCCGGGGGGGTTTTAAGTCTGATTGACAGAAGTATTTTATCGAGGGCATATTTTTCACGGGAGCATGTTGCGCGCCACCAGCTTGACTCCTATAACTATTTCCTGAAGCACAAATTACAAAAAGTGGTCAAAGAAACGCAGATCATAGAGACGGATATTGAGAACCGGGGCAAAAACAACGAGGCTGTCTGGGTGGAACTCGGCGAAATAACGGTGAAAAAGCCGCTCGTCAGAGAAGCAGATGGTTCACAGAGCGAACTGTACCCCTGCGAGGCACGACTGCGCAACCTGACGTATGCTGCTCCTATCCAGTTACAATTAACACTCGTGCATGGTGAGGACCGGCAGGAACCAATCGTCACCACGATTGGGCAGCTCCCCGTCATGATCGGCTCCACATCCTGCAATCTCTATGGCATGGATGATGCCCAGCGCATCTCCCATGGGGAAGATGCATTTGATCCAGGCGGATATTTCATTGTAAACGGCACCGAGCGCGTGCTCATGACGTTAGAAGATCTTGCGTCCAACAAAATCATGACCGAGTCCACCGAAAGGTACAATGAGCCTATCTATGTGGCAAAGGTGTTCTCGCAGTTCAGGGGATACCGTGCACTGGTGGTTGTTGAACGCAACAAGAAGAACCTGCTTGAAGTCTCATTCCCTTCCGTTGCAGGTCACCTGAAATTTGTCGACCTGATGCGTGCATTGGGCATGATCAACGACCAGGAAGTTGTCAACGCGGTCTCGACCGATGAAGATATCCTGACATTCATGATGCAGAATCTCGAAGAGAGTGAATGCGATTCGGTTGATGGCGGTATCATGTATGTGGGTAAGAAACTTGCACCCAACCAGACCCGGGATTACCAGCGCAAACGAGCTGAGTTCGTGCTGGACAATTATCTCCTGCCCCACCTCAACTACTCCATGCCAGCCAACTTAAAGGAGGGAGATGAGGGATATCACGAAATGATTCTCTCGGTCCGGCTTGCAAAGGGCCACTTCCTCGGACGCATGGCAGAGGCCTGTTTCGATCTCGTTCTGGACAAGCGCAGGATCGATGACAAGGACCACTACTCCAACAAGCGGTTGAAACTTGCCGGAGATTTGATGGAAGATCTCTTCCGTATCTCCTTAAACCGGCTCACCCGCGATATCAAGTACCAGCTCGAACGCGCAAGTATGCGTCACCGCGATCTCTCAATTGGGACCGCTGTGCGTGCTGATGTGCTCACCGAACGCTTACTCCACCCGCTTGCTACTGGTAACTGGGTAGGAGGAAGAACCGGTGTGTCACAACTCCTCGATCGCATCGACCACATGGCAGTGCTCTCGCACCTTCGCCGCGTGATCTCACCGCTCTCACGTTCACAGCCTCATTTCGAGGCCCGTGACCTGCACCCGACCCAGTGGGGTCGGATCTGCCCGAGCGAAACACCAGAAGGTCCGAATTGTGGGCTTGTCAAGAACTTTGCCCAGATGGTCGAGATCAGCAAAGGCGTGGATAATGAAGAAGAGATCTTAAAGATCCTGCACAACCTTGGTGTAGAACCGATCAAGGGAGAGTCACGATGAAAAAATCACGCGTATTTGTTGACGGCGCTCTTGTCGGACTCGTAGATGACCCGAAAGTACTGGTCAACGGCATCCGCGCCATGCGCCGTAAGGGGGAAGTCGCATCCGAAGTAAATGTTTCCCATAAAGAATACAATGGCGATGTCGTCATCCTCACGGACCAAGGCCGGGCCCGGCGCCCGCTTATCGTCTTAAAAAACGGTGAACCGCTCATCACTGACGCAGATCTCCAGAAACTGGCGAGAAAAGAGATCGATATGTCCTGGTTTGTCCAGCGCGGCATGATTGAGTTCTGCGATGCCGAAGAGGAAGAAGATCTCCTCATAGCAATGAATTTTGACAAGATCACACCCGCCCACACACACCTTGAGATCGACCCCTCCCTGATCCTGGGTATCGGTGCAGCACACGTTCCGTTCCCGGAACACAATGCCAGTCCGCGTGTCACCATGGGTGCAGGAATGGTCAAGCAGGCTCTCGGGTTTGGATGCGCCAACATGAAGCTCCGCCCCGACACCCGCGGGCACTTGCTCCACTATACGCAAAAACCGCTCACCCACACCCAGACATCAGAACTCATTGGCTCGGATGATCGTCCCGCAGGACAGAACTTTGTCGTTGCGATCATCTCCTATGAAGGCTACAATATTGAAGATGCGCTCATTTTTAGCAAGGCATCCATCGAACGCGGACTTGGACGATCCCACTTCTTCCGTACCTATGAAGGCGAAGAACGCCGGTATCCAGGAGGTCAGATCGATCGCATTGAAGTCCCTGAAGAAGAAGTCGCCGGTGCCCATGGTGCAGATTCCTACAAGAACCTCGACGAAGATGGAGTCATCAACCCTGAAACCGTTGTTGCCGAGAAGGATGTACTGATAGGCAAGACTTCCCCGCCCCGGTTCCTTGAAGAACCTACCGGAGAATTAATTGCCGTAGAGAAGCGCCGCGACACCTCTGTTACTATGCGCAGCAACGAACACGGTATTGTAGATACCGTGATCATCACTGAAGGTGAGAACAGCTCCCGTCTTGTCAAAGTGCGGACAAGAGATCTCCGTGTACCGGAAGTCGGTGACAAGTTTGCATCCCGGCACGGACAGAAAGGAGTTATCGGCCTTATCACCCCGCAGGAAGATATGCCGTTCACCGAGAGCGGACTCTGCCCTGACCTTGTGATCAATCCCCATGCTATCCCGAGTCGTATGACTGTGGGTCACATGCTCGAGATGATAGGTGGGAAAGTCGGGTCACTGGAAGGACGACGTATCAACGGTACAGCATTCGGTGGCGAGAGCGAGGCAAATATCCGCGCATCCTTAAAGGCACTCGGGTTCTCCCACAATGGTCGCGAGGTCATGTATGACGGTATCACCGGCAAGATGTTCAAGGCAGATGTCTACATCGGTGTGATCTACTACCAGAAACTCTACCACATGGTATCTTCAAAGATGCACGCCCGTTCCCGTGGACCGGTGCAGGTGCTCACCCGCCAGCCGACAGAAGGACGTGCCCGTGAAGGCGGTCTCCGGTTTGGTGAGATGGAGCGCGATGTCATGATCGGACACGGCGCTGCAATGGCGTTGAAGGAGCGATTGCTCGATGAGTCGGATAAGGTCATGGAATATGTCTGCGCACACTGTGGAATGGTTGCGATGCTTGACCGCAAGCGCAACATGACCCGGTGTCTTGCGTGTGGCAACGAGACCGATATCTACTCAGTCGAGATGAGCTATGCATTCAAGCTCCTGTTAGATGAGATGAAGAGTATGGGAATTGCACCCAGATTGAAATTACAGGACGTGGTGTAAGATGCCATCCCCAAAACGAATCGGACAGATTGAGTTCGGCCTGTTGTCCCCAAAAGAGATCCGCGAAATGAGCGTTCGGAAGATCATATGGGCAGACACCTATGATGACGACGGGTTCCCCTATCCCCAGGGACTGATGGACTTAAATCTCGGTGTCATTGACCCCGGTCTCCGTTGCAAGACCTGCGACCAGAAGGCCAGCGAATGCCCCGGGCATTTCGGGCACATCGAGCTTGCAAAGCCGGTCATCCATGTCGGATACACCCGACTCATACGAAAACTCCTGCGTGTTACCTGCCGCTCCTGCGGACGGGTGCTGTTAAGCCCCGAAGAGATCGAAAAAGTCGTTGGAACAGAAGATGACCAGACCGGCGACTTACTCTCAGAAAAGGACGTGAAAAAGGAGCGTATCTGCCCCCACTGCGGCGACCAGCAGCTCAAGATTAACTTTGAGAAACCGACAACGTTTTCTGAAGTTGTAGTTGAGGACGGGAAGAAAGTTGAGCACAAGCTCACTCCCGCAGATATCCGTGCCCGTATGGAAAAGATCCCGGATGAGGATTTGATTCCGCTAGGCATCAAACGCCCTGATGTTGCCCGTCCTGAATGGACGATCTTGACCGTGCTTCCGGTTCCACCGGTAACCATGCGCCCGTCAATCATCTTAGAGAACGGACAGCGTTCGGAAGATGACCTGACCCACAAGCTGGTGGATATCATCCGTATCAACCAGCGGTTCAAGGAGAACCAGGATGCAGGCGCCCCCCAGCTGATCATTGAGGATCTCTGGGAACTCTTACAATACCATGTTACAACGTACATGGACAATGAAGTTGCAGGTTGCCCACCGGCACGCCACCGCAGCGGCAGACCGTTAAAGACACTCTCGCAGCGTCTCAAGGGTAAAGACGGTCGTTTCCGTGGTTCACTCTCCGGTAAGCGTGTGAACTTCTCATCGCGTACGGTTATTTCTCCGGACCCGAACCTTTCGGTACGGCAGGTCGGTGTCCCACGAGCGGTTGCAAATGAAATGACCATTCCCGTGCGTGTCACCATCCATAATATTGAGGAACTCAAGCAGGTTGCGAGGACAGGACCAGTTCGCCCGGATGTTAATTCGCCCTGTGGTGCCAACTATGTGATCCGCCCGGACGCCCGCAGACTCCGTCTCGCAGAAGGAAATCTCGATACCGTTGCTGACATGATAGAACCAGGCTGGACGGTCGAACGGCAACTCAGGGACGGCGATGTCGTTCTCTTCAACCGTCAACCTTCACTGCACCGTATGAGCATCATGGCACACCGGGTCAAGGTCATGGAAGGCAAGACGTTCCGGCTCAACCCGGCAGTCTGTCCTCCGTATAACGCCGACTTTGATGGTGATGAAATGAACATGCACGTACCCCAGACAGAAGAGGCACGTGCAGAAGCCACCATCCTGATCTCCGTTCAGGAAAACATCCTCTCACCCCGTTTCGGTGGCCCCATCATCGGCGGTATCCATGACCACGTGTCAGGTATCTTCATGCTCACGCATGACACCCGCTGGTTTACCAAAGAAGAAGCTCTCTACCTGCTCCGGTATTCACGTGTTGAACGCATGCCAGCGCCCGGGAAAGTTGAGAATGGAATTGAATATTGGAGCAACAAGCAGGTATTTTCCGTTATCCTTCCCGAGCACCTCAACATGGTCTTCCAGGCAAGTTCCTGTGCGAACTGTGATGTCTGTAAAAAGGAGCTCTGCGAACGGGATGCGTATATCCGTATCTTTGACGGTATTCTTGAGTCAGGCACGATCGACAAGAAAGCGATCGGTGCATTTGACGGACAGATCGTCAACCGTATCATCCGCCAGGAAGGCATGAGCCGGGCAACCGACTTCATCGATGATATGACCAAACTCTCGATCCGTGCGATCATGTTCGATGGGTTCTCATTTGGTATCGATGATGAAGACCTGTCCAAGACCGAATATGGCCAGATCGATGAAGAACTTAAGAACGCAGCATCCGATGTTGACCGTCGTATCAAGATTTACGAAGACGGGCAGCTCGAACCCATGCCCGGGCGTACCGTTGAAGAGACGCTTGAAATGCAGATCATGCAGGTGCTCGGAAAAGCCCGTGACCGCACGGGTGAAATTGCAGGCCGGCACCTTGGTCTGGGCAACAGCGCAGTGCTGATGGCAGTCTCCGGTGCCCGTGGTTCGATGCTCAACCTGACACAGATGGCAGGTTGTATCGGCCAGCAGTCAGTTCGTGGTGAGCGTATCGTCCGTGGTTACGATGACAGGACGCTCCCGCACTTCAGGAAAGGAGAACGTGGATCTGATGCACACGGGTTCATCCAGCACAGTTACAAGGGCGGGTTAAACCCGACCGAGTTCTTCTTCCACGCAATCGGTGGCCGTGAAGGTCTCGTGGACACTGCAGTTCGTACGTCCCAGAGCGGATACCTCCAGCGCAGGTTGATCAATGCATTGCAGGACCTCAAGGTGGCATATGATGGGACAGTCCGGACAACGGGTGGCAGGATCATCCAGTTCGAGTATGGTGAAGATGGCACTGACCCGACCAAGAGCGCCTTTGGCGACCCGGTTGATGTCAAGGGTATCGTTGAGAGTATCTTAAAGGAGGAAGTCTGATGGCGCTCTCTGAGAAGTTCGAGAAAAAAATTGAGGCCGCTGACCTCCCGGTCAAGACAAAAGACCAGATAAGGAAATTCCTTTCAGATAAAGAGATCACCGATACCCAGTTCAAGCAGATTCTAGAACGGGTCATCAAAGAATACTTGTCCACCCGGATTGAGCCGTGTGAGGCAGTCGGTGTAATCGCCGCCCAGTCAATTGGTGAGCCCGGTACACAGATGACGATGCGTACGTTCCACTATGCGGGTGTCGCTGAAATCAACGTTACCTTAGGTCTGCCGCGTCTCATCGAAATTATGGATGCGAGAAAAGAGCCCAGCACACCGACCATGACGGTATATCTTGAGGAAGAATACCGCAATGATCGTGACAAGGCCCGGGAAGTCAGCTGGCAGATCGAGGCAGCTCCCCTTCATGAGTTCGGGGATATCACGACCGACATGGAGAACATGCATGTGGTTGTGCACCTGAACACCAAGGTCTGCGACAAACGTAAGATTTCACCGGATGAGATTATGGAGGTCGCTCCCAAGAAGATCCGTGACCGCAGGCACTATCGTGACTTCGAGCACGCGATTGATGAGGATAAAGCAATCATCACTTTCTCACCAAAAGACAAGGAAAGTTACCAGAATCTCTTCCAGCTCGCAGAACACGTAAGAAAAGTGGTTGTACAGGGTATTGATGATATCCTGCGGGTCGTCGTAAGAAAGGAGGGCGGGGAGTATATACTTTATACTGAAGGCTCCAACCTTAAAGACGTATTTGATGTGGCTGGTGTGGACACAACGCGTACCCGTACCAATAACATCAGTGAATGCGCAAACGTGCTCGGCATTGAGGCAGCCAGAAACGCGATCATCTTTGAAGCGGTATCCACGCTCAATGAGCAGGGTATCTTGGTAGATGTCCGTCACCTGATGCTTGTCGCAGATATGATGTGCATGGAAGGCGAAGTCAAACAGATCGGACGGCATGGAATTGCTGGCGAAAAAGAGAGCGTGCTCTCACGTGCAGCATTTGAAGTGACGGTCAATCACCTGCTTGATGCTGCTGTTGCAAATGAAGTAGATGAACTGAGCGGCGTTACCGAAAATGTTATTGTCGGTCAGCCGATCCAGCTCGGTACCGGCGATGTTAAACTCATCGCAGTCAGACAACACGACAATTAAATTTTAAAAACACGAGGAATTGTACATGGATTTTAATGCTTCACTCAGAAGAGCCATAAAGACCGGAAATGTTATTCTTGGCCAGAACAACACAGAAAAATGCGTAAAAGAAGGCAAAGCCCAGATGATCGTTATTGCAGGCAACTGCCCGGCAGCTTTCAAGTCAAAAATTTCTGCTACAGAGAACCTCTTCATTCACACGTTTGAAGGTTCCAGTGTGGCACTCGGAAAAGCCTGCGGAAAACCGTTCATGGTCAGCACTCTTGCGATCATCAGCCCGGGCGAATCTGATATCCTGTCCCTAAAGAGGGCATGATAATATGGTCGAAGTGATACTTACTGAAGACTGTATGCGTCTGATCTCTCAGTTCGAGAGCCTGACCGGCGCCGGAAGCCGTGACTGTGTAATGGATGAGCGCAATGGTCGTCTCATCTTTGTGATCAACCCCGGTGATATGGGGCTTGCGATCGGCAAGAAGGGAGCCTCAATTAAGAAGGCTTCCGAAGTAATGGGTAAGAAGATCGAAGTTGTCGAATACAACAGCAATGTCGAGCAGTTCATCAAGAACTGTTTCTTACCTGCACAGGTCACGTCGCTGCTCTTTGAGGGTGAGCCCGGAGAGCAGACGGTCCAGGTCGAAGTCAGGGACGAAGACCGGGGTATTGCTATCGGCAAGGACGGGAAGAATATCTTCAAAGCTAAGAAACTCTCCCAGCGCCAGCACGATATCGCGGACGTGCAGATCCTCCAGAAAGAGATGGATGATCAACCGGCTGACGAACAGACTCACTTATAATTTTCTTTTTTTTGGTTTTACCTGTTGATGTTGTGCACTCTATAGGTAGTGTACTTTAATAAAAACGGGCTTGGAGGGATTTGAACCCTCGACATCCGGGTTAGAAGCCCGGCGCTATGTCCAAGCTAAGCCACAAGCCCACTTGGTGCCTGATAACTACGTTCTACAGGATAATTAATCTGATTCATGAGACGCTAACATTCGCATGATAAAAAAGATTATTCTATGTCAATTAATGGTCCTTTTACTATAGATTTCATTCGCGTTAAAATATTTTCAGGTTTTTTACAGGTTATGGACACAGTCTTTTCTTTATAGATCATTCGTGTTTGTTCAACAAAAGCAGTTTAATAAAATTTATCAAATGATGATGCGTAATAATTTTCATTCGTTTGAACGATCGGGAAGTCTGACATGGAAAAAAAATCTCTTGTGATAGGTATATTGTTGCTACTGCTGTTACTACCGTGTGCTGTTACGGCGTTAGGCAATATTACGGTGAGTTCCTCTCCTGTGGGAGCCAGTATTTATGTCGATAATGAAAATAAAGGAATAACTGTTGCTCCATCGTTTACGGTTACCAATATTGAAGCAGGGACTCGTGTAGTTGTTTTGCAGCTTAGCGGATATCAGAATTTTACTACGAATGCTGTGGTTCCCGAGGGGGGTACCTACTCAATTACTGCTACCCTGACCCCTAATACCCCCGCCCCTACAATTTCTGGGATCTCCCCCTCTTATGGGTACAACTCCACATATATCAGTATCACCAGTATCGCCGGGACAGGATTCTCGACCAGCTCTGCTCCGGGAGTTGTTCTGATGAAAAGCGGGCAGACTAATATCACTGCTACTGCTGTTACCTATTCATCAGCAACAAGCATCGCGTGTAATTTTGATATCACCAACAAGGAGGCAGGGTACTGGAATGTCATCGTCACCAATCCTGACGGGAAGTCATACACGCTCACCAACGGGTTTGAGATCAAGAATTCCGCAGCTGCGGTGACCTTGTCCAGTATCACCCAAAGCAGTGCAGTAACGAATACAACCGTCTCCATCTCAAGTCTCGCGGGAACCGGATTTGTTGCCTCCCCCCTCCCCCAGATTGTCCTGAGGAGGTCGCTCTATAATGATCTCTACGGCTCAGTCACTTCGGCAACAACGACTAATATAATTGGAACCTTCAACCTAACCAACCGCGACCCCGGTAGTTACACTGTGTGTGTTATCAACAGTGGGGCAGATCCTGTCTGCGGCCTGAGCTTCACGATCACAGCGATGACATCCACTGCAAACGGCAGCGTCTATGTCAAATCCAGCCCCTCCATCTCCAAAATATTTTTAGATAGCGTCTTTAAAGGCTATACCCCTATGACGCTCGAAAACGTTACCCCCGTTACCCATACGGTGATGGTACGAAGCGCCGGGTACAATGATTATTCAGAGAGCGTTACGGTGACTCCCGGAAATACCTCCTATGTAAGCGCCTCACTCGTTCTTGCCCCGGAAGTAACCACAGCCACAACAGTTCCCCAGACAACCGTGACAACCGTAAAAACAACGGTAAAGTCCACAGTCAAAGCCCCGACACCATGGCCGAGCACTACTGCGACACCGGCATCACCTGTGAGTATCATTGCGATTCTTGGTGCGGTTGGTGTCGGATTTATCATACTCAGGAAAAAGTAAACACTTTTTTTCAATCATACACTGCTCATTATCTCAACACGGTTCACGAAATCACAACATCGAAATCCAAGGTATTCTTTGAACAAATGAAACGTGAGTAATTACTGCTGATTGAAATCCTTCCTTGAGTATCGGTGAAAATATTCAGGAAATCCGGTCAATCGAATCGCATTCTGACACGATTTCAAAAGAATATAATTCTGATCCAAAAAAAATTACTGCTCCTTATTTGGGTTTGACATAACTTTTACAGGGAGCTCGTGTTCTTAGCTCTTCCGGTGAATGAAAAGTTACAACAGAGCCTAAAATTTATCAAATGTTGAGGCGCAATTATTGTCATTCGGTTGAACAATCAGGAAGTCTGACATGAAAAAAATTTCATTTGCGATAGGTATATTGTTGCTACTGCTGTTGCTTCCGTGTGTTGTATCTGCTTTGGGCAATATTGCGGTGAGTTCCTCCCCTTCGGGGGCTCAAATATTTGTAGATTCCATAGATAAAGGTGTTACACCCCTGACGGTGGATAATGTTACCATTGGACCTCATAATGTATTGCTGACAAAAACGGGGTACCTGAATTATCTATCCAGTGTGAATGTCGGCGATGGAGAGACCGTAATACTATCAGTATCCCTGACAACCACTGCTTCAACGCCGAAAATTTCCAACATCTCCCCTTCAAGCGCGTCAAACAATGGCTTGCAGACCGTTGTAATAGCCGGAACAGATTTTAGTGGATCAACCGTTTCTTTGACAAAGTCCGGACAGTCAACAATTATTGGTGCAGTTGTTGGTACTGACACCTCAACAACCATCGTTCGGAATTTTCACCTTGACGGTCTCGCTTCCGGTATATGGGATGTTCTAATCCTGAATGCAGATGGAGGAACGGTGACCGGTAAATTTACCATCAATAGTGCAACAACGGCAACCATTACCCCTATCTCTCCGACCAGCGCTACAGTCACTTCAACGGTTCCAGCAACAACCGTAACAACCGTAAAAACTACAGTGAAGTCCACCGTCAAAGCCCCCACACCCTGGCCAAGCGCCACTACGACACCGGCATCACCCGTAAGTATCGTTGCGATTCTTAGTGCGGTTGGTGTCGGGCTAATCGTACTCAGGAAATGGTAAACACTTTTTTTCTTTTAAAAAAACAGAGAAAAACAGAAAAATTGTTTTTCATCCCGCGTGATAACAGGAGGACTTAAGCACTTCCACTTCTGTTGGCAGCACCATCCCTTCGTGAAACACTTCTTTTATCACTGACGAAGCACAGTACTTGACCTGCACCCTGGCAGACATGCGCTCACGTTCTTCAAAATACGAGCCGTGATTGAACTCCACGATCCGCTTCATCGAAATCGCAGTCGAGAGCACGTAGACACAGATCCCGGCATCGCCCGGGCCTAAGTCTGCGATATCGATCGATGTCATGAACATATGGATTTCCGGGCCCGGTTCTACAGAAGCTATGGTCACGATATTGTGGGCGCTCTGCAGTTCGATCGTGCGGGGCCTTCCACTCTTAAGATCCTTGATAATTTCTGGGGAAATTCCGGTTAACGCAGCACATCTCATCGTAGTCACCCGTACATGATTAGATCTTTTTTCGGCGTTTGTTCAGCGGACTGTTGTACTTCATCGGAGATCTTTTGCATGCTCTGTTCAATCTCTACTGCCTGGTCGATGAGCGGCTGCATATCGAGGCTGATATCGTACATCTTGTTGAGCACTTCGATAGTGGCAGCTGATGCTCGTGGATCTGGAGCATTCACCGTCTCTCCTAAAAGACCATAAGCAGTAATCCCTCGGGCTTTACATTCCGTCAGAAGACTGGATGCAATTCCCGATATGCTACCGATCGGCAGTGACAGGGTGTGCTCTTCGATCCGCTTGAGTGCGTCTTCTGTGGTCGCAACACCAAATACCCGTTTCTCCGGTTCGTTGGTAATGATACCGGCGATAGTGAGCACCTCTTTTGGCTTGAACGGTTCAAGCCAGTCCATAATGTCGCGTGAGGTCTCATAACAGATCATGGGGTGGATCGGTATATCAGCAACTATGGCCGCGATATCGTTTTTAAGATAAATCCTGACCGGGTCATTGATCACACCTTTGTTCATCATAGCTAACGGGGGGAAAAACTTCGAAGTCATGGTGCCGATCTGCTCAAACTCCAGCTGATCGACCATATACTGCAGCGCGATTGTACCGACAAGCCCGCTCCCCGGAAAGCCAATCAGCACCGAAGCGCCCTGCATGGGAAGCGGTTTTGAGATGACATTGATATCTTTTTTCGGCTTTATCTCGACAAGGTCTTTTTGAATAGAATCGAGCCGTGAAAGCATCTCAGTATAATACTCAGGAGCGTCTTTCGTCATTAGATTAACATATACGCACTACCTAAAAAATAGTATGCAGGAGTACCCAATCAAACGCGGGATGACAAAAGATCTCGAAACGCGAATTGTCGCTGAACTGAAGGTCTGTTTCGGTGTAGAACCGGAAAAGACTGCCAAAGGATACAAAATTAAGTTCGGTGCGCTCAAGCGACTCGATGTAACCCCCAGTGCCGATGGAAAGTCGGTCATCATCGATACGGAATCGGATATGAATGTAAGCGATGAGGTAATCCTTGACACGAACAAGCGCTTCAGGAAATACCTTGACGTTATCACGGGTTTCTCAACTAAGGAACGGGTGAAACGGGCAAAGAGTCCTGCCGAGGAAAAATAAGTTCACGGTAACCTGTGGGCGTGCGGGAAAGTATTACCTGATGGTAACAGGTTCTGTACATCATGCAGGGCTATTCTCACCCCACCCCCCATTTTTTCGTACTTGCGGGAGAACTACTAAAACTCCCTATCAAGTTTTTACCGGGGGTTTTCATTCGGATTTTTTAAAATTTTAATAAAATGTAATCCTCTTTATGTACAACGTTCAATCACTCTGTAGTGATCAGTATGCCATTCTGCCCTGAATGTGGAAAACCTGTAGCCCAGACCGCAAAATTCTGCCGGAACTGTGGGGCATCCCAGCTGGAGGATATTCCATCCATACCAGTGCACGCACCGGCAGCCGCACCAATCCCGGTTCCTGCACCTGCAATTCCCGCCCAGCCCATAAAAGCCTCACAAGCTCCACCGAAAGTTGTGTTTCAGCAACCGTTAACAGAATCCATCTGCAGTTCATGCAACAGTCCCCTCTTACCTTCAGAGAAGTTCTGTGGGATCTGTGGGACACGTGCAGGGCAAGTTGTCCCGACTTCTCCTCACGGACCTACGTTAACGAAACCGGTATCTGAATCCAAACCCGCACCCATCTCCCCACCGATCCCGTCACCTGCACCACTTATGGACGAGCCTACCGGAGTCCGGACCTGCAAAGCCTGTGGGAATGTCATCAAACCCGGTGATAAGTACTGCAGCAAATGCCTTGTTATTGTCCGGGATAACCAGCCACCAGCAGCAGCGCCTGTCCATTCTCCCATGCAACCATCCCCCGCTGCGGTCACTGGATCCTATGTCTGTTCATCGTGTGGTAGCCCCATTAGTGGCACAGAAAAATTCTGCGGTATCTGCGGTACACCGGTAGTAGCAGCCCGGGTCCCTGAAGTTGCACAATCACAACCCGTCCAGAAGACCTGCAGTGCGTGCGGAGCAGCGATCAATAACTCAACAAAATTCTGCGGGGGGTGTGGAGCGCCGGTTGGCGCATCCTTTCGCCCCGCCACGATAGCACCATCCGCCGGGTATGCAGGTGTTGCACCAGCAGTGCCACAGGAAGGTGAGCAGGTTATTGGTGTGATTGGAAATGCCCGCAAGATGAAATTGCTGGGCGCTGCATGGGATACGTATGCACTTGTTGTCACGGATCGCCGCATGATCATCGCCCGGCTTACCGCAGACAAGCTCAATGCCGCTTACAAGGAAGCAGCGGAAAATGCAAAAGCGGAAGGCAAGGGATTTTTGGGGCAGATCGCACACCAGATGTCCATTGCTTTCCAGTACTGCCAGAAGTATGAGACTATGCCGCCCGAGTTTGCCCTGGCAGAAACAAAAGCGAACCGGGCAATAGAGAATGTGCGAATCTCTGCTGTCAACCTGAAACAGAAACCAAATAATGGCTCTATGGAATATTCCGAATTCATCATGACTGTTCAATCAGCCGATGGGAAATTCGAGTTTCACATCGGCGAGGATGATCGTTTCATCAATATCCTTAAGGCAGCCTACGGGGACAAGGTGCACATGCCGTCGGGATACTACAGGCCCGAAGGGGCACGGATCAAACTGTTCTGATCCAGGTCATCTTTTTTACCAAAAAATCAGCGTTTTCTTACCCACTGCACCACCGACAACCCGGCACCTATTGCAAGGATTGCAGTAACCGGGTCGAGGGCAGATTTAGGTGTCGTGGTAACCGGGACAGGTGTGACGGGTATTGATGTGACCGGTGTTTCAATAATCGTTGTTTCAGTTGTGGGGACCAGTGTCTGGGTACCTGTGTATCGTACCGTAGTCGGAATCACCGTTACATGTTCTATAAAATCCGGCTCGGTTGAGAGTTTTAACCCATAGAGGGTGTACTCATCGGCAACCACAATACGCTTTCCATCAGCACTCACCGCAAGTGACCGGGGATGGATAATAGTATCCATCTTCTTTTTTACCTGAAGATTTCCGCCATGGTTCAGTACATACAGATTCTGGTCTATTCCTGCCGCAGCAATGACTTTTGCATCCTGCGAGACCGCAACTGAATTCACCCATTCTCCTACGGGATATGTCCAGTGGACCGTTCCGTACCTGTCAATGGCCTGGATACTTTTGTCCTGGCTGCCAATCACAATAACAGAACAATCATAAGAGCATGCAGAGCTGATGATCGCTTCTTTGGTGACATCATTCATCCAGTTAAGTTGACCGGTATTCGTATGAGAAGAAATACGCCTGCCTCCGATAGTGATGATTGTGGAACCATCGTTTGAGATGATAATATCGGTATCAACACTGCCGTTTTTGGTATCTGACCAGACAGGTTCCAGCGCTTTTGTCATGAACCACAGACCCGTATCTGAAGTGGCAACCACCAGATTACCCGTCGGGGAGATTGCAAGATGTTTTACACTGGGGGTCTGGTTCCGCCCATAAAAATCACCATTGTTCGACCACGAATTGATATATCCCTGGCTGTCAGCAGAAACAACTAAAGAGCCATTGTAAGAGATCGCTACTGCCCTGACCGTGCCTCCCATGAAACGGGACCACTTCTCAGTACCGTCTTTATTGAGCAGCGCCACAGAATTCCCCTGTCCGTATACAACATAATTGCCATCTTCACTCATCGTCGCGATAGTCGCCGGAAGCCCACCCCAGTGCTTCCCATCGTCCCATGTCCGGACGTACATCTGGTTACCTCCGGCAAAGACCTTTGAACTGTTAGAAGAGATCATCAATCCTACATATGCCGAACCATCATCGGGAATGCGTTCTTTCCATTCCGTGACGATACTCGCGGCAGTGGCCGGGCCTGCTATACAAATGATGAGGAGTACCGTTATCGCAAAAAAAATCCGTCCGGATGACATGAGGTTTCCTACAAATGATAATGAGTATGAGGTTATCTGGCTTGTGGATAAAAATAAAAAATGCAACCGGCTTATCCGGTATTACTCAATAAAAATTGCCGGCTTTAACAGTAATTCGATTGTTATGTTTACGAAAAACGCCGGATTCAGCATCAGTGATTTGCATCAGAACACAGAAATCGAATTAATGAACACTTGTGCAGTTTCAACGACTATGATTCTTTTTAAGATTTCCCTTCGGCCTTCTCATCCGACAACGAAATCTCGATAACCTCATCAAACTCCCGGGTCAACCGGTTATGATACACCGCATGCACTTCAATGGGATCCTTACTATCTGGGTCTGCAAGGATTTGGAGCGTTACACCTTTCTCTTCACCATGGGGAACCATGAAGGGCTTTGGGATCCGGGAATCCGCACCCCCTTTGACAATCAGGTTGAGATTGTAGGCAATTGATTTTCCGGTATTTTTGACCAGCAGGTCAATGATATACCAGCCGGAGGGATTTTTTCGTACACTGCTGCATATGATCTCAATCCATGGATTCAGAGAGCCTAATTCTTCCTGCGCCTCCAAAAGACCGGGATTTAACTCCATTGCCCGGGTATAACACTCGTAGGCTTCAAAATTCTGCCCCATTTTTTCGAGGATTACTGCTTTGCGCATCAGAATCCGGACATTTTTATTGTCAATGGCCAGGGCCTGGTTATAGCATTTGAGGGATTCTGGTTCTTTTCCGACCTTTTCGAGCGCCATACCTTTTGCAAAAAGGGTGTCTTTATCCCGCGGGTCGATACCCAGCGCACGATCAAAGAGATGGATGGCTTCATCGTCCCTGCCAAGATGTTCAAGGACAACTCCCTTGCCATAGAGTGCCTTCTCATTGTTCGGGTTTAGCGAGATGACCTGGCTGTACGCAGCAAGTGCTCCTTCGAACTTTTTCATCGATTCAAGGATTGTTCCCAGGTTATACCAGGAAGATACGTGACGGGGATCTTCTGCTACTGCATGCTCGTAGGCTGAAAGGGCCTCTTCGCTCCGTCCGAGTTTCTGGAGGGCGACTCCCTTGTTGTACCATGCCTGTACATTCTTTGGATTTTTTTCAAGGCATCGGGTGAATGCTTCACATGCTTCAGGATAGTCACTATTTTCCATGAGGACAATACCCATCGCATAATAGACCTCATGGTCATCCATACCAAGGGAAAGTACCCTGCGGTAGGATGCAATAGCTTCAGCTATATTCCCGAGAGCCTGCAGGATACTTCCCCGGTTGTACCAGCACCGGGCATTGGTTGGATCCAGGTCGAGAATCCTGTCGTAGGTCTTTAGTGCCTGTTCACCCAACCCCATTTTACGGTACAAATCCGCCAGACTTTTGAGCACCGGAATATTTTCCGGATCGATCTTTTCTACGGTTTTAAATGCAGCAAGCGCATCATTGAATTTTCCGGATCGCGCCAGCAGATCTCCTTTGCCGCACCAGGCATCCGGGCTTTTCGGATTGAGTTCTATCGCTCTCTCAAATGGCCACATCACTCCTTCACGCTTTCCCCATTCAATAAGGGCTATCCTGAGTTCCTCAATGACCTCAGGATTATCAGGGTTGTCTTTTAAGGTGTGTTCAAATATATCGATGGCTACCTGATACTTCCCCCGTTTCCTGAATGTCCGCCCCTTCCTGATCCACCCCTCAATACAATGCGGGTTGATAGTCAGCACCTGGTTGAGCGGGACCAGTGCATCTTCATATTTCCCGGTTTTTTCAAAGATGGTGCTTTTGTTCAGCATCGAGAGGATATTAAACGGAATAACCGGAAGGTCAGGACTGATCGCAAATGCATTTCCATATGCTGTGGCTGCATCCTCCTCTTTTCCCAAGGCAAGGAGGACAATACCTTTGTTGTACCATGCAAGGGAATTTTTTGCATCTGTCGCGATTACCTGGTCAAAAACAACGAGTGCTTCGTCATAATTCCCGGCTGCCCCCAGTGCAATTCCCCGGTTGATGGCGGCATTACTATTGCCAGGATCCTGAACCAGAACCTTGTCAAATGAGGCGATTGCCTCACCGTATCGTCCCAGGTTTCCCAAGGCCAGTCCCCGGTAGACTAAAAGGTCTGCATTATCGGGTTCGATCTCCAGTCCTTTGGTAAAACTCTCCAGTGCTTTATCGCAGTCTCCGATTGACCACTGGTTCTGCCCACGCCGGATCCAGAATATTCCCTTCTGCGGATCAGTCTCCGCAGCACCGGGGAATTCCCCCAGTGCCTTGGGGGAAGCGGGCTCGTCAGGAGGAGGGTTTTGCGGCCCGCTTTTTTGTTCATCGCGACGGAGAATTTTATCAAAGATACTCACGGGGGTCTGACTCCGGTGTTTTGGTATATGTGTGATTGTTGCAGAGCAATAAATAATCTTTAGTTTATTGTTTACCCATCCCGGTACCCGCCCCGGTTAACACTCATTTTTTATTTCCCTTATCAGGTATCTTTGTCCGGGTTATTCGTTTTCTCCAGATAATACAACCGGTTATCCCCCCAATAATGAGGAGAATCAGGATCATAACCGCTAATCCCCCAATTGTACCCGGAATCATAAATTCCGACAGCCCAATCCGGGTCTGGAGTGACCCCTTGGTTGCAATGAGCCCAAATACAGAGAGCCCATCGGGAGAATTCGCCCCAAATTCCATGTTCCCGTTCCGATCATATCCCAAAAATGAGGTTTTAAGGATAGTGCACGTTTGATCATCGCTAATCCTTCCGATCACGATAGAATGGATGCCACCGTGTGCGTTCACCCATTCAACGGGAGCACTCATCTTCAGGGTCGCGGGCAGTGTCGAAATAATATTTGTTTTTTGAACGGTCAGCGTATATGCAATAGCCTGGACTTCATCTCCCTCATTTACAATGGTGCGCCGGAATGTCTCAGCCACAACGGGGTTCACCGGTTCTGCAATGGTTGTTACAAACCCTGAAGCCGGTGGCAACGAAGAGAGACCTGCCGTGAACGATGAGGTAACCGGCCCGACGTCATCCATGCGGGCTTCAATGGGTGTTGTTGCAATCAGGATGGACTTGATAGTATTTACCAGGATAACCCCGTTTACTTCGGTCATTGATTCGGCTGTAATACTCAGGGTAAATCCAGAACGGATGATCCTGACTGTTTTTCCAGAAACGGAGAGGGTGGCTCCTGTTCGCTCTGCTACTACCCGGTTGATATTTGCGCACGGCCGACCGAATGAATCCGTATACATGAATTGGCTGTAGGGGGAGAGATCAATTGTCTGGGACACCAGACTTCCCTGTGCAGGAGCCAGCTGATATCCCTGTCCGCCAGAAATTACTGGTTTTTGGTCCTGAACCGGTACCTGTACCGGAGGATTTTCCTTATCGGGTTGCCCGGGTCCTTTTTCTGCAACCTTGCTGCCTGCCGGAATCCCTCCATCGCCACTGCTACTTCCGGAATCTGTTGATGACGGGGATTGCGAAGAAGTTGTTGAACCCTGGAGTGCGGTTATGGCAAATGTCGATAGCCCGGAGGGTGAACGTCCGGTATAGATCGCGTTGGGCCCGGCAAACCCGGAAAAACTCGTGTCGAGTATCGAGACAGAACCCGCATTATCGATCCGCATCATTCTCACGGTTTTCAAACCATACGTGTTGTACCAGGATGCTGGAACTTCCATGATGATCTCGGCACTCGTTATGTACGAGGAGGGAATATTGGTTGAGACAACCAGTTCGTACATGGTGTCGAGCAGAAGAAGACCATTGGCAGATGCAATTGTCTGGAACTTTTTCTGGCTCTCACGGTCCACTCCATCTATAATGGTAGTGTGGATTTCTGCTCCAGTTGGTGGAACTGCATTTAAGTGGAGTACCAGCGTGTGTTTCTCGCTTTCTCCAGTGGAGGGCAGTGTCCCGGTTATGGGAATGGATTTAAGAAGGATGGATTTGACCGAACCGGAGATATTCCCTTTTGAATCATCGACAGAGTCCATGTTAATCGTCATTTGATGGAATGCCGAACCGGCCGGATAGGTCAGGATGAGGGTGTTACCGGACAGTGAGTGCGTACCCCCGAATGAAGTAAATTCAGAAATGTTGAACAAGGCGACGTCTGTTCCGGTCAGTCCCATCGTATTACCGTAAGTCAGGGTGTTCTTCGAAGCATACGCAATGATGTAGGTATCAGCGTTTTTTGTCGAGGGACCTGCTCCATTTGAAACGGTCAGGTTAACCGAATAGATCCCATTTGCATAGGTGTGCCTTGGGTTACGGTCGGTGGAATTCGAGCCATCACCGAAATCCCAGTTCCAGGATTGAGGATCACTATCAGACTGGTCTGTGAATTGCACAACAAGGGGTGCAGGTCCTTCAATTATGTTGGCAGTGAACAGGGCAACAGGAGAATGAAAAATATTTCCGATAATAACCGCAGTACCGGAAGTACCTCCCGAAACCAACGGGGGAAAAATAAGAAGCGCAAGTATTCCCATTAAAAGAATGTGTTTCTGGAGCGTCCCCGTCTTTATCCAAGAGAATATTCGTAGATTATTCATAGTAGCAATCTGATTGTGAACAATAGCGATCGATTACTATAGAATCTACGTAAAAATACACCCCAGCCAGTTTGCAAAGTTTGCAAAGGTATGTTACAAAGTGTGTTGCAAAAAGCATTTAATATCGGTTTATACTATGATTTTTATTTTACACGTGATGGTTTATAATGTCCAACAGTGACAGGAGCATGTCTTTCAAAAAGGGGAAGATGATGAAAAGATGTGATGAAAATGAAGAACAAAATTCTAATCTTATGTAGTGTGCTCATCAGCATGCTTATAATTGTACCAGGAGTACTTGCTGAAACCACAGCCATAGTGGACGGCAATCCTACACTAGCTCTGAGTCTTAGCGTGACTGGAACCCAGTCATTCGGAAATATGCTTTCCGGCGTGAATGACAATACGACAGCTTCCAATTCTGTAAAAGCAACCGTTGTCAGTAATGCACCTTGGGCTGTAACTGTCAATGATGCTCAAATTGGCGGTACACCAGGACATATGGCTGAATGGGATGGTTCATCTTATGTTGCAGGAGGAAAAGTGCTGAATGGTCCATTATACGTGGGTTCAAGTGTACCTACGCTCGCTGCACTCAGCGCTGACCAATCAGCACCACTGTGGACAGGAAATGCCGTGACAACTCAGGACAATTACCCCTATTTCCGACAAACAATTGTTGATGGTGTAGATACCCGTGTAGGTCTCTCCCATAACTACAGGATTGTAACTACGTTCACAGTTGCAGCAACTTAAATCTTCTTTTTTTATCAAATTGAGCAGATTACTCTGCCGTTCGAATTTCCTCTCGCGTAAATTATTATAAAAAAACCTGTTTGCAATTATTGCAGAAATCCCGATGCCTTATATAAAACATTTCTCAATAGTATCCATCGGGTTGATAGAGAATGTACAATATGAACCGCTATTATCCGTTATTATTGATGGGTGTCCTGATCTTTCTGGTACTATGTCCGGGTCCGGCATCAGCCATCAATGTTGCCGGGGCAAAGTATATGGAAACGGTCAATGCCGGGGATACGGTAACCCATATGATTACCGTCAGTACAAAAGCGACTGATCCGTCCATGGATATCGTCATCGATGTTTTGGGTTTTGGACAGACCGCAGGTAAAAGTTATTCCTCGCAGTCTGAAGCAGAGGACACCAGCCCGTATTCCGCCCGGAAATTTATCTCGCTTGATACTCAATCATTTCACCTTAATCCCGGGGAATCAAAAAAGATCGCGGCAACAATTGTTATACCAAATAACGTCGGGGATGGCGGACGTTATGCCATTATCTCCCTTCACAATGCACCATCAGGGGATGGAACCACGGCATATATTACGGCGATAGCTGTCCCGGTTATGATCACCATCGCGAAATCCAAAATCCTTCAGCAAGGAACGATAACCGGCATTAAAGTCGGGGAAATCGTCACTACACAACCACTTAAAATCACAACCTCGTTACAAAATACCGGAAATATCCATTATTACCAAACCAAAAATACCGTGACGTTAATGGATAACACAGGAAACGTACTCAGCACAGCCAGCACTGATCCTTCAGTCTTTGCAATTATACCTACGTATACGGTGAATTATGATGTTACCTTTGACAAGTCTTTGTCACCCGGAACCTATGGGATAAAATCGGAGGTGAGTCTTGAGGACGGAACAGTCCTTGACGCAAAAACTTCTACGTTTGAAGTGAAAAACAGCTACCTTGCCCCTCTGGAAGAAACAAGTGTTACCCTCACCCCCCAGAACTCCGCGGTTATGGCATCACCAGATGGGAGGATAACCATCAGTTTCCCGGCAGGAGCGGTAATCAATGATATCACGGTTACGCTAAAACCATTCTCACTGAATCAACTTCCCACCCTCCCGGCGGATGCAAAAGCAGGTATTACGTGTTTCCAGATTGATGGCCTGTCAGGAATTCTGTCAAAAGACGCCACGCTATCGGTAAAATATTCTGACGCTGACCTGGCAGTTGCCGGGGGAGATGCATCGAAACTTGTTCTCGCACGTTACGACCAGTCGGACCGTAAATGGACCCTGCTCAAAACGAATGTGAACAAGGACACAATGACCCTGTCTGCAACAACAAACCGGTTCAGTACCTGGGCTGTCATGGTAAGTTCACAAGCCAGCGGACAAAATGTTCTTGACTATATCCTGTCATTCTTTCACTAGTCTTCCTGATGATCATAATCTTCGGGAGGGAGAAAAGAAGGAATGATAACATCCATTTTTTGGATCTTTGTAATCTGAAGAACAGCGTATCTATTCTGATTCCGGGAATCAATCCACATCTTTAGCTCTTCCTGATACGATAATGCTTAAAAAAGGTAATACAAAAATAGCGACAAATCTCTCCTTACGATTAGCTGTGGCATAGGGAGAATCATTTTTTAGAAAATTACCGGGTTTATTGCATTTTTTATTTTACATGAGTCCGTTTATAATGTTCAAAATTAATCAATCCCTATCTTTCGAGGGGAGAAGATAATGAAAATAATAATAAAAATTCTACTTTTATATTGTGTGTTAATGAGCGTGCTTATATTCGTACCGGGAGTACTTGCTGATTATTCGGAAACCGCAGATATATCCGGAACAGCAGATCATTCGAATACAGCAGATATATCCGGGAACCCCGCACTTTCTATGACTTTTACCGTATCAGGATCTCATTTTTTTGGGGATATGGCTCTTGGGGACAATGTCAATTCGACAGCCAATTCGGTAAAGGTATACCTGGTCTCTAATGCACCTTGGGCTGTAGGAGTCTCTGATGTTCTTGGTACAAAACCGGCAAAGACCGAAGGAAAAATGGTTGAATGGATTACTTCGACCAACAGTTGGGTTCCCGGAGGAAAAGTACTGACTACTGCATTCAACGTAGGTTCGAATGCGGATACATGGATCCCGCTAACCGGCAGCTCACAGCAATTATGGTCAGGACATGCCGGTACTTTCACCAAGTACCCTTATTTCAAACAAAGAATTGAAACGGTAGATACACGTGTGGCCTCAGGTCATGTCTACAGAGTAGTTACTACATTCACTGCTATAGCAACCTGATTTTTTTATTGAATCTGGCAGAATATCGTTCTCCCTCCCTGCCAGGAAGTTGTACGATTACCAGAGAATTGGCATTCAGTTTTCATACCCGGAATACATATCAAAGAAAAAGGACCCGTATAATTCATTAAAAGAAGATCAATTTGCTGAAGCAGTGAACGTAACTACGATCCGGTAGTTATGGCCGGAGGCTACACGTTTATCACCGGTTACCGTTACTTGTTTGAACCATGGGTAGTTGTCCTGTGACACCACGGCATTTCCGGTCCACAATGCTACTGATGGATCCGCGCTAAGTGCGAAGTAGGTAATCCCATCCGAACTCATGGATAACGGATTTGTCATCACTTCTCCGAGTGTTCCTGTATAAGCGGCGCCATTCCACTCCGCCATATGACCTGCTGGCGTAGCTCTTCCCTCAGCATCATGGACTGTTACAGCCCAATGCGTATTACTGGTCACATGTGCATTAACCAAATCGGGTGTCACATTGACATTATCCCCAACAGCCATATCCCCAAATGCATTAGTTCCACTCACCGTGAGGATTATTTCTATTGCTTCCACGGTAACGTAATTCGTCTGGGTGACGGTATTGGATCCCCCTGCATTAGTCGCGGTCAAATTAACGGTGTAGGTACCTGTTGAAGCATAGGTATGCATCGGATTCTGAACGGAATAATTCGCATTATTGTCATCACCGAAATTCCAGTGCCACGAGGTCGGGGAACCCGTTGAAGTGTCGGTAAAGACAACGGTTAACGGTACGGTACCGGTAATCGGTGTGCCGGTAAACGAAGCAACCGGTGCCGGTATCAGGACAGATAGGTAATCCGTCCGGGTAGCTGAGTTGAATCCCCCGATATTGGTCGCGGTCAAAACAACGGTGTAAGTACCCGTTGAAGCGTAGGTATGCACCGGGTTCTGAACGGTATAATTCGTGGAATCACTATCACCAAAATCCCAGAGCCACGAGGTCGGGGAACCCGTTGAACTGTCGGTGAAGACAACCGTTAACGGTACGGTACCTGTTGTTGGTGTGCCGGTGAATGAGGTTGTAGGTGCCGGTACGACAGAAATATAATTTGTCTGGGTATCTGTAGTGGATCCCCCGGCATTGGTCGCGGTCAAATCAACCGTGTAAGTACCTACTGAAGCGTAGGTATGTACCGGGTTCTGAACGGTATAATTCGTGGTATCACTGTCACCGAAGTTCCAGTTCCACGAGGTCGGGGAACCCGTCGAACTGTCGGTAAAGACAACGGTCAACGGAAAGCCCCCGATTGCCGGTGTGCCAGTGAATGAGGCAACGGGTGCCGGTGGTGCCGCCGTGGGGAAAGTTACGGTATTTCCGGATAAGGTAACTGCTGATTGGGCGAATGCTCTTCCGTTTAATGTTGCGCCAGAACCCATCGTAATCGCTGTTTTATCCAGAATAGTTCCATTGAAACCCGATCCTGTTCCAATGGTCGTGGCGCCCCCGACAACCCAAAATATATTCTGTGCCTGTGCGCCGCCACTCAGGATAACATTCTTACCATTGCTGATGCCGAGAGCTGAAGTTCCGGGTATCTGGAATATCCACACATCACTTGAACTTCCACTGATTGTGACATCGTTTGTTATTGTAACGGCAGTTGTAAATTTATAAAGACCGGGAAGGAGTGTCAACCCGGCTATATCTCCGCTTGTTCCAACATCTGTATAATCCGGGGTAGTCAGGTTGCTGGCATTATCGTACGCGGAATGCATGTCAGTTATTGCTGCGGTTAACAGGGTCGGGTCTACTACCCTGCATGCAGGACCAGTAGCATCGACCGTATATATTGTCCCCGTCATTTCTGAACAGGTTAATCCCGTAATAGCTGCACCGGTTGTTGGACTTAGTCCAACATCTCCGGCAATAATAGACGTCGGGGTATCACCGATTGCTGATTCTGCCAGAATCACAAAATTGCCGGCCGACCCAAGATCCACTGCCGTAGCGCCCATCACACCAGGAGCTATCGCAGCGGTCATCAGGCAGATAAACGTTACAGTAAAAACAAGGGAAAGAATATTTCTTGTTATTTTTTTTGTACCGGACATGAGTTACTCATTATTGGTTTCCTTTAATGGCGGTCCGGGGGATATACTTCCCGTGGAATTCCAGTAATTGCAATGAGACCCTGCGGTGAGAATATTTGAAGAAGGACTACTCCCTGACAAAAAACATCAGCCATTGAATTAAAAAGCAGGCACATTGTCAGGATAACCGGACTGACTTTTGTTATCAACGGTAAACACGGAATTTTTCAATCGATATGTGAAGAATGAAGAATCCAATTAGTGCATCATTGTTTTTTATTATTCGGGCCTGAGTGGAGGAATTAGAGCAGCTGAATACCTGTCAATAAAAAAAGGGATTTTTTTAGTGGTTGCGGTTGTCGTTGTTTCGGTCGTTGAATTTTTCAAAGAGATCTCTCTCATTCAAACGATCGTTACCACAGTTGTTGTGACCGTCTCTCTCATCCTTATCATCATATGTTTCTTTGTCATGGTTATTGTGCGGCTTTCCGCAATCCTTGTGGATCTGGATGTTGCCACCCTTCAGGGTGCCTGAAGTGCTGTAACCATTCGAGAGTTGCAGACTGAAGGTATCCCTGTTGCGGCCGGGCTCGCCTTTGTCAGCAACAATAACCGTGTAAGTAAAGGATCCCCGACCATTGACCCTGGCAATGCCTTCGATCTTACGTGTCACGGCATCGATTACGGTATAAGAAGTAACCTTTGTGCTCCTGACATTCACCCCTTTGTGGTCATTGAATGAGAGATCACCCCAGGATTTGTTGTTCTTGATACCGCCGGAGACGCCGAAGGTCGCTTTGTCATTGATCCATCCCCCACCAGTAACATAATCACTGCAGGGTTTTGGTGTGGGTGTTGGTCTTGGGGTCCAGTTTGGTTTGGGCGTACATGTTGGTGTGGGAGTAGGCGTTACTGTTGGGGTTACCGTTGGAGTGGGTGTTGGAGTAGGAGTGGGTGTGGGTGTTGGCGGAGGAATAATTTCCGGGATAGTCAATGTATTCTGGTCCATGGTAACTGCGGTCTGCGCCAATGCTCTTCCGTTTAAGGTTGCACCGGTTTGTAGCGCAATCATTGTTTTATCCAGAATATTTCCATTGAACACAGAGTATGTTCCCAGTGTCGTTGCACCAGCCACTTGCCAGTAGATGTTCTTTGCCTGTGCACCGCCACTCAGGATAACCTGCTTACCCGTGCCGACACCACCAGACGCAATATTAAGAGTATCCGGGATCTGGAAGATCCATACATCATTGGGACCTCCCGCAAGGGTGAGATCTGTGGATATTGTCACGGGAGTAGTAAACGTATACGTACCCGGAGCGAGTGTCAGCCCGCCAATTTCTCCACCAGCTCCAACGTTAAGGTATTCCATCGGTCGCCCGGCGGCATCCGTGTACGCTGTCTGCATGTCTCCTACAGCCACTGACAGTAAGAACGGGTCTATCACCCGGCATACCGGGCCGGCAGCATCGACCGTGTATATTGTCCCGGTCACTTCTGTACAACTTAATCCGGTAATTGATGCACCGGTGATAGGACTCGTCCCAACATCTCCTGTAAGAGCGGATGTAGGAATATTGGTGATTCCTGATTGTGACAGAATCACGAAATTACCAGCTGTTCCAAGATTCACATTTGAAGCGCCCTCAACGCCGGGGATTGTCGCGGCGGCCATCAGGCAGATCAACGCTATGGTAAAAACCATAGAGAAAAGTTTTCCTGTACTTTTTTTTGTTCCCTTCATAGAATCACTCCTTGGTTGTTCTCAGGTATGCCGTACAATGACCAGGGCAATTACCGGGAGAACAACGATCAGGAAAAACCAAAGGAGAAAAAATTTCCTGATTTTTTTACCTGTCATGGTATCACACCAAGGGTATCATACCATGATGGGCAATTTTCCGGAGAGTTGCGGAAATATATTTTTCTCATTATTGCATTTTTTGTAATAATGAAAAAAATTTATTTTATAATTTCTGAATAGGGATAACACCTCAATGAAAAAATCTTCAGGTTTTGAAATGAAACATCATTTTCGTTTCCCCACTACTGAAAACCGGGCCTCCCTGATCCTAAATCCCGGGTTCCTGAACGGTCTGAAATGTGGATAACAACCCGGTTCCCGTCCAGGACACATCCTGTTTTTACGAAAAGCCGAATATAAAAACCAGAACACTGATAAAAAAGAAAAAAGTTTATTCAATAATAATTGCCGGCTTGAACGGCAATGCAGTAAGTGCCTTGACATGACCGCTCTCTTCGGAATCGGTGATATGCACCGGCACACCGAACTCGTGTGCGAGGAACGCCTGTGCTGCTTCAAAGACTGCATGCTCATTGATCGGATCATCGGCAAGCGGGGCTACTACCTGTGGAGGCAGGCGGTGGATGAGTGTCGTGCACTGCCGGGCTGCATCCGTTGCATCTTTGCCGCGTTTCTTCATGGAATCGTCCTTCATGATCTCCTTGATCACGGTGTTGCGATCCGATGATTTGGCAATTGTCCGGAATATATCATGCTTCCATTCAGGTGCAAGTGCAATAGTGATTGCCTTGGGCGTGATCTGGATCAGTTTCATGATCGACTCGATATCCTCGACCGTGCGGGAGAGCAGTTCTTCTGATAGTTCGACCCGGGGGCTGACGAGTTTTTGATCTGCAACCGGCCATGGGGCAAACGAGACGAGTCCTTCTCCTGCCATCTCCTTCCAAAGGTGCTCGCCCGTGAACGGGATGAACGGTGAAAGGAGCCGGATCCAGACGGAACAGAGCGTGTGGAGTTCCCTGCTTCCGTCGCAGTTCTCCGGCAGCCTTCTGCGGTACCACTTCAGGTCGGTTTCTATGCCGAAGTAGGCTTCCTGGAGTGCCTGCCGGGTCTGGAAGTTGTTGAGCGCCTCGGTAGTCCGCTCGATATGCGACTGGAGCCGGCTGACGAGCCACTTGTCGATATCGTGCGGCTCACCATTGGCATCCTTCATCTCCATGATCGTAGAATAGAACCGCTCGATCTGCTTCTTGGTCGAGATGACGAGTTCGTTTCTCCAGTCAAAGTCCTGCCACGGCTCGGCACTGCCCATTAAGAACATACGCACGGTGTCGGCACCGAATTCAGCCACAGCATCTTCGAGCAGGAAGACGTTGCCTTTCGAAGACGACATCTTTGCGCCGTTCAGGAGGCCCATGCCGAATACGACCATGCCTGCCGGGAGCTTGTCCTTCGGGAAGATCGAAACGTGGTGGAAGATCTGGAACGTGAGATGGTTGGAGATGAGATCCTTTGCCGAGAACCGGTAGTTGTACGGGTACCAGTAGAGGAACTCGTTGCGCATCACATCGAGTTTCTTTTTCTCGGGTAGGTCTTCGGATTTCTTGCCAAGGAAGATATAATCGAAGACTTCCGGAGTAAGCAACTTGGGATCGATCTCACGGATCTTGTGGGCGATCGTGTAATACGCCATGTAGATCGTTGAGTCCGAGAGTGGCTCGATCAGCTGGGTGGTGTCCCACGGGAAACGGGTGCCAAGTCCCACGCGGCGGGTGCAGGCCCAGTCCTTGAGCCAGCCCACCGTGCGATCGAACTCTGCACGGACTTCCGGGGGCACGAGTGCCATGTCCCCGATGTGGTCGCTTACCTGCTGCTTCCATGCCGGGTCACTGTATTTCAGGAACCACTGGTCATGCAGGATCTTGACCCGGACCCGGTTACCGCACCGGCAGATGACCGGGCGCTGGTCGAACTCGTACATGATCGCAGAATCGTACTTCTCGATCATGAGGGCGGCGACATCGTCGCGTGCAACCCGGACCGGTTTTCCGCCGTACTTCTCGAAGAGTTTGCCTTTCGAAAATTCTGCGGAATAGATCTCCTGCGTGAGTGCGTCCATCCGGCTGTCCATCTGGTTGGCAATGCCGGCTTTTTCCACCGCAAACTGGGCCGGGCATTCGCCATAGCCTTCGACTTTGATGAGCGGGATCGGTTTGATCTGTTTATACTTTCCAGCCTGCTGGAGGTCGCGGAGAGCAATGTAGTCAAACGGTGCATGGGCAGGAACGCTCATGACAAGACCGCTTGCCATATCGGGGTCCACGAATTCGGCGGGGAGGATGATGATCTCACCGCAGAGCGGGTGGGAAACTTTCTTGTCGATCAGGTCCTTGCCGGCGATCTCTTCTTTGATCTCGACGGTGTGATCCTGCAATGCGAGTTTCTCGGCTGCTTCCTTCGAAACGATCCATGCCTTGCCGTCTACAAGCGCCTTGACGTAGGTGACCGTCGGGTTGGCCCAGAGGTTGGTGACCCCGTGGATGGTTTCGGGGCGGAGCGTTGCGGTGGGGATGAATGCGTCGCCGAACCGGAACATGACGAGCGTAAACTTGACAACTTCAGCCTTGTCTCCTTCGAGCAGGTCATGGTCGCCGACCGGGTTGTCATCCACGGTACAGTACCGGACCGGATGCACGCCTTTGATGACGTGACCTGCTTCATAGAGATGCTTCCACTGCCATTCGATGAACTTGCTGTAGGTCGGGTCGACGGTGGTGAACCGTCTTCGCCAGTCGATCGAAAGCCCGCAGGCAGTCATGACCCGCTGGTATTCGCCGGCAAAATGCCGGACAATAGTCAACGGATCGACAAACTCATCGAGGACGTTCTGCGGTACCTTGTAGAGATCGCGGTAAAGCCGGATGGTTTTTTCATCCTTGTTTGCGATCCGCTTCGAGATACCGATAACCGGTGCGCCCGTGACGTGGAATGCCATCGGGTAGAGGACCTGACGGCCTTTCATCCGCCAGAACCGTGCGATCACGTCCGGCACGATATATGTCCTGCCATGACCGACGTGCATTGCACCGCTCGGGTACGGGTAGGCTACCGTTAAGTAGAACTTTTCCAGTTTGGACGGATTGGATTCAAATGCATGTATCCACCGCTCGTGTGCTTCTTCTTCAAATTTGCCCAGATCAAATTCGCTCACATTATCACCTTCAAAAAAGTTATACCGGCCGCAGTTTGATGATCTCGCTGTTCTGGTAGCGCCGGATCATCTCCTGGGCAATGCTTGAGTTCTTGGCAAGGTGGATCTCGCCCGAGTCATTTACGGTTGCGGTGAAGAGATATTCCTTACCGGCAAACACATCGACGATCTTTCCGCTCTGTTCGGGCGCAATGATCGTAAGCTGCTTCTTGTCGGTCTGGATCTTCACTCCGCCACCGAGGTTCATCTCCTCTTCAGCTTTCTGCGGGTGATTCTGCATCTGCTGGCGGTCGAACTCCGAGCGGGGCTTGATGTCGATACCGATCCCGATCTTGTTTACAATCGCCGAGATATTCTTGCCGCCTTTTCCTATTGCTGCGGGAACGTCCTTGTCATCGATATACACGATTGCTTTTGTATCGCTGACCATCTGGACGTCGATAAAGCCCTCGGTGTAGCGCCCGATCTCGCGCTGGATATCCTTTTCCGTGAGTTTCCAGCCGGGGTGTTCGTCAATTTCCCTCTTTGCTTCCTGCTGCGGTGCAACGGGAGTTGGCGTTCGCGTCAGCTGAGGTGAATTAACCGGCTGGCCGATCTGCTGCACCTGCGGGGTTTTTACTGATGGGACGGGGGCAGGAGCAGGGGCTACTGCACCGGCGATGACCGGCATGACAATGGTCTCGCCATCGTACCTGAAGACATCGAGCACAAGCTGGCCGTTTTCGTTATCGGTAATCGTTGTTACCGGGCGGATGTTCATCTCTCCTGCCATTCCCGTGGGCACCTTGATGGTGAAATCAACATCATAGATTTTGGAGATTACGCCCTGCTTGACAAAGATTATCGTGTTGATAACCTGTGAGAGCACCGAGAAGTCTACGCGGTTCGAGAACCGCTGGATTGCATCCCGCACGCCGTTTGCGTGGATGACACCGACCATGCCTAAGCCCGCGAGCCGCATGTCGCCAAAGACATTGAAGTCCTCGTTCTTCCGGAGTTCATCGAAGATAACAAAGTCTGGCCGGACGAGCAGGAGCACGTCAGCAGTGTTGGCCATGCTGCCATCGAGCGCCGTGTACTGGGTGATCTGGTCCGGTACCTGGAGTTCACGGGGTGCCTCCATGGTCTTGACGACAAAACCTGAGTCTGACAGGAATGTTGCTACGCTCTGGGCGAGCGTGGTCTTTCCTGAGCCGGGTGAGCCTGCGATAATAAGCCCGCGTTTTTCGCCGGTGATCCGCTTTGTGATCACTTCGGCTTTGGTGTAGTCCTTTAAGGTCACGTCAACAATCGGGCGGACTGCGGTGATCTCCATACCGTCTGAGAACGGGCGGCGGGCAATGGCGATTCGCATGGAACCGATCTGCACCACGGTGATGCCCCGCTTCTCGACTTCGATGAATCCATCGGGGTCACGCTTGGCCCGTTCGAGAATCTCCTGCGACATGGCCCGGAGTTCGTATTCAGACGTCGGCTGGTCGCGGATCTGCACGAGTTTCATATCGTTGATCGAGCCCCGCTTTGCGGTGGGAGCGACCCGCTCCTTGAGGTACACGGCGATCGTGTGCTCGTCAAAGAACTGGTCGATGCCGAGCGGC
>JBAZQT010000103.1:0-7210 GCA_041645055.1 Methanoregula sp. | reverse complement strand
TGGCATTTCTGTTCGTTCTGGCGCTGGGCGGCGGTATTCCGATCATCGTTTTCGATTTGCCGCTGACGGTTCGACTGTTCATCGCGCTGGCATTTCCCGTTTGCCTAAAATTCTTTGGCTTTTTCAGGAAAGATGAACTTGAAACCATGAAAGCGCTCCTACCTTTCAAACATAAATCATGACCCGACGAATCCACATCTGTCATGTAACGCTTGGACATAATCCTACCGATGACCGTATTTTCCATAAAGAAGCGCATTCGCTGGCAAAATTGGGTTATGATGTCACGATAATTGCTCCGGCCAGAGAAGTTCTCGACGAGAAAGACGGCATAAAGTTCGTCTTGTTTCAGGAAAAAGGATTTTTTCACAATATTCTTCAGGCGTATCGCCTGGCTCGCCGTCAACATGCCGATGTTTATCATTATCATGACTTCGATTTTCTCCTCGCGGCAATTTTATGGAAGTACAAATTCGGTCGGAAAATCATTTACGATGCGCACGAAACGATCTTTTGGCTTTTTATGGAATCGTCGCGCCGACCGCTTGCGATCAGGCTTCCGCTTGCCATTCTCGCCCAGATAATCGAGTGGGCAAATGTATTTTTTGCAGATCGCGTGATAACGGTGACGCCATGGATTGCCGAAGGATTTAAACGATTTCGGAAAAACGTCACGCTGATATACAATTTCCCGCAAGCCGAATTATTCAGATTACCGGATACTTCGGATAAAAATAAACCGATCATCCTCTACCATGGTCATATTTCCCCGACACGCAACATCGAGATGATGATCGAATCGATGAAGTATGTACATGCGGAATTTCCGTCGGCGCGGCTTGTTTTCATTGGAGATATCGACGAAAGATATTCTCGACAACTGACGAACTTCATATCTCTCCGGAAACTTACAGATGTCATTGAAGTTCATCCGGCGATTCCTTTCGACCAGATTCCGAAACTGGTCGCGAGCGCCACGATCGGATTATCGTCAATGAACTCCGGTGAAGCGCTCAAACGCTCCATCCAGATCAAGCCTTTTGAGTTTATGGCAGCCGGAATTCCCGTTCTGGGCTGTCGCATTCCATCAATCGAGCAGTTCGTCGAACGCACTGGCGCCGGGATTATTATCGATCCTCTGACAGCCGAAAATCTCGGCAGACAGATTTCTATTTTACTCGCAAACGACCAACTCCGACACGAGATGGGCTCCAGGGGAAAACGGGCGGTTGCGGAAAAATTCAACTGGCGTTCGATGGAAGTTGAGATTGAAGAACTCTATCGATACCTTTGGGAAAGATAACACTCCGAGCAGAATTCCATCCGTAATCTTTTCGGTTCACATTTAAGCGCGAATTTCTTATTTTTCGACCGTGCTGAAAATTCTGTACATTTCTCCCGAAAACACCGTAGGAACGCTTTCTTCTTGGAAGCGCGCCCACGAAATGAACGGAAATGAATGCCGTTTCGTCACATGGTATAAAAGTTCGGGCGGTTTCGAAGAGGACATTTGCCTGAATCTGCCGCTGATCGCCGCAAAACCGTGGTTCATCAAACCACGGCTGGCTTTCATCCAGCACATGGATCGCCGTGATCCTTACGCTGAATTACCCGGTTATCCAACGCTCTGGAATCCGCCGCGCTGGCAGAAAAAACTCTTTCGTCTGCGGGAAACGCTCTGGCAACCGATCATTGAAAAAGCGATCCGGAAATACGGGCTGGAAGATTTCGACGTTTATCATTTTGAATGGGGAACGGATTTTTTTCGCGATGCGCGCTTTGCCAAACGACTGAAAGCACGTAGTAAAAAAATCATCTGCGCCTATCACGGACAGGACATACGCAACCGCGGCGTCATTCCGGAAATGGATAAACTCAGCGACTTGAACGTGACCAGCGAACTCGATCTGACCTTTCGCCACCCGAACCTGAAATATCTCTTTTTACCGTACGATGTGTTGGCGCATCAGCCGAAATCGACACCCAATCGGCCGCTGACCATTTGCCATGCGACCACGAATCGATTGGTTAAAGGCAGTGAAGAAATCATACGTGTTTGCAATGAACTCGAAAAAAGTCACGGCATCCGGTTTATCTTCATCGAAAATCAGCCGCACGACAAAGTCATCGAATTGAAAAAACAGGCGGATATTTACATCGACCAGGTCACCGACCACGCCTGGGGCTACGGGATGAATTCGCTTGAAGCGCTTTCGCTGGGATTGGTGTGCGTCACTTACCTGAATCCGACCTACGAAAAATTCATACCCGATCATCCATTTCAAAATGCCGGCGTGACGAATTTGAAAAGCAAACTGCTGGAATTGATCGAAAATCCCGAAACGTTACCGGCGCGCATGGCGGCCAGCCGCGAATGGGTGGAAAAGCGCCACGATTTTAGAAATGTCGTGAAAAAATTGTATCGATATTACGAATCCATCGGAGTCCGATTCTAAAATGAAAATTACTTTCATCTTGCCCGGTTTCATCAAAATTCCCGTCGGCGGCGTCAAAGTCGTCAATGAATATGCCAACAGATTGTCCGATCGCAGTCACGAGGTAACCTTGGTTTATCCGATTCAAATCAAGACTGGTAATCCAATTTATTTTTTTCGGAAAAAAATTTCTTCCCTCTTCGACAGACTTCAGCATGTTTCCGACGATTTGTACTACATCCCGAAACCATCCGTTAACATCATGGTCGTTCAGCGAATCATATCGAAATATATTCCATCCGGCGATGTCGTAATTGCAGTCGGCTGGCAGACGGCAGAAGCGGTGGCTCTTTTACCGCCGGAACACGGAAGAAAATTTTACCTGTTACAAAGTTTCGAGACGTACTTTTCCCGAAAAAAACGGATTTTGGCGACATATCACCTGCCATTGAAAAAGATTGCGGTTTCCGGATGGATCATGGCCGAGATGGAAAAGATCGGCGAGAATAGTTTTGGCCCGCTCGGAAATGCAATTCATCCGGAAGAATTCTACATTGAATCTCCACAACCAGAACGCAGGAACGACGTGATGATGGTTTATCATCCGCATAAGATCAAAGGAGCAAAAGACGGGATCGAAGTCTTAAAGATGACAAAAAAACATCTGCCCGAACTGACCGCCACGATCGTTGCGCCGCGCAAGCCGATTCATCGGATTCCGTCATGGATTCAGGTTATCGTTAGGCCATCGATCGAGGAATTACGACATCTTTACAATACAAGCAAAGTGTTTCTACACACGAGCCATTGGGAAGGTTGGGGATTACCACCGATGGAAGCCATGGCGTGCGGTTGTGCAGTAGTGGCAATAGATAATCAGGGTGTACGGGAATATTTAACCAACAATTACAATGCACTCATAGTACAAATAGATAACATAAGGCAGCTTATGGCAAATGTCGACTCATTATTGGCAGATGCCGGCTTGCGGAGCAAACTCATCGAGAACGGATTTCGGACGGTTGATTTTTATAAAGCGAGTGAAATAACTACAAAATTAGAAAATTTTATCACCTGAAATGAATAATTTGCCTTCAGCACAGCACAATGGTCAACCCGAATTAGCCTTTCTGGAAACACAGAAATTTCGCAATGCAACCGAAGGCGACCTGAAACATTCACGAATTCAATATGAGCGCGGTATCGAATATTATCGGAAACGCATTGACGTGCTTGAGATGAAAGATTTCGGAGATGTCCTGGATGCTGCGTGTGGCTGTGGGCAGTGGACGCTCGCTCTGTCAGACGTCAATGGCTTCATTCGCGCGCTTGATATTAACGCCGGTCTATTGGAAATCGCTCAATGTTTTACCCGAGAATACAAAAAGAAAAACATTCAATACTATCAGGGTGATTTGCATTTTTTACCATTTAAAGATGCGACTTTTGATGCCATCTTTTCGTACAGCGCTTTGATGTATACAAATGAGGACAAGGTCATAAAAGAGTTTTCGAGAGTGTTAAAGCCGGGCGGAAAAATATATGTTTGCAGCGATGGGCCCGGGTGGCCCTTATATAAAGTCTTTATCCAAGGATTAAAACAAGGCAGATTAAGATCGATCCTTGGCGCCTTTAGGTTAACTATTAGGACATTTTCCTTTGTAATTCTACTAAAGCGGCATATCAAGAAAATTACATTTCTGCGCAGGAAAGACGTTGAAAGACTTTTCAAACAAAACAACTTGGAAATCACATTCTATGGTCCTGACGGCAGTTTTGGGAATATGAAGAGCCAGCATTTTAAACCTTTGTACGGTGAAACTTTTTTCGGCTTACCGGCAGATTTTGAGGTAATAGGTTTTAAAAGAAATGATTAACGAAGAAGTGACCATAAGAAAGTTGCCTTTTCCGTATAAAGCCGCACTGGCCATCTCAAACGATGTAGATAATACCCCATCACTTAAGGTTTATATCGATTTAATGAATTATTTAAACGGTAATTTTGATACGCCCTTTGGCAGAGGTTTAAGTCTTGAGGTAGGCAATAGCTTTTGGTTTTTTAATAATACCGGAAGCGAGCAACTTAGCTATTTCAAAGAGAATACCTCCCGGCATACATCATTTTCACCTTTTTGCAGAGAGTTTATCCATTCTGGGCATATAGACATTCTCCACACGTATGGAAATTTTGATGAAGGAGGATTTGCCAGAAGATATGCGGAAATCTCAATTAATGAACTGGTTAAACATGACTTGTGCATCAAGACCTGGGTCAATCATGGCACTCTGCTCAATTCCCAAAACATAGGACACAGCAAGACATTTTATGGCGCGGTTCCGTGCTCGGAATCATACCATTTTGACATTTTGGTGAAACATGGATTGCGGTACGGTTGGTTGGGAAGAATGACTCACGTATTAGGCCAAGATGCTTTAAATACTATAAATATTGAACTAAAAAATCTAATCCAGACTCTGTTATTTAATGTCAAATACAAACAATATAAAAACCAATTGTTCGATATTAAGAATAGATTAATGGTTAAAAAAACACTCCAGGATGGAAATGAGATTTGGGATTTTCTCCGGTTCGTGAACGCTTGGGGAAGAGAAAAAACTTTAGATATAAACGATCTGTCAAATCAGTTAAAACAGGAGAACATTAATAGATTGGTAAGCAATGAAGGTTTTTTAATCGTCTATACGCATTTTTGTGAAGGTCTATTTAATCCCGATTTATTTCCTTTGAAGTTAAGGAAGGATTTGGAACACATCTCGAATTTATACTCAGAAAAGAAATTGCTATTAACCACCACCACACGATTATTACAGTATTACGAAGTGAGTAATTTTCTAACATGGACTGTAGAAGAGGACTGCGATACCATTAAGATAACGATTTCGCCCTTTTTACGTACTTTAAACAGAGAAACAAGAATCTCCGCTGATTCGTTACAAGGATTAACATTCTACTGCTCTACAGATAAAAACATTGAAATTTATCTGAACGGTAACACTATGAAATACCAAAAAAATACCTGTGACTACACCGGAAGAACATCAGTTTCTATACCCTGGATTCCTTTAAAGTATCCGGTATTGTGACTACTAATCTGACAAACCGAAACCATCGTGCTGAGTTCCATTAAACAATATATCCGACGGAAGAAGCTGGAACCGGGGATCATCTCACTAATGACGAATCCCTGCTATTTCGTCAAAAAGGGAATTTATCATGGATTAAAGAACCATGCCCAATTTCTTTCCGACAGAATGCTAGACTTTGGGTGCGGAAACAAATCGTACAGTTATTTATTCAGCGTCAAAGAACACATCGGCTTGGAGGTTTTTCACGCCGGACATGATCATGCGGACGAACCGATTGATGTATTTTACAATGGAAAGACAATTCCTTTCCGGGCGGAATGTTTCGATAGCGTACTGTGCGCCGAAGTCTTCGAATACTTGTTTGATTGTGAAAAATCGCTCTCCGAAATCCGGCGCGTTTTAAAAATCGGTGGTTATTTGCTGCTCACGACACCATTTTTCTGGGAAGAGCACGAACAACCTTATGATTTCGGACGATATACTGAATTCGGACTGCGCGACATTCTTGCACGACATCATTTTGAGATTCTCCGTTACGAAAAGTATGGAAATTTCATCGAGGTCATCGCCCAACTCTGGAATTTGTACCTTTTTAAAAAACTCTTCCGTCGATTCGCGTTTCTCCGCTTTGTCATCATTCCATTTCTGATTGTTCCGACTAACCTGCTGGGCACGTTTTTCTCCATTCTTTTACCGAAAAATTTTGACGTATTCCACCACTCCGTCATCGTCGCCCCAAAAACGGAGCCGTCGGCATGACGCAACTGCTAAAAGTATCCGTCATTATTCCCGCCTTTAACGCCGTCCGGGCTCTGCCGATCGTTCTCAAAGCACTTACAGAGCAAACGTATCCAAAAAATCAATACGAAGTAATCGTCGTCGATGACTGCTCGACAGATGGTACTTTAAAATTTCTGCGAAATACAATACTTCCGCCAACCTTCCACGTCGTCCGCCACTTAGAAAATCAAGACCGTGCCGTTACGCGAAATACCGGAATTCGACAATCATCCGGCGAAATACTCATTTTCCTCGATGCCGATATGGAAGTCGCTTCGGATTTCATCGCCAGACATGTCGCTCACTTTAATAATACCGACGTAGTGGGAATCATCGGCTCGCTCCGTCCAGCGCCAGAGGTTCCACTCGACAAATATCAGCGTTATCTTTATTTTGGCAAACGCGGGGTGACAAAATATCCCACCGGCACACCATTGCCGTTTCAGGTCTTTCTGTTTAATAATACGTCGGTTCGGCGGGAAATTTTGGAGCAAGTCGGATTTTTTGATAAAAATCTCCGGCTGTACGGTGGAGAGGACGCCGAACTCGCTTTTCGCATCTGGCAGAAATATCCGAATGGGCTATTTCACGATCCGGAAATCACAGCGATCCACCACCATTTTCGTTCGCTGGACGATGCACTTAACATTCTTGAAAAGTTCGGAAACGTAGTCGTCCCATACTTGATTCAAAAACATCCGGAAATGGCGAAACTTTACGGCGCCGGCTATGTCCGGAAACGTTTTCCGGTCGCAAACCAGCGGCAAAATCCTTTCAAACTTTTTGCCGGGCTCGTTCTTCGGCAAAAAGCCGTTAGTTCTTGTTTGAGAGGATTGTTCGTCGTAATGCCGTTTCCTTTGTCCAATGGCATTGTCCGGTTGCTCATG
>JBAZQT010000025.1:0-40044 GCA_041645055.1 Methanoregula sp. | reverse complement strand
GCGCGAGTCAAATATCCCGACCCCTCGCTCTTTGCGGCTATCAGCCAGCTCGACAACAGGGAATACGGGAGCTGCACGATCAGCGGCTTGAAATTAAAAAAGAGCACCCTGACTCCACAAGGACCAGTTTATGAGGATCTGCTGGAGGTACCATGGTAACCCGGCTTCCGCTCGAAGACGCGGTTCTTGCTACCCTCCGTCCGACTCTTGAAGAACGTGAACATGTCTGTGGTATAGCAAAACGACTGCTGGATGCTATTGCAAAGAGTGGGAAAGCACAGGGCATGGTAGTGGGATCGATTGCCCGCCATACCTGGGTGAGGGGGGATCGCGATCTCGATGTGTTCATGCTTTTTGATGCCAGCCTGTCCCGCGAGCAGCTTGAAGAGGAGGGACTTGCCCTTGCACGAAAGATTGCCTCGGAGTTCTCGACAAAATTTCACGAAAAATACGCCGAGCACCCGTATATCAATGCGGTCATCGATGACGTGGATGTGGATCTTGTACCCTGCTACAATGTGGATAGTGCAACCAGGATCCAGAGCGCAGTCGACCGCACACCGTTTCACACACGCTATATTACCGATAAGATCAATGGCCTGATCGATGACGTGCTCCTGCTCAAGCGGTTCGCAAAAGCCGGGGGGATTTATGGCTCCGACCAGATGACCGAGGGCTTCTCCGGGTATCTCTGCGAGTTGCTGGTGCTCTACTATGGCGGGTTCACCCCGCTCCTGAAAGCTACGGCCACATGGCGTCCGCATATGATTGTCGATCCCGAACATCATGCAGCAAAAGAGTTTGACGAACCCTTAATCGTGATTGACCCGGTTGATCCCCGGCGCAATGTTGCCGCAGCAGTCTCACTTGACCGCATGGTGGAGTTTGTGGAACTTGCGCAGGGATATCTCGAATCTCCCTCAGAAAAATATTTTTTGGTACCCGCTCCGCAAACGATTACAAAAGAAGAGCTTGGCAACCTTCTTGCAAAGCGGGGCACGGGCCTCTATGCAATTACATTCGCCACGCCCCCCTATATCGAAGAGGTCATCGTCCCGCAGCTGAAGCGAAGCATGAGTGCTATCGTTGAGCATCTCGATCGGAACGGGTTTGCCGTGCATCACGCCCACTATACCATGGAAGAAGAGCGCTGCATGTTTCTTATGGAGTTGCTGGTGACAGAACTCCCAAACGTCCGTATACATACAGGACCACCCATCTGGAACCGGACAAATGCAGAAAAATTCCGGGAAAAGCATGTCGTCTCTCCCTTACCCGGGCCCTATATCAACGATGGGAAATATGAGATGGAAGTGCCCCGCGAATTTACACGGGTTGAAGATCTTCTCCAGTCAGAAACCCTGTTACAGGTACGCCTGGGAAAGCATGTCCGGCAGGTACTTGCAAACGGCTGGGAACTTCAGAAGGGATCTGAATGCTGGCATGCAGAGTTCGCACCATTTATTGCGGGATTTTTTGACCGGTGCTCTCCGTTGGTACGGGTCAAACGACCGTAAAAAAAGGTTCTTTGCTGCCAGAACCAAAAAATCGTTAAAAATCTTCGATTAATCTCCTCCGATATTTTTAAATTGAATGTAGTGGACTAGTTCATAACCGATATCTCATTACAGTACTATCAGGGCAGGAATGATCCCATGGTCACTGAACCCGATTCGCGACAGCACAGTATACCTCTCCGAATCGCGGATACTATACCGGAACAACTTCTGTTCAAGCGCCTCACCATCGCTTTTGGCCTTCTTGTTCTGACGACCGCCATCATTGGGATCCTCACTGCGCACTTCGGTGTAACCCTCATCGGCCGCGCGAACGTGGAGAACAGGACAATAGCACTCAGCGCTGCCCTGATCTGGATCTTCCTCGGATCAGTCCTTGCTTATCAGGCTGCAAAACCCCTGCAGCGGTTAGCCGGGCGGGTGGTACAGGCTGCGCTTGTCGTTATTGCGGCGGTAACAACCATTGAGTTCATATTCAGTGTCCAGGGTGGCCATTTTTTTATTGAAAACTTTTTTGTCAAGGCCGGGATAAGTGTCCTTGGGCCGTCATCATCACCGGTCTCTCCGATTGCAGCCGGCCTTGCAGTCCCCGCGGCACTTGCGCTGGTGCTCGTCGTCCGAAGTTGCAGCCCGTCAGCGAAGCCCACACAGGGTAAGAATACCATCAGCAGCATCGGACTGGTGATCTCCCTTATCAGCTTCACCTTTGTCCTGAGCTATATCTATGGCAAACCAATGTTGTACGGAACGCAATTCATTCCCATCGCAGCCCTTTCGGCGCTCGCTGCGTTCTTCACCGGCGCAGCACTCATCGCGGCTGCCGGCCCTGATGCAGCCCCGGTTAAGTACATGCTGGGTAATTCCACCAGCGCGAGTCTCCTCCGGGTATTCATTCCGCTTATCATCGGCATCGTATTCTTTGAGAATTTTGTGATCGTCGGATTGTTTTCCTGGTTCACGTTCCCCGATGCGGTCCTGCTCTCGGCAACCCTCGTGGTCTTCTCTTTTGCCACGGCATTCGTAGTAGCCCTGGTCTCGGGGGAGATGGGCAGGGCACTTGAACGCGCTGAACATGAACTTGTCCGGAAAAACGATGAGCTCGCCGCCATGAACGAGAAACTCACGGCAACTGACGACGAACTGCGGCAGAATATCAAAGACCTTACCCGGGCCGAGACGACACTTCGTAAGAGCGAAGAAAAGTTCCGCATTGTCGCGGATTTCACGTATGACTGGGAATACTGGATTAGACCGGACGGTTCATTTGTGTATATATCTCCATCATGCGAGCAGGTCTCCGGGTACACCGTGCAGGAGTTCATGGATAACAGCCACCTTCTCGATAATATCATTCACCCTGATAACCGTGCTCTTGTTTTCGAACACAGGACCAGGCACGGGGGGGCCGATGAGATTGATCCTGTTGACTTAAGGATCAGAAGGAAAGACGGTGAAGTACGCTGGATCGGTCACGTGTGCCGTCCAGTATTTTCCGATGACGGCACGCTTCTGGGGAGAAGAGTCAGCAACCGTGACATCACCGAACGGAAGAACGCGGAAGAGGTATTGAAGCTGAGGCATGACGAACTCAATGCGATCAACGAGGAGCTCAGCACCACGCAGGAGGTACTCCGGCAGAACATCGACAACCTCGCCGAGGCAGAGATAGCTCTCAAAGCGGCAAACGAGTTCCTCGAACAGCGTGTCATGGAGCGGACGGAGCAGTTGGAAAAGGCCGTGAAAGATACCGGGATCGAGCATCAGCGGTTGTATGACGTGCTCGAGACCCTGCCGGTATACGTCTGCCTGCTCGACGCTGAATACCATATGCCTTTTGCCAACAAGTACTTCCGGGAAAATTTCGGGGAGTCGCATGGCCGGTGTTGTTATGATTTCCTCTTCAACCGAACTGAACCCTGCGAGACGTGCGAGACGTACACAGTCATGAAGACGAAAGCCCCGCACCACTGGTACTGGACCGGCCCGAACGGCAGGGACTACGATATCTACGATTTCCCCTTCACTGATACGGACGGATCGTTCCTGATCCTGGAGATGGGTATTGATATTACCGAGCGGAATAAAGCGCAGGAGGCGATGAAGAAGGCCAGTGCGTACAACCGGAACCTGATCGAGGTGAGCCTTGACCCGCTGGTCACGATCAATTCCGAGGGGAAGATCAGCGATGTGAATGCAGCGACCACCGTCGTGACAGGGTCCTCCAGAAAAGAACTGATTGGCACGGACTTTTCGCGGTACTTCACGGAACCAGACCGGGCAAAGGCCGGGTACGAAACGGTTTTCCGTGACGGAGCTGTTACGGATTATGCGCTTGAGATCCAGCACCGGGACGGACACACAACACCGGTCCTGTACAATGCAACGGTCTTTTTGGACGAATCAGAAAATATCGCGGGTGTCTTTGCAGCAGCAAGGAACATCAGCAAACGCAGGAAAGCCGAGGTGGCGCTCCAGAAGGCACATGATGAACTCGAAGAGCGCGTACAGCAACGGACTGCAGAACTGGCAAAGACCAATATCCATCTGGAATCTGAAGCGGATGAGCGCAAAAAAGCAGAAGAGGAATTGAGGCGGAGGTATGAAGACCTCAATACGATCAACAAGGAACTCAGCACCACACAGGAGAAGCTCCGACAGAACGTAAGCGAGCTGGAGAAGAACGAGGAAAACCTGAGGCAGAACGAGTTGAAGCTGAAAGAAGCGCTCGCGGAAAAAGAGGTACTCCTCTCCGAGATCCACCACCGTGTCAAGAACAATCTGACTGCATTCATCTCGCTCCTAAGCCTCGATGGCTCCTACGAGGACACTAAAGAGGGCAGGGCACTCCGGAAGGATCTCCAGAACCGGGCCCGGAGTATGGCCCTTATCCACGAGACCCTGTACCGAACCGGAAAATTCTCGAATGTGGAGATGGAGATCTACCTCACAAATCTTGTGGGTTATATCGCCGGTTCCTACAAGGGGAGTACGGTGATCCGGACCGTTGTCGATGCAGGGGGAGTGTCCCTCGATCTCGCCCGGGCAACCACGGCCGGGCTGATCATCAACGAGCTCGTGACCAACTCGTTCAAGTACGCATTCCCGCCGGGTTTCGACTGCATGGCAGCACGGGGAGAAACCTGCACAATCCGGGTCTCGCTTGGATGTGAGGACGGGACGTACGTACTCATAGTGGCCGATAACGGTTGCGGACTGCCGCCGGAACTCGATCCCTTGTCAACAAAATCGCTCGGCCTCAAGCTGGTGAATTTCCTTGGCCGCCACCAGCTCCGGGCGAAGATCGGGGCCCATATGGACAAGGGCACTAAGTTTATTTTCCGGCTGGACAATAAAGAGGATTACTGATGACGGGGGAGACTATTCTGGTAGTGGAGGACGAAGGCCTGATCGCCCTCCACTTGATCGAGTTGCTGGAAAAAGCGGGATACCGGGTTATCGACCCGGCTTACTCCGGGGAGATGGCACTTCGAACGTTGGAAAAGTCCCCAAAACCCGATCTCATCCTTATGGATATCGGACTTGCAGGATCGCTTGATGGTGTTGAGACGGCCCAACAGATCCGACAGCGTTTTTCGATTCCCATTATTTTCGTCACTGCTTATACTTCGGAGCGCACGCTCGAAAGAATGCGGGAAGTTGCACCGGACGGGGTCATCATCAAACCGTTCGGTTATGAGGATTTACTCGCTCTTGTCAGGAAAGCCCTGGACCAGCGGGTCGTATGAAACAGGGATTGTAGCTCGAACTCGTCGCTTTGTCTGCTCGTTACCTTCGCACCCCATTGTAGTACTCACTTTCGGGCATCGTAGCCACGATTCTGATATTCAGATAATTCCATCGTAGTGATCGGGAAGGACGGGTAGGTGAAGAAAGTCTTCTGGACTCTGTTCATCACCACGGCCTGACTGATGCTGGTCCGGGTTATGGATCCGGTGACAGCTCAGCAGAGGATTGGGAATATTACAGGGGGAGGGATGACAAAACCCCTCATTTATCCCTCGATGAAGACACTTGGAATATCGGGGTATGGGTCATGTGAGGAAATACGCCCAAATTGGACCCTATTCCCATTTTCAGCATGACGATCAATACCGGGAAACCCCGCAAATCCCGTCTTTTTGGTTCCTGTGGAAAATACGCCCAATTATAGCCCTGTTTGTCAAAATGCGGCAGGAATTCCCCTCGCCCAAAGGCCACCAAAGGCATTTTTATCGCTGCTGTTTTTACCACTTAGTTTAGCCTGTCCGGGCTTCAAAACCCTGCCAGAACGCGAATATGAGGGTCGGCTTTTCCGACATACCGGTTTTTCATAGGAAATGAGGAAGGAAAAGAACTGATTCTGATAAAAATTCATCAGGGCAGATCCGAAACGGGGGAATTAATTATCATAATCAACATCCCACAGAAAATTGCATGAAAGAAGATACCCGGTGGAAACTGATTGCAGGGATAGGACTCATTACGCTGTCCCTTGCAATGTTTACCGCTCACTACCTGCTTTTTCAGGACTCGCATCACCTGTTCATATTTTTTATCGGGGATATTGCTTTTATCCCGATCGAAGTTCTCATCGTCACGCTCATCATTGATCAGATGCTTGAATCCCGCGAGAAGCAACGAAGGATGGAAAAACTGAATATGGTCATCGGTACGTTCTTTTCCAGAATAGGGATTCCCCTCCTTGCTCAGCTGACAAAAGCGGATACTGCTATCGACGCGGTGAAAGAACACCTTGTCATTGGAACCGACTGGCATAATGAGATGTTTAAGGATGTAGAGGTGTGCCTGAAAAATCACACGTGCAGTGTCGCTATTGATCACGTTGATCTTGATGAACTGCGGAGATTTCTTATCAGTAATGAGGACTTTTTGCTCCGGCTTGTCGAAAATCCGATGGTCTTTGAACATGAAACGTTCACCGATCTCATCTTTGCCGTCAACCACCTGACCGAAGAATTAAAGGCACGGGGCGATCTTTCCAAACTACCCCCATCGGATAAGAATCATCTCGCAAAGGATATCGAACGGGTTTATTCGCAGCTGATTCCTGAATGGCTCAAATACATGGAATATCTCAAGAACCATTACCCGTATCTCTTTAGTCTTGCGATACGGAAGAATCCCTTTGACGAAAAAGCCTCGGTTATTGTCATGCCGACACCATAATCCTCCATCTCCTGCACTTTTTTCATTTCATAAGGATGCAAATGATATTTTTTATCATCCGGTCGATAGAATTTACAGGAATTCTCAAAGGAACTTTGAACTCCATACCGGCATTCTGATCGTTTTTCCCATCGTGCTTATTGTCGGGATACTATTCAACCGGAGCAAGGTGTTCCCTTTTAGGTCGCATTCATCCTGACCGGAATAAATGTTGTTACGTATCGGTCCAGGGACATAAAGGGGCAGGAGAAGGTTACCAATTTTGTTTAGATCAGCATTAAGTTTCTAAAAATCTCATCTGCTCATACCATTGGGCAGGGTAATTACAGAACAAGAAATATTTCCGAATCATTGGATTCACTGAATGTAATCATTAACAAAAACAACATCAAAAAAGCACTTTCTGATGGGAAGCGTTTCCCTTCCGGTTTTTAGCTGCAGCCTGTTTTACTGACAAGTACAGGTCATCGAATCCTCGTGACAGGGTTTCTTCTTCCCACTCAACAACATACACAGCACTATACACACGGATTTCCATCTCGATTTCGGCATTCAGTTTTTGGGTAAAATAAATGAACGGAACCGCATTTCCCTGGTTCCGGACAGTTTTGAGAAAACTATTTTTTTCAACAGGGACAGGGTTATAATCTGTAACGATGACATCGAAAAGAACATACTTCATCAGGTGAAGTGCATCTTCAACCGATGTTGTGGTATCAACGGAAAGATCTCCCCGCCGCTCAAGATGCCTGCAGAGCCGGTCAAGGAACACCGGGTTTTCATGAACGCACAGCACCGTAAGTATACGAGTCCTGTCAATCTCGAGTTCAATCCCGGAAGAAATCGGGAGGGCGCCATGATTCCTGTTCGTGTTTTTCGTCACATCTGTCATCCTCGGTGATGCGGATCATATCCGGTTCTGTCCACTGTATCGATTTGCTTTTAAAATCCCGGAATGTGGTTTTAGATAAGCCGTCCATTTTTCCCATCAATGGACTGTTGTCGTTTTGTGGTTTGTGTCCTGTGCCTTGCAGATTTTGGTAATTACCCCGGTACCTAAACCCCTCCTTATGTCTTGGTCAATCTTTTTTACCGTACTTAATTATCGCAGGTGCCTGAAACTTCTGACGTCCTTTCTTCGAACTGCATGCAGTAAACAATGGTGAACAATCTCGTTACATCGGTTATTGACAGATGTCGCTTCTCCCGGTTCATTCCGTTTTCAGATATCACACGATATCCGGTGAAAAAATGGTTTTACTTCACCACTACCCTTGAGCAGGTACTTAATCGAATCCTCAATTCGCTCTGCGGATTGCTGAAATTGCTATACCTGGATACATTGTTCCTTCAGCATCATTTATGGGATCTGCAAAGCACGGTGTAATCTGGTTTGCACCAGTCAGGTTCTCACATTCTGCAAATGCATCCCACGTCATTGCCACCCGGCAGAGATACATCGCAGTCTTGCAGTTACGTGTCTGGTAGAGGTCATAGCAGTACCTTCCAATTGCCTGTTTTTTTTTCATTCCAAGAAGTTCCAGATATTTCTGAGTTGGATACAGGATTTTGTAATTCTTGTTGATAACGGGAACCGGAATATCCATGCGATCAAGTCCTTGCATTACGAGATCATAAAAAACAAGGCGAACTTTAAGCGCGTCGTTCCCTCCCTGATAATCCACGTCTTGGATAGTCAGTCCTCTATCATTTTTTTTATCATTGGGCATTTTTCACCGTTTCTGAAAGTATTCTTGTCACTGAAATTGGTTGATATCTTAGAAAGTATCGGCTCTCAGGTGAGAGACATACCTTCTCCGATATCCTTGAGCAGGTACTTGATGTCGATCCAGATGATCAGCTCGTTCTTCTCGTGCTCCTTATCCTTGACCTTCTTTTTTATGATGCCAAGGATAGCAGTATCTTCGTGATTATCCGCAGCGGAAGTCTTGTCAATATCGCTCATATCGAAGGTTGAAACCGAGGTAACATCGTCGACCATGATCCCGGTCTTGGCCCGGGTAATCTTCTCGTCCAATACGATGATCCTGCTGTTCTCTTCCTGTAACTCGGTAGTTGCTGCGATATGCAGGCGTTCTTTTAAGTCCACGATGGTAGTGATCTCGCCCCGGAGGTCAATGATACCCCTCATGTAGGAGGCACTGTTGGGGAGCTGGGTGATGGTCGTGTACTCCACAACTTCCTTGACATCGAAGAGGTCAACTGCGTAGTGCTCGTTTCCGAGCAGGAACTCAACGACCTGCAACATTCCCTTTTCGTGCTTTCCTGCCTTCTTGTCCTTTATGGCCTGCGTCTTATCAGCAGACACCTCTCCCTGTGCTACAGGAGGGGAGGAGGAGATCTCTTCCTCCGGTTCTGTTGGATGGGTTACTTTTGCCATGTTAGTATCCCCCATCAGCACTTGAACTTCGAGACTTCTTTGGTCACTTTGTCGACGATATTGTTCACATTACCGATGACCTTTGAGATCTGGTCAATGGCAGCAGCCGACTCTTCGCTTGCAGCTGCAGCATCCGTGGATTCTTTTGCCGTGCTCTGCATCAGTCCGCCGACTTCGTTTACACTGGCCGTCACTTCTTCGACAGAAGCAGCCTGTTCTTCAGCAGCAGCGGCAACATCGCTGATATTCTTGCTCACCTGGTCGATCGATTCTACGATCTTGGAGAAGCTGTTCAACGTTTCATGCAGTGCTTCGCTGCCTTGTTTGACTCCGGTGTTGGAAGAAGCAACCGCATCTACTGCACTGTTGGTCTGCGTCTGGAGGTTGTTGATCATCTCTGCAATCTTCTCGGCAGATGCCCGTGACTCGACTGCGAGTGACTTGACTTCCGTTGCGACAACAGCAAACCCGCGACCTGCATCGCCAGCCCGTGCTGCTTCGATTGCCGCATTAAGGGCGAGCAGGTTTGTCTGGTTGGCAAGGTCGGTGATCAAGCTGACGATCTCGCTGATTTTATCCATCTGTCCCTTTATCTCGAGAATGATGACATTAACATCATTCGAGGACTTGGTGATGCCCTGCATACCATTCTCGGTCTTACGGGCAAGGTCCATTCCCTCTTTACTGTAGGAGGTGGTATCCTGCACGAGTTTTGCAGTTACATCCGCACGGGTTGCAACTTCCTGGATAGTGCGGGAGAGATCTTCCATGGCCTTTTGCACCTGCTCGATACCTGCCATGGATTTCTCGACATTGACGCTTACCGCACTGGTGTTCTTTGCTACCTGTCCTGCTCCGGCAGTCACTTCTTCTACACTGGCATTTGCCTCTTCAGCACCGGCTGCGAGATCAGTCACCTGAGTACCAATGTTGGTCACTGCGTCTGATACCGCTATACCAATATTGTTTAAAGCTTCTTTGAAAGCTAACCAGTCACCGGGTACCCTGAGGTTTGGATCGACACGGGTAGTGAAGTCCTGTGTTGCATAACCTTTCGAGACCCGAAGGGCTTCGTTGACGGGTACGACTACTGAGTCGAGTGTTGCATTGACCCCATCAATGATCTTCTTGTAATCTCCGCGGTGCTTGCTTGAATCTGCACGTGTCTTTAGCTTTCCTTCGTCAGCTGCTTTTGCGAGCATGTTCGCATCAGAAATGAGAGCCAATACATTGGTGCGGATGCCATTCAATCCGTTGGTGAGCACAATCTGCTTACCTGGCAGGACACGCATCTCATTGGTAAAGTCGCCCTGAGCGTACTCTCCCATGATACTAACGGAGTCCATCACCGGAATTGTGATTGCATCAAGAGATTGATTGACCCCCTTTGCCAGTTCAAGATAAGCACCCTGCAGGTTTTTGGCTGTGCAACGTGCGTCCATATCTCCGGCTTTCTGTGCAGTGATCGTGCTGCTTAAATCGCCCTGGAGACCGGTGAGGGCTTCAATGCAATCGTTTAAGTTGTTCTTGATTTTGTTGAAGTCACCATTGTACTGGTCGGTGATCTTTGGAGGTATGTCGCCTTTGGCGATACGGTCCATATATCCTGCTGACACAGTGAGTGGACCGACAATCGCGTCGAGTGTTGCGTTGACGCCTTCCATGATCTTCCGATAGTCGCCCATGTGCTTTGTCGCATCAGATCTCGTGTCAAGTTTTCCTTCAACTGCGGCTTTTGCCAGTATATTCGCATCAGTGGAAAGCGCGTTGATGTTGTCGATACAGTTGTTTAAGTTATTCTTGATCTCGTTGAAGTCACCATTGTAATTGTCAGTGATCTTTTTCGGGAGATCTCCCTTGCTGATACGATCAACATATTCGGCTGCAACGTTGAGCGGGCCGATAACAGCATCAAGCGTTCCGTTAACCCCCTCGATAACCGCTTTGTAATCACCCTGGTGTTTGCTGGCATCTGCACGGGTGTCAAGTTTCCCTTCGATTGCTGACTTTGCAAGCATTTTTGTGTCAGCAGTCAGTGCATTGATTGCATTGGTCATCGTGATAAGGGCAGGTCCGATCTCATCATGAGCGTCCATTGGCTTTACTGTCGTTGAAAGATCACCTGCTGCGATCTTCTTCATGGTGCCGACGACGTTATTCTGGAGATTTTCAGAGAAGGAATCCATTACGGTCGCCATTTCGCCGATCTCGTCTTTCCGGTTCATCTTCAGACGGTTGCCAAGGTGACCCATGCCCATCTCTTGTAAGTTTTTGCTGGCAAGGTCGAGCGGTCCGGTAATGCTCTTGCTCATATAAAGCGCGATTGCAATAGCGATGATAACACCGACAATGGTTGCGATGACCAGCATCATGGCGCTGCTGTTGAAGAGCGCTGTGTTGCCGTCAGAGGCTTTTTTTGCAGCATTCGTATTGATTGTACCAAGTCCCTTAATTGCAGTGACCACTGCCGTTCGGGCAGTGATCAGCGGCGAACCTGCTGTAAGAGCTGCATCAACCGTTTTCATATCATTTTTGTCAGCGGCATCAATTGCAGCATCGTATTGAGTGTTGAAAGCGGCGTAGTTTGTATCAAACTGGGCGAGGGCGGTCTTTTCTTCAGTAGATAAAGATGAGGCACGGTACGCGTCCATCTCTTTCTTTATATTCGCCCGTAGATCTGCAATGGTTGTTGCGGCTGCTGCCCGTGCTGAGGGGACATAAATATACCGGTATATTTCAGCCCGCATCTGTTGGAAATCGGCTTGCACAGATCCCAGTTGTCCAATGGGAATTGTGTTTTCCTCGTACAATTTCGTGTCCGCAGCGGCCATTGTTCCCATGTTCAAATAGCCGATCATCGCTACCACAACGAGGATCAGCACAACGATCAGGAATCCCCCAATCATCTTCTTTCCAATTTTCATATCGTCGATGAAACTCATTCTCTTTACCTCTTTTTTTTACTCCCTGCACATTGCTGGCAATGGCACCCCCATTCTCCCGGGATGCCGATAATGGCAGGTGCCAGAATTTGTCTGGCTTATGTTTTTCCGGATGGAGGCTATTGATACGGTGAATTTTTGCAAACCTGAAACCGGGATCGACCGTTTTGGCTGCAACAAATACCCTTTTCCTTCAAAGTATTTAAAACTTTGTCGTTCTGATGATTATCGTTGATTATTGGCAACGGTGATTACCGCTGATTTATATAGATACTCGCCAGATACCTATTAGGATGTGAGACCCTGGCAAGGGAGCTCGAAGAAGAAAATATCCGGGAATTACTCAGGAAATATCCCAAAGGGCTCACTATCGAAGAAGTCTCAAAAAAACTGTCACTCAACCGGACAACAGCAGCCAAATACTTAAACACGTTTGTGCTCACCGGGCAGGCTGATATGCGAATGCTCGGGTCAGCAAAACTTTTTTATCTCACCCAGAGGGTCCCGTTAACAAATGTGCTCAGCTTATCTTCTGACCTTATCCTGATTCTTGACAGCGACCTGTTTATCCAGGAAAGCAATGCGGCATTCCTTGATTATTTTAAGATGAGTAAAGAAGAACTGAAAGGAACGCAGCTCGGACAATCAACTCTTGCACCCCATTTCTCAGCCCGGGAATTGTCCGGCATTGAGCGGGCACTGGATGGCGAGGGGAGTGCACTTGAGGTCAGATTTGATCTGCTCGACGATGGCCGGTTCTTTAAGATGAAATGTATCCCACTGACCTTTGAAAATGGGACCCGGGCTGCTGGTGTCATCTTAGAAGATATCACGGAAATGAAAACCTACCAGCATGAGCTGGAGCAGCGGGTGATGGAGCGGACTGCTGAAGTGGTCAGAGCTAAGGATTTTGCCGAAAACCTGATCACCACAGCAAACGCCATGATCATCGGTCTCGACATAAAAGGAAATGTGACCATCTTCAATAAAACAGCAGAGGGGGTAACCGGTTATTCCCGCGAAGAGATTCTGGGGAAGAACTGGTTTGAACACATTGTACCAAAAGATAGATACCCGGAATACTGGGATGAATTTCGTCGCCTCATCACAACAGGGTATCCAACAAACTTTGAGAGTCCGATCCTCATAAAGTCCGGCATAACCCGGTATATATCATGGAATACCAATGTCATTGTCGAAGGCAATACGATCATTGCGACAATTTCTTTTGGTATTGACATTACCGATAAAAAGCAAGCCGAAGAACTGCTCAAAGAGAGCCAGCGGGCGCTTGCCACCCTCATGGGAAACCTCCCCGGCATGGCGTACCGGTGCCGGAATGAGGGTACATGGATCATGGAGTTCGTAAGCGAGGGCTGTGCAGATCTTACCGGGTACCAGCCAACGGATCTCATTGAGAATGGCACCGTTGCCTTTTCTGATCTCATCCATCCCGAGGACCGGTCCATCGCATGGAAAAACATCAGACAAGCCATTAAAGAGAGACAAAAGTTCCAGGTTATGTACCGGATCCTGACAGCGACCGGGGCCGAGAAATGGGTCTGGGAGCAAGGCCTAGGCGTTTTCTCTGCAAAAGGAGATCTGCTTGCCATTGAAGGGTTTGTTATTGACATCACAGACCGGAAAAACACCGAAGAGATCATCAAAAAAGCAAATAAGCAGGTTGCACTCTTAACGAGTATCACCCGGCATGATATCATAAACCAGATCAATTCCTTAAAAGGCTTTATTGCGATGGTAAAACGGCAGAATACCGATAAAAAAATCGAGGACGTACTGAAAAAAGAAGAGGCCATTGCCGATATGATCCTCCGGCAGATCATCTTCACCCGGGATTACCAGAACGTCGGTGCAGAACCCCCCCGGTGGATCCCGGTCAAAGATACCCTTGCGACAATCTTAAAGACCGTTGACCGGGGATCCATCATAATAACAGTCGATACCGGAGATTTGGAGATCTACGCCGATCCACTCATTGAGAAAGTCTTTTTCAATCTCATCGACAACTCCCTGCGCCATGGGGAGCATGTAACCCGTATCGGGATATCCTGCAAGCAGAACGGCAAGGGCCTGCTCCTCACGTATATGGATGATGGTGTGGGAATACCGGATGACGAGAAAGAGAAAATTTTCACCCGGGGATTTGGGAAAAATACCGGGTATGGCCTCTTCCTCATCCGTGAGATTCTCTCAATCACCGGGTTCTCTATCAAGGAGAACGGCGTGTGGAGTAAGGGGGCACAGTTCATAATCAGCATACCCCAAAACTCGTTCCGGTTTTCAAAGAATTCCGTAAGTTCGTAACCGGAATAATTTTTCAACAAGAACATTTTTTTTAGTGAGCGGATTTTTCCCTTAACTTTTTTTAAGTGTACCTTCCGCCTTCTTCCGTTCAGTGATGTCAATATACGTCCCAAGTACGCCAATGATATTACCTTCAGCATCGCGCAAGGGGACCTTACTGGTAAGAAGCGTGATAATATTACCCGAGGGGGTTTTCTGGGGTTCTTCAATGAATATCTTTGGCATCCCACTCGCTATCACATTCCGATCATCGCTGCGGTATAGCTCGGCCTGATCTTTCCAGCCCATTGCGAAATCATCCCTGCCAATAATATCTTCAGGCTTTTCAAACCCGGCATCCCGGGCGAACGGAGTATTGCAGCCAAGATACACCAGGTTCCGGTCTTTCCAGAATACCCGGACATGGATAGAGTTTAAGATGCCTTCAAGAATCTGCCGTGCTTTCCAGTTCTCTTTCTCTGCCTGTTTGCGTTCCGTGATATCTTCTACCGTGGAGAGAATGTAAGGGTTGCCGCCCATCCTGATAATACTGGATGAAAACCGGCAGGTCCGGATTTCGCCGGTTTTTATCCGGCATCGCAATTCCATTCCCCGGAGGTAACCCTGATTTTTAAGATGGGAAACCATCTGTGCGTATTCATCATTATCAGTAAAAATTCCCAGTTCGTCTGATGTTTTACCGATTATTTCTTCCCGGGCATACCTAGTCTGTATCAAAAAAGCGTTATTAACCTCAACAAATACGCCATCGGTAGCCGATACGAGGGTAAGAGCAACCGGATTGCTCTGAAAGACAGTAGCAAATTTGTGTTCCGATTCGTGCAATTCTTCTTCTGTCTTTTTGCGCCCGGTGATATCATGGATGACACCAATAATCCTGAACGGATTACCATCTGCATCCTTTTCGAGCCGGGCAATGGAATGAATTATTTTTGATGCAGATCCATCTGCAGGATTGATAACATACTCAAGATTGTATTCCTGACCTTTTGTTATCATATTAACAAGTGCCTGGTGAACCCGATCCCGCTCCGGAATACAGGCCTCGATATCATTTAGGGGGAAATCACCGGCTACAGGAGGGTACCCGAAAATGTAGAGACCCTCGGCAGACCCCCAGATCTTGTCGGTTGCTATATCATACTCCCAACTGCCGGTCTGCCCTATCCTCTGCGCCATCACCAGTCGTTCTTCATTAACCCGGAGCGTACGTTCACTCACCAAAAGTTGATTGAACTGCCGGTGAAGTTCCCGCTTGGTACCGTCAAGTTCTGCGTAGGATACTTTAAGTTCCTCGTGTTTTTTCCCCAGATCCGCTTCAAGACGTTTACGGTCGGTAATATTCATTGCAAAGCCAATGAACAACCGTGGGACTCCCAATAAGGGCGGAGTTGCAAACCGTCCCCGGGTAAAGACCCAGTTCCACTCCCCGGACCGGTTCCGGATTCGGTGTTCACTCTCGAACAACGGGCTTTCGCCCCGAAGGTATGCCTCGGTTTTGGCCATCCACACTGGAACATCTTCGGGATGGTGGTAAGGCAACCATTCATGGAGGGTAGTCGGGAGCTCCCCCGGTGCATACCCCAGCATGGCATGGAACCGGGAATCAAAATGTACTTTATTGGTATCAGTATTCCATTCCCACATACCGGCATTACCCACTTCCATGGTGAGGGACAAGCGAGCCTCGCTCTCCTGCAGCGCACTATCCGCCCGTTTGCGTTCCACCGCTTTTTTGGTCTTGTGGGCAAGTTCCGCAAACTGTGCTTCCGGATCCCCGCCCTTCTGGAGATAAAAGTCAGCACCGTTGTTGATGGCTTCGATCACCACTTCCTCGCGTCCTTTCCCCGTAAAGAGGATGAAGGGAATGTCTCCGTGGACTTTCCTCACTATCTTTAAAAATGCGATACCATCCATTTGGGGCATTTCATAATCAGAAATGATTGCATCAAAAGAGGCTAAACCGGGGATATTAAGTGCTTCTGTGGCAAGGTTCGAAGTAACAACGTTAAAGTACCCAGACTCCTCTAAAAAGAACTGACCGATCTCAAGAAGATTTGGGTCATCATCAACATAGAGGATGCGGTATGTTACATTCATCTGACAATTACTCTTCATTGATCTACAATTATATTATAATAATGGATGACGATCTACAGGACTCCTTTAAAAAACACACAATGATGGTGTAACCGGCACGGTAAAATAAGCCTAAATTGGCCTTTATTCCCATTTTTCGCATCTCAAATCATTCCGGAAAACCCCGATAATCCGTTCATTTCGGTTCCTGTGGAAAATACGCCAAAATATCGCTCTATTTACCAAAATACGGCAGGAATGCCCATCGCCCAATGCCCGCCAAGGGTCATTAAATCGAGGCTGTTTTCGCAGCGTGGTTAACTCCATCCGTACCCGTAAACCCTGCCAGAATGCGAATATGAGAGTCGTTTTTTTTTAACGTGCAGGTTTTTCTTATAAGATGAATCAATAAGACAACTGCTCAATAGTGCTTTAAAAAAGGGAGAATGAAAACTACAGGGAAATGTCGGGTTTTTTTTTATTCAGGACAAACCCGGTAATCAGGACGAAAAATTATTTCTTTGAATTTTTCTTAATTTTTGCCGAGGCCAGTTTCTCAATAGCAGCTGTATCAGCACCCGGACTCAGGATCAGTTTGTGATTCTGCACGGCACTGTCGATGAAACCTTTTCCGGTAGGAGTGCGGATGATCAGCGTTGTTTTGCCCGCAGGGCTCCCGATCGAACCGGCAGAGATATCGGACAGGACAGCGGTGAGATCCGTACAGGAGTGGCAGCCTTTACGGATACAGGTTTCCAGTTCCGCGAGGGGCACGATAGTAGTTGTGCCATCGTGCTTGAGGATTTCAAGTTTCCCTTTCACATCCAGTTTTTTGATATCGTGTGGTTCTAATTTGAGTTGAGTGCGGAGTTTTCCCTGGATGAGGGTAGTGTAATCGAAGGTCTCGGTGCAGAACAAACCTATCACCAGCCGGATTGCTTTCCCGTACGGCTTGAGCAGATCATTATCGCTCTCCCGCATGCGTGCAACTGCCTGTACCGCACAGGGAACACCGATGACAGCGATCCTCTTGAATTTTCGTTCAACGACCGCGTGCTTGAGAGCAGCAAGGAGAGGCACCCACCAGCTGTACCTGCTGCCTGCCTGTTGTACGAGGACATCGGATTTCGTGATAATAACCGATGATGGTTTGAGAGTCCAACGATCTTCGGTGACAGTCACGATGGCATCGATAAGACCTTGATCGAGTGCATTTGCGAGGATAGCTGTGACTGCCCCACCGCTCTGTTTGTGCGGGACTTCAAAGGCTGATTTCCCGCATGCAAGATCGAGATACTTCCCGAGCGTCTCTGCCGGTTGTTCGCCAACACGGGGACAGACCGAATAACACGCTCCGCAGTTTACGCTGTCAGTTGCCTGTTTGCAGTACCCGTTGCTCTTTGGGGCAAGCACCATCTCCCCTTCATCAAAGGATATGGCATCTGCCGGACAGACCGCCACACAGGCACCACAACCTGAACATATGCCCGTATCCCAGACCTCACTTTTTAAATCGCGATAATTCTTGAGTGCCATCGTCATCACTCCCAAGTATATTTATTTGCAAACGGCCGTGCACTTGCCGGTGAAATCCGCGTGAAGTCAGAGGCCAGCAGGGGGGCCGGGTCAAGACCGAACTGCTGTGCAAAATCCTCGATGATCGGTTTGATCATCACTTTCTGTTCCTCAGTTGCCAGGGTCTGTTTGGCACCGACACCAAGATGCAGTTCATCCACCGGACCACGGACAAGGATTTCTCCGCCATGAATACCGCTGCCGACACCACGCTCTGCTATCGGAGTCACGCCATTAAGACCTAAGACAATGAGAAGACCTCCGGCCATATATTCACCCAGGAATGCCCGCGCTGCCCCCCCGACAACAAGGATCGGTCGCTTCTCCATGTATTGTTTCATATGGATGCCGCCGCGGTACCCGATATTGTCACGGACATAGACCCTGCCACCTCGCATGCTGTGGGCGACTGCATCACCGGCACTCCCATGGATGATAACTTTTCCCTTATCCATGGTATTACCGGGGGCATGATCGGCGTTGCCATTGACAATGATAGTTGGGCCGCTCATGAACATACCCAGGTCCCCGCCCGGGACACCGTTCACGGTGATAGTGACGCCATCGCCTCTCACACCATCCCCAATAAATCGCTGGCCAAGAACATTATCGATGATGATCTCTTTGGCACCCGCTGCAATCGCAGCCCGGATCTGTTGGTTTAACGGGGTGTAGTGGAGATGGTGTGCATCAATGCGTACCGTAGTCATCACTTTTACGCCCCCACGGTCTTAACATCAAGGACTTCCATAAGCCCTTCGTCCAGCATATAACCCCGGAGCCGATCGCGGTTGCCCCGCAGGCTCTCTATACTGTTGATACCTGCTGCCCCCATGAGTTCTGCCAATTCAAGCGTCCAGCCGTGGATGAGATTTTCCACCTGTACGGAATTGGTTTCAGGGTCGAGTCTCTTCACGAGTTCAGGTTTCTGGGTAGCGATACCCCACGCACAGTTGCCCTGGTAACAGGTGCCGCAGACCCGGCAACCCATGGCAACCAGTGCTGATGTACCAATGTATACTGCATCTGCACCAAGACAGATGATCTTCGCTACATCGGCACTTTCGCGGATACCACCACTTGCGATGATGGAGACTTTGTGCCGGATACCCTGCTGACGGAGTTTGGCATCCACGCTGGCAACTGCGGCTTCAACCGGGATACCCACGTGATCCCGGAAGACCCGGGGGGCAGCTCCGGTTCCCCCACGGAACCCGTCAATGACAACGGCATCAGCAGATGAACGGGCTATTCCTGCAGCAATGGCAGCAGAGTTATGGACTGCGGCGATTTTTACAAAGACCGGTTTTTTCCATTCGGTGGCTTCTTTCAATCCGCGTACCAGCTGTTTGAGATCTTCAATACTGTAGATATCGTGGTGCGGGGCGGGGCTGATCGCATCGCTCCCTTCCGGAATCATCCTTGTGCAGGATACATCTGCACAGACTTTCTCGCCCGGCAGGTGCCCGCCAATGCCTGGTTTTGCACCCTGGCCGATCTTGATCTCAATTGCAGCACCACGCTCGAGGTAGTTGATGTCCACACCAAACCGGCCCGATGCTACCTGGACGATCATGTTCTTCTGGTACGGGTAAAGGGACTCGTGAAGACCACCTTCCCCGGTTCCCATAAAGGTGCCAATCCGGCTCACTGCTTTTGCAAGTGCGGTCTGGGCGTTTAAGCTGATGGCACCATAGCTCATGTGCCCGATCATGATGGGGGTCTCAATCTGGAGATTGGGGGTGAGTTTTGTGAGGAGTTCAACCTCGCCATCCGGGAGTTGCTTTAACGTAAGCGATGACGGTTTCTTCCCTATATAGGTGCGCAACTCCATAGGTTCACGCAGGGGATCAATGCTCGGGTTGGTTACCTGGCATGCGTCCAGCACCAGCCGGTCAAAGATGACCGGGTATGGTTGCGCATTTCCCATACCGGCAAGAATAATCTTTCCGGTTTTTGCCTGGTTGAAGATCGCTTCCCTGACTTCCCGGGTCCACAGCGGGTGGCTCCGGTAATCATTGGGTTTTTCCTCGATATCGATTGCATCGCGGGGGCAGAAGGCAAGACAGCGGTGGCAGGCAACACAGTTCCGGGAATTTATCCTGATGTCATCTCCTTCTTTCCTGTACACACCATATGAGCAGTTTTCAATACAGCGTCCGCAGGACATGCAGCGGTCAGGATCAATCGATACTTTGAATTTGAGAGGAGTGCTCCCGATACTCATGAATACACCCTCCCGATAACCGGTTCGCCGGCCTTTGGCATGGTGATATTTTCAACATCCGGATCGATCCTCCGGATTGCAGCTTCTTCACTGGAGATGTAGAGGCGATCCCCGGATTCCCCGCTGACAAGGGGGCGGAGCTTGATCCGGTCAGTGAATCCTACCAGCGAATGTTCGTTGGCAACACAAATTGCAAACGGACCGTTCATAAGAGCAGATCCATACGCGAGACGTATGGCCCGGTTGAGCTCCTGCTCTTTTGGGGGCATCCGGTCAATCTCTTCCCAGAAAGGAGGGGCAAGTGCCCGCACAGCCAGTTTTTCGGGTAGACCATGTTTCCGGACCAGCAGATCTACTAAGTATGCAACAACTTCTGTATCGGTATACATCGTACACTTGTAACCGAAACTTTCGATGTATCGCCGGTTTGTACCATAGGAGGTGATTTCCCCGTTATGCACAACGCTCCAGTTTAAGAGGTTGAAGGGGTGTGCCCCGCCCCACCAGCCGGAAGTATTTGTCGGGTACCGGTTGTGGGCAAGCCAGAGATATCCCTTATAATCCTCAATCCGGTAAAAGTTTGCCACATCTTCGGGCCAGCCGGCTGCTTTGAAGACACCTAAGTTTTTTCCCGAAGAGAAGATCAGCGCACCGTTCTTTTCCGCGTTCACTTTCATGACCAGATGGGTGACGATGTCTTCATCGGGTGTGGTACTTTTAGGCATCAGGCTGCGGTCAGGGCGGAAGAAATATCTCCAGGGGGTGTGGACTTTTCGGATATTGGGCTGCTCGTATGTCTTGATCTGCTCATCGTGAACAATGGTTCCCCATTTCTCGAGCAGGGTATCAAGTGCTCCCTTGTTCTCGCGGATGTTGTCAAAGAATACATGCAGCGCATAGTAGTCCTTGTAATCCGGGTATATGCCGTATGCGACATAGCCGGCACCCTCGCCGCTCCCCCGCTCATCCATCATAGCGAGCGATTCCCTGATCTTCCCGCCATCCATGAGCTGGCGGTTCCTGTCAATTACACCAATTATACCACACATATTATCACAGAGAACGATGATCCATTATACTGAGCATTTCTTGAAATTGAATGTGAGCATTCGCTCAATAATGTAAGTGAAATAAATATAAATACGATTGGGTGGAACCTTTCTTCCATTATGTCAGCAGACGTAACGAAGATGCTTAAGAAAATTGAGGCGGACAAAGTCAAATTCATCCGCCTTCAGTTCACGGATATCCAGGGGATGCCAAAAAATGTTGCAATTCCCACCATTCAGGCTGAGAAAGCGCTGACAGAAGGAATCTGGTTCGATGGATCCTCTGTTGAAGGTTTTGCACGGATCGAAGAATCCGACATGATCCTAAAGCCAGACCCGGCAACCTATGCTGTCCTCCCATGGAGACCCCAGGAAGGAAAGGTCGCGAGATTTATCTGCGATGTCCAGACGTACGGGAACAAACCATTTGAGGGAGACCCCCGTTTTGTTCTGCGGAAAACTATGGCTGAAGCGGCAAAGATGGGATACACATTCAACACGGGACCCGAACTTGAGTTTTTCCTGTTCAAGATGTACGACGGTGTGCCAACTACAGAGTTTGAAGACCACGGCGCGTACTTCGATCTGGCCCCGACAGATTCTGCGGAAGATGTCCGGCGCGATGTTGTGCTTGCACTGAGTGACATGGGATTCGAGATTGAAGCCTCCCACCACGAAGTTGCTGACAGCCAGCACGAGATCGACTTCAAGTACGGCGATGCACTCACGACTGCCGACCGCGTCATCACGTTCAAGTTCGCCACCAAATCGATTGCCCTGCAGTACGGGCTCCATGCATCCTTCATGGCAAAGCCCATTGCCGGTATCAACGGCAGCGGTATGCATACTCACGGCTCACTATCCAAGAACGGCAAGAATGCATTTTACGATGCAAATGCTGAACTGCAGCTCTCCGACACTGCGATGTATTACATTGGCGGGATCCTGAAGCACGCACGGGCAATCACCCGTGTGGCAAACCCGACCATCAACTCCTACAAGCGTCTCGTTCCCGGTTACGAAGCACCCTGCTACCTTTCCTGGAGTGCGGCTAACCGCTCTGCCCTTGTTCGGGTTCCCGCTGCACGCGGCAACAGTACCCGTGCCGAGTTCCGTAGCCCTGACCCGATGTGCAACCCGTACCTCACCTTTGCCTGCATGCTCGCGGCAGGTCTTGACGGGATCAAGAATAAGATTATGCCACCAGAATCAACGAACACGAACATCTATCATCTCAATGCAAAAGACAGAAAGAGACTCCATATCGAAATGCTCCCCGCAAGCCTTGCTGAAGCAAATGCTGCAATGCTCAAGGACGAAGTCATCTGCAAGACTCTCGGCGACCATGTGGTTGAGAACTTAACCCGCATCGCAGAGATGGAATCTGATGCATTCCGGCTCGCAGTTCATCCGTGGGAACTGGACCGTTACCTGGCAACATACTAATAAAAATTTAATTTTTTATCGGCAAGGTTCGGACTTGTAATCCGGTAACTTACTGTCGACCGTTCGATAAACCGGGATATTTGCATATATGGCGAGATAATGGTAATTCTGTACGGAGTGGGGTTTGTTAACCACTCACGTAAGGAATAGTCCACTTAAAAAACGCAGATAGTTCCCGCCTTAACAAACGGTTGCCGGTATGAAATAAATCTATCAAAGGTGAAAAACATGGCTTTAGATACCGGTGTTACTGTCTGGCTCATGGTCTCGGCAATGCTAGTTATGCTGATGACCCCCGGAGTCGGGCTCTTTTATGGCGGATTAGTAAGGAAGAAGAATTTTATTTCGATGCTTGCTCTCTCATTTGTAGTGCTCGCACTGGTGAGTATCCACTGGGTTTTAATAGGGTATTCACTCGCATTCGGACCTGATGTCGGGGGTATTATCGGCAACCTGAATTACCTGGGACTCAATGGGGTCAGCGCAGACGCGGGGCCCGGGGGATACCCCCCGCTTGTATTTATGGCATTCCAGCTCTTTTTTGCTTCTGTCACGGTAACGATTGTTACTTCAGCGGTTGCCGAGCGTATCAAGTTCTCATCGTTTCTTGTTTTTATCATTGTGTGGCTTACGCTCGTATACTGTCCACTTGCACACTGGGCATGGGGCGGGGGATGGGCACAACAAATGGGCTTGATCGATTTTGCCGGTGGGACCGTAGTTGAGATCTGTTCGGGTTTTGCGGCTCTCGCACTTGCACTGGTAATTAAAAACCGTGCCGGATATGGGGAGTACACCTTTGAACCCCACAATATCCCGATGGCACTTATCGGGGCAGCGCTTTTGTGGTTTGGCTGGTTTGGTTTCAATGCAGGTAGTGCACTTGCGGTGAATAGTATCGCTGCAACAGCATTCATAACGACAAACACAGCTGCAGCTGCTGGTGCCCTTGCATGGATGTTTGCCAGCTGGTATCATGGCAAACCCAGTTCGCTGGGAATGGTGAGCGGAGCAATTGCAGGAATGGTTGCGATAACACCGGCAGCCGGATTTGTCAGCCCGCTTGTTTCAATTCTTATCGGCGCGATTGCCGGGGTACTCTGTTATGGCATGATGCTTTTCAGGGTCAAGAAACAATGTGACGAAAGTCTTGATGCATGGGCCATTCATGGTATGGGTGGACTCTGGGGTACATTTGCAACCGGCATTTTCGCTGCTGCTGCTGTTGGAGGATTTTCAGGATTGATTGAAGGCAATGTCCACCAGTGTATGGTGAATGCTTTCTGTGCGGTTGTGGCAATGGTGTTTGCTTTTGTCATGACGTACATTATTGCAACCGTCATCAACCGGACTATAGGTTTGAGAGTCAGCGAAGATGAGGAGTATGTAGGTCTCGATATCTGCCAGCATGGAGAACGAGCCTGAAATTCAATTATCATTGCTAATTTTTTCCATGATAAAAAACCAGAAAAAACCAGGATATCTGAGATTGTTATCCCATTTTTACGATTATTCTTAAAACGAAAAACATGGACAGAAATATTTCATTATTGCTATCATTGCTGAAGCATTAGTACGAAAAAGATAGTCCTCCACTTTTTTTAAAAAAGGCGATAAAAGAATTGTTGGATTTGTAGATCTCACTTGAAATTTATCTTAAATTTGTAGATTTGAGACGTATATCTGAATAAATGAAATACTCGCATAATGAAAATATTTTTATATGTAGGAATGCAACTTCCTTCTAACAATTGTACAACCCTACAAAACTAACAAGGCAATTCAGAGCAGGAGAGAGAACCAGCGATTCAACCAGATTCCATTCCACCGGACTTAAAATCCGGCATTGGATACTGGCAAAAATTGCCGTCATGATCATCTCATGTTCGGGAAATGGTTTAAGAACCAAGAGTAACAATGCAAAAACAATTCAGGTGAAATGAATGGCAATAGATACTGGAGCAACTGCATGGATCCTAGCCTCAACGGCGCTCGTGATGCTCATGACACCGGCGGTAGGATTCTTTTATGGCGGGCTCGTACGCAGGAAAAATTTCATATCTATGATTACCCTGTCGTTCGTCGCCTTCGCACTGGTGAGTCTCCAGTGGGTACTGGTAGGGTATTCACTGGCGTTTGGAAATGATCCGGCCAACTCCCTCAACGGGTTTATCGGCAATCTGCAATACCTTGGCCTGAACAATGTTGGAATGGACCCCGGTCCTTACAGCCCCGCAATACCCGGACTTCTGTACATGGTATTCCAGCTCGTTTTTGCTACGGTAACGATGGCGATTGTGACTTCAGGGTTTGCAGAGCGTATTAAGTTCAGTGCATATCTCGTGTTTGCACTTCTCTGGACTACAATTGTGTACGATCCGCTCGCCCACTGGGTTTGGGGCGGTGGTTGGGCTGCACAGTTTGGTGCCATCGATTTCGCTGGTGGAACTGTAGTTCATATCAGTTCCGGGTTCGCTGCACTTGCCCTGGCACTGGTCATCGGGAAACGCGTCGGCTTTGGAAAATATTCCATGGAGCCAAACAACATCCCGTTGACGATTCTTGGTGCGGCACTTCTCTGGTTCGGCTGGTTCGGGTTTAACGCCGGCAGCGCAATCGGAGCAAATGGTCTTGCAGCCCAGGCATTCGTTACCACAAACACTGCCGCAGCAGCAGGTGCGATGGCATGGCTCCTGATCAGCTGGCTTCACGGAAAACCGAGTTCTCTCGGGTTTGTCAGTGGAGCAGTCGCCGGGCTTGTAGCAATCACCCCCGGAGCCGGGTATGTAACTCCTATGGCAGCCATATTGATAGGAGCAATTGGTGGTGCTGTCTGTTATGGCATGCTGCTCTTCCGCATGAAAAAAGGTCTCGATGAGAGCCTTGACGCATGGGCGATTCACGGTATGGGCGGCCTCTGGGGAGCGCTCGCTACAGGTATCTTTGCCGTGGCGGCAGTGAACGGTGCATCCGGTCTGATTGAAGGAAACGTACACCAGTTCGTTGCTAACGCAGCAGGTGCATTCGCGGCGGTCATCTACGCGTTTGTCGTCACCTATATCCTCGCAGTAATTATCGACAAAACTATCGGACTGCGGGTCAGTGAGGAAGAAGAATATGTCGGCCTTGACATATCCCAACATGGGGAACGCTGCTGAGCAGGAGGATTCAACATGAAACTGATAAAAGCTATCATAAAACCGGAACGATTCGAGTTCGTAAAAAAAGCACTTGAAGACAAGGGCTTCAATGGCATGACAATATCTGATGTGAGAGGACGAGGAGAACAGAAAGGTGTCACCCTGGAATACCGGGGGGGACAATATGTCGTTGATTCCCTGCCCAAGATCCAGCTTGAGATCGTTGTCCGGGACACTGATGTCGACACACTCATCACCACCATTATGGATTCAGCACGGACCGGAAAGATTGGGGATGGCAAGATCTTTATTCTGCCGGTTGAAAAATCGATCAGGATCCGAACCGGAGAAACAGAATCGTAAGAAAAACAAGAATCAGATCAAATTTTTTTTTCGTTGAGCCGAAGCATAATCCCCTTTTTATTAGATTTTTACCTACACAGGATGCGACAATATCTTCCTCTTGTTGAATGATCCGGGTGCGGTAATAATTTCCTGGCAAGTGAAGAGCTAAAGAGTGGCCATATCTTCTTCCGGGCAACTGATCCAGAAGCGGTAATATTTTCCCGGCAATAAAATGATCCGCAGGTAAATAAAAAAAGTTATTGAAAATCCAGCAAGACCCGCAATTTCTGTTCAATGTGCGGAGATATCGGGTAATGAGACGGTATTGATAATTGACCGGTATCCTGCTGTATTGCTTCTTCAAGATCATCTTCAGATATCCCATGTTTCTCATGATCCACAATTTCATGGAAGAATATCTTGCCACCACCAGGTACTATCCGGCACAGGGAGTTATTCCCCTCTCCGGCCCGGATGTAATAATACGATGAACCAATCAGCGAAGACTGGTAGTCCTGCAACTGTTCTAGGATGGCCCGATAGTCAGGTTCCGATGCATCCGGCATAATATACCGGGGCACGGGATCCACGTGGTTTATTTTTTTTGCGCTTGGCATTTTTTCCCCCTCTCGTTTAGTTTCCCTTTCGACCAGTACATTTGGTACTAATCTGAGGTACGATGGAAATATCCTTCCATTGTATAAATAAGTATTCATTATTGTCACAAAAACGAATTGAATCTGTAGAGCAGATTGTTATTTAGTATAATGGCAGAGATTTAATACTGCAATTATGATCCCGTGGCTCAATTCTAATTTTAAAAATTTCAAGCCGAATGCCAAAATTGCCCTCAATGCCACGCGGCACATGAATAAAATCGAGCGGAAAAAACTCTTCTCTCCCGACATTGAACCGATGCGAACTGCTGAGGGGCGCTGGTTCGAAGCAATTGTCTATGAGATGTTTTTAGAGATCTCCAAAAACTCAGACCGGATAAAATATCTCGCCATGAAAGGTGCCGATGCACCCCATCAGCGTGACAGTGTGCAACTCGGTCAGAACGGGATTTTTTATTCAAAATATGGAGACATTACCGTGAGAGGTAATGGCCAGGATCTTGCAGAATTTGACCTGCTCCTTGTCGACTCGGAGAACCATATTGCATTTGCTGAAGTAGTAACGTCCCCGGCGGATTTGAAAGAATTTGAAGCAGAGATTGAATTCAAGAAAAAACTTCTTGGGTATCTCTACAACCAGAAAGTTACTCCATTCCTGTTAGTCTCCTCGTTCGATCTATCCAACTATTCCGTCGTCAAACGACTGGCAAAGGACAAAACGAATGCGATCATCCATACCAGCTCGTGCGAGCAGATCAAATCGTTAGTGAAACATTACCGTCCCCGTATCCTCTATAACAATCCCGATAACCACCCAAAACTTATCCGGGCGACCGATATCCCGACTAAAAACCCATTCGATTACAAACGATATCACGATGAAGTGCGTACCCAGTTTTTTACGGAGATCGCAAAAACGAGCGGGAAGAAAAACATGGAGTTAACGAGCCAGACCGGGCAGATTGTCAAGAAAGTGTTGTACGGTGGGCTGTTTCCCCCGGCAATAAAAGCTCTCTGCGATTCCTATGGGCTCTCGGTGAAAGGAAAGAAGATCGAGTTTGCAGAGTTTTCAAAATATTATTCGAAAGCGATCATCGCAACCGATCTTCCCGGGTTTGAATTGATCATCTACCTGCGATCAAAACAGAAGAAAGAATATCACAAAATGGTGCAGGTAAAAGATGGGCACTTTAAATTCGAACGCCCGACCCCGCCCAAGGTGGGATTCTTTCTCTGGTTAGAGGCGATCCAGCCATCACTCGGCACGAGAATTACCCTTCAGGTTCTCGATACTTTTTCTATTAAAGAACAATCGCGGAAATAAGCACGATTGGTTTTATGTGTCATTGTCTTATAGAAGGAATCGCGTTAGTTGCCGGAAAAATGTTATTTGTGTGAAAGCAATTCTAAAAAAACCTATTGGACTAAAAAGTCTGCATTTTTTTTAACCAGGTAAAATCCCATCTCTTATTCCCTTGCTCTCTTTGTCAGGTTAACCCGTTCCAGTGCCAACGCAACCTGGTTAGCAAACGCGGTAAGAATCCGTTCCTGTTCATGAGTAATTATTCCATCAGGTTCCGAGGGTTTCACTCCCATGATTCCCATTACCTCTTCTGAACTCTGGAGGGGCATATACCTGAGGGGTGAACCATGGAGTGTATCCGTATCGTAACCGGCGATCGCTCCGTGTTGGAATGCCCACGTAGCAACCGCGATATCATCGGCATTGAGATTCAGGTTCGGGCTTGTCATGCGGACAACCAGCCGGTTCTCATCCGGAAGGAGGAACACACACTCCCACTGGAAAATTTCCCTGATGTGTTTTGTAACTGCCGTGATAATTGAATCAACATCAACCGCACGTGCGAGATCCTGTGAGAGGGCGTAGAGTGTCCCGGTTTCCTTTTCACGAATTTGTGCAGCATCTGCATGTTCGCGTGCCCGTGCAACCAGGATGCTGATCAGGGCTCCAACCACTATCATACCGGCAAAGGTAATGAGATACTCTGTATCCGATACACGGAAGCTCAGGTAGGGAGGGACAAAGAAGAAATCGAATGCAAGAACCCCAATCACTGCGGTAAAAATGGCAGGGCGCAATCCTCTCCTCCACGCTACGGCAACAACGCCTAGCATGTACAGCATCGCAAGATTTACCGGTGAGATGAAAGAATGGATCAGCCAGCCGATGGCCGTGATGGTAGCAACAAGCACCAGACTGGCAACATAATCCTTTGGCGGGGTTGCCGGAAGCAGGGGCTCCATTGTCACCGATTGGGGAGATTTTTTTTCCGGACTGCTTATGACATAAACATCGATAGTCCCGCTATTGTGAATAAGCTGATCTACAACAGAACCAAAGACAAATTCCTGCCAGCGCGGACGGAGAGTTTTTCCTATTATGATCCGGGTGATATTGTGCTTACGGGCATAGTCGATTGCTGTGGCTGCCACGTTTATCCCGAATACGGTGGCGGTCGTGGCTCCCATCTTTCCTGCAAGCTGGAGCGTTTTTGATACCTGTTCCTTTGCTTCCTTCGAAAGACGATGATGGGATGGGGTTTCAACATACAGAGCACACCATGGAGCAGTCATCCGGTCCGCCTGCCTGCGGGCGGTACGGACCAGACGTTCGGATAAGGGTCCCGGCCCGATACAGACCAGCAGGCTATCGCCCGCTCCCCAGGGTCCCGGAATGGCTCGGGTCTGCATGTAGGCAAGCATCTGGTCATCGACCCGCTCCGCTGCCCGGCGAAGAGCAAGTTCCCGAAGCGCAAACAGGTTGCCTTCATTGAAGAACTTCTCCTGGGCACGGGCAGCCATATCGGGAACATATACCTTACCCTCCCTGAGTCGCTGGAGAAGTTCAGGAGGGGCCAGATCGACCAGTTCGATCTCATTTGCCTCATCGATCACCCGGTCCGGAATTGTCTCTCGGATTATAATGCCGGTGATCTGGGCAACGACATCGTTGAGGCTCTCGACATGCTGGACATTTAACGTTGTATAGACATCAATACCGGCATCGAGCAGCTCCTCAACATCCTGGTAGCGCTTCAGGTGGCGTGAACCCGGTGCATTGGTGTGGGCCAGTTCATCGACAAGGACCAGTTGCGGACGAATTGCCAGAATCGCGTCGAGATCCATTTCCGGAAGTGTCACGTTCCGGTACTCGATTATTTTCCGGGGGATAATGACAAGCCCCTCTACCAGTGCTTCTGTCTCGGCCCTCTCATGCGTCTCTACATACCCAACCTGTACATCCACCCCCTCACGTTTCCGGAGGTGGGCGGCGTGAAGCATCTCATAGGTTTTTCCTACCCCGGCAATGTAGCCTAAAAAAATCTTGAGCCTGCCCCGGCATTTCTGCCGCTCCTCATCCTGTATGTGGGCGAGGAGGAGATCAGGGTCCGGCCGACATTCTGGACTTACGACCATGGTTAGCGTTACACTCCTATGAGGACAAGCAGCATATCAATAATCTTTATTCCTATGAAGGGGGCAATAAGCCCGCCGATCCCGTAGAGGAGGATATTGTTCCGTAACGCTTCTTCGGCTGACATGGCCCGGTATTTTACCCCGCGAAGTGCGAGAGGGATCAAAAGGACGATGATGATCGCATTGAAGATCACTGCCGAGAGTATCCCGTTATGAAGTCCCAGGATATTCAGGGCACCAAGTGCCGGGTAGGTAGAAGCAAACGCGATCGGGATGATCGCAAAGTATTTCGCGATATCATTCGCTATCGAGAAAGTGGTCAGTGCTCCCCGGGTCATGAGCAGTTGTTTGCCGATCTCGACGATCTCGATCAGTTTTGTCGGATTGGAATCGAGATCGATCATATTCGCTGCTTCCCGTGCCGGCTGGGTGCCGGTGTTCATCGCCACAGCGACATCTGCCTGTGCGAGCGCCGGGGCATCGTTGGTACCATCACCGGCCATGGCAACCATTCTTCCACCGGTCTGGTACTCCCGTATCAGCTTGAGTTTACTCTCGGGAGTTGCCTCTGCAAGGAAATCGTCCACTCCCGCTTCAGCGGCGATCGTGGCAGCAGTGAGCCGGTTATCTCCGGTGATCATGACGGTTTTGATGCCCATCTTCCGCAACTGGGCAAAGCGCTCCTTGATCCCGCCTTTTACAATATCTTTTAAACTGATAACACCGAGCGCCCTGCCATTTTTCGTGACAACAAGCGGGGTTCCACCGGCACGGGAAATAGTGTCCACTTCCTGCCGGAGTTTGTCCGATACGGCGTTGCCCTGCGTTTCGATATACGTAAACATGACATCCGCAGCGCCTTTCCGGATATGGAGTTCTCCCTGGTCGACCCCGCTCATTCTTGTCTGGCTGGTGAACGGGATGAACTGCATTTCTGTGCCTGATTCCGATGCACCGACAGTCCTGCCACGAAGCCCGTACTTCTCTTTTGCCAGAACGACAATACTGCGACCTTCCGGGGTTTCATCGGCAAGGGATGCAAGCTGTGCCGTTTCGGTGAGATCCAGAATATCGGTCCCGTCAACCGGGATCAGCTCGACTGCCTGCCGGTTACCGAGCGTGATCGTACCGGTCTTGTCCAGCAGGAGGACATCAACATCCCCTGCCGCTTCGATGGCCCGGCCCGATGTTGTGATGACATTGCGCTGGATCAACCGGTCCATGCCGGCGATACCGATCGCGCTGAGGAGTCCCCCGATGGTTGTCGGTGCGAGACATACAAAGAGCGCGACCAGTACGGTGATAGTGACAGTAGTACCGGTACCGGTTGCAGTCTGGACACTGTACCGGGAAAATGCATACAATGTTGCAGAAACCACGACAAAGACTGCGGTCAGGCCAATGAGGAGGATGTTGAGCGCGATCTCGTTGGGGGTTTTCTGGCGTTTTGCCCCTTCAATGAGACCTATCATGTGGTCGAGGAATCCTTCGCCGGGATTCGCGCTGACCCGGATGATGAGCCAGTCGGAGAGAATACTGGTCCCTCCCGTGACTGCACTCCGGTCCCCGCCGGACTCACGGATGACCGGGGCGCTTTCTCCGGTAATGGCGCTCTCGTTTACCGATGCAACGCCATCGATCACTTCGCCATCAACCGGGATCGTGTCTCCGGCTTTGACATAGATGAGATCGTTCTTCTTCAGGGTTGATGAGGATATCACCGATACGTATTTTTCATCAGGTTCACTCCCCCGGATGAGGGAGTAATCGGGATTGATTTTTTTTGCCTCGGTATCACGCCTCATCTTTTTTAAGGAATCGGCCTGCGCCTTGCCCCGGCCTTCAGCAAGGGCTTCTGCAAAGTTGGCAAAGAGCACCGTGAACCAGAGCCATGCTGATATGGCACCGATAAAGCCGGGGGGTGCCTCACCATGTCCGGTAAGTGCCTGGAGCCAGAGGAGGGAAGTGATGACGCTGCCGACTTCAACGGTAAACATGACCGGGTTCCGGATCATAGTCCGGGGATCGAGTTTGACGAAAGCGTCAAGAATCGCCCGCTGGTAGAGTCCCGGGATGGCATGGGGGTTCCGGGTTTGTATGACGTCAGCCATGGATCATCCCTCCCGCAATCATATTGAGTAATTCGGCAACCGGCCCCAGCGAGAGTGCCGGAATGAAACTGAGCGCTCCGACAACAATGATGACAAAGACCAGCCAGAAGATGAAGAGCGGGCGGTGGTCCCGGAGCGTTCCTTCACTTACAGGAACGATCTTCTTTACAACGAGGGACCCGGCAAGTGCTAGCGTCAGGATCGCCACGGCATACCGTCCGACAAACATTGCAAATGCCGTTGCAAGGTTATAGAACGGGCTGTTTGCCGACAATCCGGCAAAGGCGCTACCATTATTCTGGGAGGCGGAGGTGAAAGCATACAGGATCTCTGAAAAACCGTGCGGTCCGGGATTGAAGACGCCGGCTTTACCGGGGTCAGTGAGCACAGCAACGGCACTGAGGATTAATATCAGGAAGATGGGGATCAGGATGATGATAGTAACAATTTTCATCTCGTTCTGTTCGATCTTTTTTCCGTAGATTTCCGGGGTCCGCCCGACCATCAGGCCTGCGATGAACATGGCGAGGATCGCAAATACCAGCATCCCATACAGGCCGGAGCCGACACCCCCGAACACCACTTCACCCAGTTGTATACCGAATAGCTGGACAAATCCGGCAAGCGGCATGTACGAGTCATGCATGGAGTTGACCGCCCCGCACGAGGTAACTGTTGTTACTACCGAGAAAAATGCAGAGGGGAGGATCCCGAACCGGACTTCTTTTCCCTCCATGTTCCCACCCGGCTGGATAAGCCCGGGGTTCTGATCGATACCAAGGGGAGTGAATGCCGGGTTGCCGTCGAGTTCAGAAAAAATGGCAATACCCACCAGCGGCAGGAAGATTATAGTCATCGCGAAAAGGAGGGCAACACCTTTTCGTCCTGAACCAATCATTTTACCGAAGCTGTAACAGATGCTCGCAGAAATGATGATAATCGCAAGTGTCTCCATGAAATTGGAAAATGGAGTCGGATTTTCAAGCGGGTGAGCCGAGTTCGTATTGTAGAACCCGCCGCCATTGGTACCGAGATGCTTGATCGCGACCTGGGATGCAACGGGCCCGAGGGGAATAGTCTGCGACGTTATCAGTACCCCGGTGCTGTCCTTTACCGGATCAAGCAGGGGGACGGTAACGGGAGCATTGAATGTCTGAGGGACTCCCTGCGAAACAAGCACGAGTGCAAGAATCAGGCAGAGTGGCAACAGGATCATGATACTGCGGATGAGCAGCACCCAGAAATTCCCGATAGTAGCGGCAGATTTTCGTGAAAACGCATAGATTAGCGCAACCAGTACAGCCATTCCAATTGCCGCTGATATGAAATTCTGGACGGAGAGCCCGATCATCTGGGTGAAATAACTCACCGTTACTTCCGGCACATAGGCCTGCCAGTTGGTATTGGTGGCAAAACTCACCGCGGTATTGAGCGAGAGATCCCAAGGTACTGTACCAAGACTGGCTGGATTGAGCGGGAGCACGTTCTGGATGAGCTGCAGGAAAAAGACGAACAGGATACATGGCACGGTAAAGACCATAAGGGCAATGGCAAATTGTTTCCAGTCCATCTCTTCGTTACCGTTTATCCCGCAAAGGCCGAGGAATTTTTGTTCGATCAGATCAATAACGGAAGACAGGAAATTAGGCTTGCCGGAAAAAACCTTTGCCATCCATGCACCCAGGGGAACAACCAGAACCATAACAATGACAATGAAGATGATCAGCTGGAGCCAGTCAGACATCCTCATGCCAAAACCGAGGGGCTCGAGGTTTTGTTGAACATGAGCCGATAATGACGAGGTTTGTTGCGATGTGGAAATGCGTGCAGCACTGAGGTCATCGAGTGCAAGGTTCAGTGAGAGGACATTGACACGGGGTTCGCCAAATATACCAAACTGGCGGGGTTGAATATTGTTGGTAACAAGCGCCTGCACATCCTGCTCGCTCATTTTTCGCTCACGGGCAATGCGGGGAACCTGGTACTGGGCAGCAGCGATGCTGATGTCCGGGTCCAGCCCGCTTCCCGATGCAGTGACAAGATCAACGGGGATCAATTGTTTATTTGAGGGATCAGCTGCGTGCAGGGCATCGACCCGGGATTTTACTGCGTCGATGAGCGCGGGATTATTCGGGCCGAGATTCGATCCCGATGAAGCACCGGCATTATACGGAACAGGCGAGGTAGCAGAAGGACGGCCCCAGAAATATTTTGCCGAAGTAAAGGGCTGGCCGATCAGTGCCGAACCAACAACTTTTCCGTTATGTTCGAGTACGTTCCCATTCGACTGGACCGGGAAGATCACCTGGGCGATACCGGTTACTGCCAGCGGGTAGACAATCCCGAGCAGGATCGTGAGCAATAAAAAGAGCACGACCGCTGGTTTGACCTGTTTTCTTATCATGGTCTGAATCGGTTCGGTAGTCATCAGACAGCCTCAACCGTGATACGCTTCCGATTGCGATAGCGAAGTGTTCACTATACCAGCGTGCTGGTTGCCGGTATTTAATCCCATGGTAATCCTCACAATTGTGAAAAGGAAAATTGGATAAGTGGATACTAGTTTTTCGTCGGTGAGAGGATTTATGATGGAAGATTGATTCCATGTGTCATTATTTAATAAAAGAGGATCGCGCGAAAATTCTGGAGGATTAAAAGAAGTCATTAAAACGGATTACTTCAACCAACTGCCCGGACCCGTTTTTTCTGACCTCCCCGGAAAAAATGACCCTCACATTCGCATTCTGGCAGGGTTTACAGAGTATGATGGACTGAATATGGTGGCAAAAATTTCACCGATTTAATGGCCTTTGACGGCCATTAGGAGAGGGGCATTCCAACCGCATTTTGCCAAAAAGGACCCAAAAAAGCCCCCTTTTCCACACAAACCTAAAAGGACCGATTTCCGGGGTTTTCCGGAGTAGGCCGGGATGTCGGAAAGGGAAACGGAACCTAAAAATGGCTTATTTTACCTCAGGGTTTTTCCCTCATAGTTGAGACAGTCAAATATCGAGTGAATTTAAAATAGAATATATGAAATAGAGATTTACCGGATCTTCCGTTCAAATTTTTTCCAAACAGGTTCAGCAACCACACCCGCCCTTTGACATTTTTGTAAGCCGGACACTGCACTCACTGGGCCCGAGTTTCTCAGAACGCAGGGAAAAACCCCGGCACTCGGCATCCATCTCAATCCACGGAGGTACATGATCGCAGATGATCTCCAGCTCACGGAACTGCCCTTCGCGGATAAACTGCTGGAGTACCTGCTTGCTGCTGATGGCCGGGGATTTTCCCTGTATCTCCTTGATCGAGATGAAGAAACTGCCCGGCGCACGCTCTGCCGGAGCCGGAATTCCCGTAACCGCGACAGCCTCCGCTGCGACCCGCTCCTTCTCTTCATCTTCCAGGATAATTGCCAGGAAGTCCACAGGTTTTCCCGAGATCTCCCAGACACTGAACCCGGCCTTCTCCAGCTCAAAGTACAGGGCACCGCTTGCTGACCGGGCAACAAAAATCTTGCAGCCGTTCAGGAACTCAATGAGCTCCGCCATTTTTGCTCGCAGCTCTTTGAGCCCCTTGTCCTGGTCAAGGGCAAATGCCATCTCCCGCACCGGCTCAAAGGAGCAGCCCTGTCGCTGGTACACGACAACCGTCCCTGGCTCTGAAAGGGTACTGCTGCACCCGTCTTTGCCAAGGATAGCGGCAATCTCCGGTCCCCTGCTGTCCTGTCGTTTCTGGCACATGGTACTAGATCACCAGTCTTTCGACAACGGTGCCTCTTTCGATATGACTGTCAAGGATCTCTTCGACATCTGTAGGAGTAACCGACCCGTACCAGACATTTTCAGGATACACCACGACAATGGGTCCCTTGTCGCAGATCCCGAAACACCCGGTATTGGAGAGAAAGATCTCACCGCCGATTCCCCGTTCCTCGATCCCTTCCATGAATTTCATCATGACATCGACTCCTTCCTTGGAGTGACAGAAGCCTTTCTGCTGGCCGTTAGGCCGTGAGCTTGAACAGACAAAAATATGCTTTGCTGGTTTTTGCATTTCAGACACCTTCTTTGATACCCATCTCTTCTTTCCGCAGTTCGCGGTACGATTCGTATTTGGTTTCTAAGAGCGCGTTCGTGAACCGGTCGAGGAATGCCAGGGTTCCCGTATACCCGGCCGATAACACCCGCTGTCCGCCAGTCCGGTCATGAATAGGAAATCCCACCCGGATGACCGGGATGCCCCGGCGTTCTGTCAGGAACTTTCCCCCGGAGTGGCCAATCGCGATATTTGCTCCGGACAGGAATCCTGCCGCATCGATGGCGGCAAAGTCGGTCTCCTCAAGGATGACCGGCTGCTCATCCGCATCGGTAAGGAGCGTTACCAGCAGTCCGGTGAGCCGGCTGCTCTTTGTCCCGCTCGCAATGACAACCGGTACCGCACCATTCTCCACGCAGATACTGGAGAACGCATACACGAGCTCGGGCTCGCCGTACACAATCGGCCGGCCATCCGCGTTGAACTTGTGGGAGTCCGCCATGCCGTCCAGCAGCCACCCGCGTTCGCGTTCGAGGCACTCGGGCAACGATCTCCCGCTGAGTTTTTCCAGGGTCTCGATCAGCTGATCCATGTTCTGCAAACCTATGGGCAGGGGCAGGTTGTGTAGCGGGACGCCAAACTCCTGCTCAAGGAGCAGACCAGGGGAGAGGTTATCGGGACAGGTGACCCCGAACTGAATCGTGGCTCTCGCACCGGACATGCGGGAGATGTCCTGTGTTTTTGTGCCGCCCGGGGGAATTTTCTGGTACCGTCCCCCGTAAGGGCGGTCGAGCGTCATGGAATAATCCGGCAGCATCGTGTACGTGAGCCCAAACAGATCGAAGATGCGTTTGATCTCCCGGATATCGGCCGGGCTGATGTGGGGGATGATTACATTGATCCCGTTGTGCCGTTCGGTTGGTTTTGCATAGTATGCAACCAGCTGTCGGGTTGCGGCCCAGAATCCTTCCGTCTGCGTCCCGCTGTAACTCGGGGTGGCTACCGGAATGATATCGACCGTGGTTATGCCCCGGTTCTCCCGGTAGGTCGCGACTAGCCGTTCGAGATCCTCGCCCATGGTCTCGGCCAGGCAGGTCGTCATGATGCCGATGACTTTTGGCCCATAGACCCGGATGACGTTGTCGAGCGCTTTGTGCAGGTTTGCTTCGCCGCCATAGATCGCCTGTTTCTCGTTGAGGGCAGAGGATGCGATATCCACCGGTTCATTGTAATGCTCGACGTTGGTAAGGCGCATGTACGTGCTGCATCCCTGCGAGCCATGCACGAGCACCATCGCGTTCTCGACTCCTTTGAAAACAACGACCCCGCCCAGCGGCATGCACTGCTGGCACTGGTTCTCGTTGACCTGTTTTACTTTCGGTGTAGCAACGGTTTCCATGCTCATACCCTCCTGCCGGTTGCTTTTAACTGGCTCCAGACCGGCGTACACGTGGTGACATACACCTCTCGGGCGAACCGGACCGCACCGTCAAAGCCGGCCAGGCCGTCTTTCCGGTCATGGTTGTGGTCGACAAACCCGATGCCGAGTTTGTATGCAAGAACCCGCTCCTTGACGCCGCCGGCCATCACATCGACATTTTTTTCCAGCAGGAATTTTTCGAGTTCGGCCGGGTTTGCGTCATCGATGATGATCGTTCCCGGGTCGAGCAGGGTGCTCAAGTTATCGTACTCCTCTTTCTTTCCGGTCTGGGTGCCGGTGAGCACGATCTCCATGCCGAGTTCTTTGAGCTGGCGGATGATGGCGACCGCTTTGAAGGCCCCGCCCACATAGATCGCAGCCCGTTTGCCGGCCAGTTTTTTCCGGTATTTCTGGAGAATCGGCTGGATCCGGGCCTGCTCGCGTTCGATGAGCACTTCGGTCCGACGGATCATTTCCGCATCACCATAGAACTGTGCGATCTTCCGCAGGCTTTCTGCCGTATTTGCGGCCCCGAAGAAGTTCACATCCAGGTAGGGGGTACCAAACTCCTGTTCAAGGCTCATCGCTACCCAGTGCATGGAACCGGTGCACTGCACGAGATTCAGGCAGGCGCCCGGAGCCTGTTTGAGTGCGGCAACCGTTGAATCTCCGGTGAACGCGACATTGATCTCAATGCCGATCTCCCGCAGGTACCGCTCGACTACCCATTTTTCGCCGCCGAGATTGTACTCACCCAGAAAATTAAGTTTGCGGGTTTTTTCTACCGTCTCTCCCTCCCGGGGTTTGATCAGCTGCATCAGCGCAATGGCTGCCGCCCGGTACCCGACTACCTTGTTACCGGATAGGAAACCGCTGGACTCGACCGGGATCACATCAGTGGCATGCCGTTCAGATGCTGCTTTGCAGACCGCGATGATGTCATCGCCGATCATGCCCGAAACGCAGGTCGAGTATACGAAGATTGCCGGGGGATGGTACTTGCCCACAATCTCATCGATACAGGTGGCAAGTTTCTTCTCCCCGCCAAAGACCACGTCCCGCTCTTTCATATCGGTGGAGAAGCTGTTCCGGTACATCTCGGAACCGCTTGAGAGGCTCCCCCGGATGTCCCACGTATACGTGGCACACCCGATGGGACCGTGAACGAGATGGGCTGCATCGGTGACCGGGTTCAATACCACCCGGGCACCACAGAAGACGCAGGCCCGCTGGCTGACGGAGCCGGCAAGGCTGTCGTCAGCACAGTGGATGCTGCTCTTGCTCTTCCCCGTGGTCAGGATAGAGTTCTGGCGTTCGCTGATACATGCCGACCCTTCGGCAGTTACTGAGCTGGTATCCATGGTTTTTTCCTCACGGGCATTACCCGTTATAACACAAGTTCGAAATCTTCATCCAGGCAATCGCGGTCCCGGCGTTCCAGGAGGGCGCTGCTGATCTGCTCGATCAGGCGCAGGCATCCCCGGTAGCCGACCACCGGCATGAGCGGGTGGACAGCCCGGTCCAGGATCGGGAATCCGAAGCGGACGAACGGGACATCCTCTGCCCGGGCAATGTACTTCCCATACGAAGTGCCGATCAGGAGATCGACCGGGGCCTCTTTGATCCATTGCTGGAGCTCGAAGAGGTCGCCTTCTGCTTTGACTCTTGAGCCGGTGACTCCCGCATCTTCGAGCATTTTCTTAATGTCTGTCTCGAAGGCTTTTCCGGGCGTGCCCGTGAGGATATATACCGGGACCATGCCCATCGCGAGCAGGAACTCGGTGAGCGCGATCACGTGGTCGGGGTCGCCAAAGACTGCGACGCGTTTTCCCTGGTAGTGGAAGTGCGTATCGATCAGCGTGTCGACGACCTGACCGCGTTCGAGCGTGAGGGACGCGGGGATCTCGACCCCGAACCAGTCCTTTACGGCCATGATGAAATCATCGGTTGCTTTGATCCCGATGGGCAGTTTGAGCGGAATGCCGGTGACCCCGCATTTCTCCTGCAGCACTTCGGCGGCATCGTGCGAGGCATACGAGCCGAGCGCAAGCGTGACTTCCGAATTGCCGGCATCACGGATCTCGGCAACGGTAGCCCCGCCATCAGGATACATCTGGTATTTGCTGGTCAGGGGGGTGTCGAGCACGTTGGACGTGTCGGGGAACATGATCATGTTGACGCCGA
>JBAZQT010000102.1:0-7261 GCA_041645055.1 Methanoregula sp. | reverse complement strand
TTCAATAAACGGGAAAGATATTTAAAAAAAAAAACCTTGCGGTCAATCCTCAAACTGCGGTTTATCTTCTCCATCAGGACTGCGGAGAAATATTTTCTCAACCGGTACACCGAACAGCTCTGAAATCCGGAACGCAAGATCAAGGGAGGGATCATACTTTCCTTTCTCTATTGCAAGGACAGTCTGCCGGGTCACTGCCAGTTTGTCTGCCAGGGCTTCCTGGGTGAGATCGTGGAGCGCCCGGTAGACCTTGATCCTGTTTTTCATCCTGCCCTGTACCTCTCGGTTAAAATTATTATTGATGGTAAATGCATCATGGTGTTGCAATTTTTAACGGGCTCTGCCTCATTGCGATAATGGCATAATTCACATTCATCGTATTTCCGCTCATATCAGAGTGTATAGAATACGATGATCGCAAGTGTCATGACCACAATAAGTGCACTCCAGAGAGCCGGGTTGTTGATCTTCCGGGAATGCCGCTCGTGTACGGTCACCGGATACATCAGGGAAAAACCCGTGTAGATGCCAATATACACTATGATATCCGGTAAAAACCTGCTTTCGGGGACCTGAAGGATATTTTTTAACACGATCACCAGTGCAAAAAGACAGGCACCAGCAGTGAAGGCAAACCGGATTCTCCCATCGCCAAGGCTATGACTGATTCCCCTCTCGTTTTTTTCATGCTCGTGAGAGAGCGTGGAAACTGATGACGAATGAGTTTGCTTAATCATCCTCATGCACCTCCATGCACTAAAATGTAAATTATGTTTTACATTTTAAAAAGTATCTTTAACTTTTTGGAATATATATTTTACTAATGCGTGATGGGGCAGTGATTGGAACATCACATAGTCCGGAAAAAAGCAACATGCTGCACAAGGTACAATCGCAGTAATCTTTGGATAGCATGATATCCCAGTAAAAAAAACCCGTATAGCACGGAGAATATGCAGCAGGGAACAGTAACTATCGGGCTCATCCAGATGGCAGTCGGCAATGATCCCGATGCGATGCGAATAAAAGCACAGGATAAAGTAGAGCAGGCAGCAAAAGCAGGTGCACAGATCATCTGCCTACCGGAACTGTTCAAAACCCGCTACTTCCCGCAGCATATCGGTTTCGATGCATCAGCATTTGCAGAAACAGTCCCCGGTGCAACCACCCACCTTTTTTCCGAGCTGGCCCGGGCACACAATGTCGTTATCATCGTTCCGCTTTACGAGAAAACGTCCGATGGCCGGTTCTATAATACTGCGGTAGTTATCGATGCCGATGGCACGCTCCATCCCGCTTATCACAAGGTGCACATACCCCAGGATCCCGGATTCTTTGAAAAGGGATATTTCTATCCCGGAGAAGGCTACAAGGTTTTTGATACCCGGTACGGGCGAATTGCCGTCCTTATCTGTTTTGACCAGTGGTTCCCGGAGGCAGCGCGGTGTGTTGCGCTTGACGGGGCGGAAATCATCTTTTACCCGACCGCGATCGGTCATCCTGGCGGAGATGAACCCGCTGAAGGGGACTGGCAGGAAGCATGGGAGTTGATCCAGCGGAGTCATGCAGTGGCGAACAGTATCCATATCGCGGCCGTCAACCGGGCTGGTAAGGAAGAGAGCTGCCGGTTCTTTGGCGGATCGTTTGTGTGCGATGCCTTTGGCAAGATCCTCTCAAAGGCTGGTGATGGCGAGGAGACAGTGATTGCTTCGCTTGATCTTTCCATGAACCACACGGTTCAGGAATCATGGGGGTTTTTCCGGAACCGTCGTCCTGAAACGTATGGGCGGATTGGGGTTGCATTCTTAGGAGAGAGCGGGGTTTTTCCTGCGTTGAGGAAAGATGATACACCCCGGAACCGCGGGTTCCACATGCCCGCAGAATGGGAACCCCATGATGCAGTCTGGCTCTCGTGGCCGCACAATACCAATTCCTTTCCCCACCTCAGTGCAGTTGAAGAGGCGTACTATGAGTTCATCCGGGCAGTCCATACTTCCGAGCGGGTTGAACTATTCGTCCCCTCTGCCGTTATCCACCGGAAAGTCAGGGCCCGGCTCCGGGAAGCTGGAGCAGATTTGTCCCGGATCACGCTGCATACCAGTGAGTATTCCGATGTCTGGATCCGCGATTACGGCCCGACGTTCATTGTAAACCGTACTTTGCAAAAGATCGCCATTGTCCACTGGGACTTCAATGCCTGGGGCGGAAAATATGAGGACCAGATCCGGGATGGAAAAATCCCGCTATCGATGAACCGCCGGCTCAATTTCCCGATATTTACCCCGGGTCTTGTGCTTGAGGGCGGTTCGATTGATGTGAATGGCAAAGGAACGGTACTGACAACCCGTGCCTGCCTCTTAAACCCCAACCGTAACCCTGACTTATCGGCAGACCAGATCGAAGAAAGACTTAAGGAATATCTCGGTGTCGAGAAAGTGATCTGGCTCAATGATGGAATTGTTGGCGACGACACCGATGGGCATATCGATGATATTGCCCGGTTTGTCGGCCCGTCAACCGTGGTGTGTGCCTATGAAATGAATATCGCAGATGCAAATTACCCGGCCCTGCATGACAATTATGAGATTCTCCGGCAATCCTGTGACCAGAGCGGCCAACCCCTCACAGTTGTCAAGTTGCCCATGCCGGCACCCGTTATTGACGGTGATGAGCGTTATCCCGCAAGTTATACAAATTTCTATATCGGGAATTCTGTTGTTATCGTTCCGGTGTTTAAGGATCCGCATGATGCAGAGGCGCTCAGGATCATCCGGAATCTCTTCCCTCAAAAAGAAGTGAGTGGCATAAATGCCCGGGCAATGGTGGAAGGATTTGGTACATTCCACTGCGGTACCCAGCAACAACCGCGCCTGTGAGTTGACAGCAGATACAAAAAGATAGAAGTAATTAACCGGTCATTCACCGCGCTGTTTTTTCATATCCGCAATCGTAACGGACGGATTTTTATATCGTCCACGTTTTGCGGTTTTTGGTCCCATCTGAATCGCTGCAACCGGGCAGAAATGCATGCAGGCAAGACATAGTTCGCAATGGTGCTTCCATGACGGTCTTTCCTTTTCCATCACGATATTTTCCACAGGACAAACTTTTGCGCAGGTGCCGCAGGATATGCATTTTTCATTGGCAATGAATGCCTTGTCACTCTCATGCAGGTTTTTGATAAATCCTGCGTACGTGAGGTGTTTGAGCAGCGATGTAAGGGGCGACATACCGGGCCGGACAATCAGTCCTTTGTCAATCATACCTGCAATCTCACCAATGCGATCTTCTGCCTGCGCAAGAATCTCCTCCTGCTTTTTTCCCTGTGGCGGGTTATAGAGCGGGACGAAGTTGCCCGGCATCCTGACGGTGAATAAGGCATCAATCTGACTACCGTCATGCTTTCGGATAATGCGGTCCAGCTGGTGGAGAGCTGAACCTCCCATGCCGCCCATGGTGAGTACGGCAAAAGAATAGGCGGTGCGGGAAAGATCCAGTCGTTCTGCAAATGCTGCGACAATGGAAGGGAGGCCAAAATCGTAGACCGGGCAGACAATACCCACACGATCTGCTGCCGGCACGATCTCCGTTTGGGACTTCGCAAGAGTAGGTATCGATACCAGTTCGCAATCACCGAGACGGGCACATAGGTGCTTGGCCGCGGCAAGCGAGTTTCCGGTCCCGGTAAAATAATAAATAATGGTCTTCATAGCCGGTTTTCCTCTCAATTTCTATAATTCTGTCTGTTAATTGGTGGCGGAGGGCTAAAAAGTTAGTTTTTTAGTACAGAAACACGGTTTTTCATGTGGGTTATGGGGTTTGGATTGGCGTAAAAAGAAAGAGATAGGTAAAAAATCAAAAAAATGCGATCATTCCGGAGGCGGGGGTATAGGTACTTTACATGCAGCCGTACTTGTTGGTATCACACACACCGAACTTTTTGCGATATGAGATTCAAGCGACACCTTGATACGGTTGATGATACCCTGCACCTCACACATCTTCTTCTCACCGTCAAACTCTAAGAAGATCTCGATGTACACGTTATTTCCGGAACGGCGTGAGCGTACACCATGCAGGGCTGTATAATCATGAAAGAAGGCTGCAAGGTGCCGGACAATTACCATCTGGAGTTCTTCATCAAGTGTTTTGTCGAGCAGGTCCGGCAGGGATGTTGTGATTACCCGGTATCCTGAGAACAGGAGGAAACCGGCGATCACAAAGGATGCGAGCGGATCGATATACAGTGACCAGCTGTAGGCAGAGAGTTCAAGGGAAGCAATCAGGGAAACAAGCACAACGAAATCAGAGAATGCCTTTGTACGGAACAGCCTCCACTGTGAATCCATGATCGGCGATGGCTCTTTTAAGTTGAACCGGTAATTTTTCAGCCAGAGATATGAGTTCATGCTCACGCCGATTACCATGAGAAGGATACCCAGCATTACTCCTTCATGGACGAGCTCTCCCGGGACAGCAATACGGTACAGGGCAACGATAAAGACAATCATTAATGAGATTATCATCACGCCACCGGTGATGACAGAGGTTATTGTCTCCATCTTACCCATACCGTAATCGTACGACCCGGCACCCCCTTTTGCCATCTTGCGTATCGTGAGATAGGCCAAAAATGTGGCAATAATCTCGTTGCCGCACTTCACCGCATCGGCAAAAAGCACAATCGAACCAGAAAGGATAGCAGCGATAATGTCTGGGATCCACAATATGAAATCAATAATCAGGCTGATCAGGACGGTCCGCTGTTTTTTGGCATAGGAACCCGGTCCATCCTCGTTATCGACAGATGCTGCATGCGACATAGGTTATTCTGTAGTGGTGGGTTGTTCCGGCTAAAAAGACCGTATGATTTTTTCCTTTGAAAAAGTGTTTTTGTCTAAAAGGGAGAAAACCGGTTTTTTCTTTAAGATCATACCAGCGATCGCTGGGGGGAATTAAAAAGTTGAAAAACTATCAGAAACCCCTCATCGCATGTTTCGAATCGATGCTGATTTTTAGACGGCAATTAAAGAAAAAAATTTAAAGATATCATGGCAATAAAAATAAGCATTTTTTGAAGTATCCTGATACGGACTTCTCTACCGAACTACAATACAGGGCATACCCATGGATGACGACCAGATCAACTACATCAAGCATCGTTTGCAAAGATATGAAGAGAGTATTCTGGAGACTGAGGAACACTTCAGCGAGCTTAAAAGTTTTGGGAATTATCGTGCCTGCGCTCCCTATTATGAAAAATTCAATATCCCCCATCTTATAGATGCACTGAAATCAGATGGTGACATCTGCACAATATTCTGGAAGGAATACGATCGGATCACGGTAAAACTCATTACGTCCGATACGTTTAAAGATCCCAATTACCGGGAATTACTCTACAAAGATCTTAACAATTATGTTGCTGCGTATCATTCGGCACTCTGTTACGCTGACCTGAACATGGTCTCAATCGAATCCGACCATGATCTCTTCAACAGGGAAGTAATCCGATCGCTATTGGCAGAGTTACGCACGGATTGTGAGATTGGGGAAATAGAAAATCAGGTAGCGAGACTTGACGAATTATTTTTACAAATGAGAAAACACGCTGATGAATCCCGCTCAAATAAATCTCAGGTACCTGCAAGTGCAATGTGTACCCCTGTCATTGACAGGAGTGAATCCCATTATATCTGTGGGAAAAGCAGGGAGATGCGACAGGTCTGATACACTGCGGGATTTTTTTGCCCGGTTTTTTGTATCATTACGATACACATTTTTGTTTTTTATTTCATGGACCCGAAAAACGAGCGAAAATTAAAGATTTAAAAGGATTCTTTCACCCTTTACTGAACTTTCACTACAACCAGCGTGATATCATCGGACTGTGGCCTGCTGCCGCAGAACTTTCTGACCTCGTCAATGAGCCCGTCAATGATCTCCCGGACCGGATAATTACGGTTTTTTTGCAGATAAGCCATCAGCCGCTCTTCACCAAATTCTTCATCCTGCGGATTGAATGCCTCAGTTACTCCATCAGTATACATCACGATGAGATCGCCAGGTTCCAGCACCAGTTCAGCGCAAGTGAGCGTTATTTCAGGAACAACCCCGAGTGCAATGCACTTGCCTTCTTCAAGTGTCTGGACTTCAGGTGGATCGCCCCGGACCAGCATAGGGGGATTATGTCCGGCATTTACATACGTAAACTTCCGGTTTACTGGATCCAGCACGCCATAGAAGATGGTGATAAACATGCTTGATCGACCATCTGCGTATATCATCTGGTTTGCATGCTCCATAACAACGGACGGGTCTGCTTCAGCACTGCCGCTCACACGAATCAAAGTGCTGCAGAGAGCCATGAACAGGGCAGCACTGACTCCCTTACCCGAAACGTCTGCAATAGCAAGCCCCCACCGTTCTTTTGATACCGGTATGAAATCATAGAGGTCGCCACCGATCTCCATGGCCGGAAGCGTGGTGGCAGCAAGTTCGATGCCGGGAATTGCAGGAGTAAACTCCGGAAGGAAATTATCCTGGATCTCTTTTGCAATCTCCATCTCTTTGGCATAGCGCTCCTTTTCTGCGGTTGTTCTACGTAGTTCCTCAATATTCTTTTTGAGATCTTTTGCCATTGAGTTGAATGAGTGGGCAAGTTCTTCGAATTCATCCCCGGTTTCAATGGTAAGGTGATAGTCGAGATCTCCTTTGCCGAGCGCCACAGTACCCTGCCTCAGCAACTCCACGGGACGGGTGATGATCCTTGCAAGCAGGAACGAGAGCAGGATGACGACGACGAGAATGATGACAAACAGCCCGGCGAAAATTTCCAGAATACGGGTTGTCTGTGCATCGATATGTTGATTTGAATCCCGTGTTGCAGCAATAATATTACTCTCAGTCTTTATTGCCGGTTCAATGATCTGTGACGCGGGCATCGATATGGCAAAACTCCAGTTTAAAGATTTTACCGGGGCATACGCGACATAGATCTCATTGTTGTCAACCCAGGCATGATCAACTCCGGATTGTCCGGCAACCATTTTCCGGCCAATTGCGACCAGACCCGGATTGGGATTGTCAAATACATTCTCCGTTGTAAATGCCTCGTTCCAGCTCGTATCTCCCGCCGAAAGACCCGGGCGGCTGATAACCTTTCCATTACTATCGACCAGTATCGCGTAGCCACTGCCTCCTAAAGTAAGGTTGAGGACATTCTGGTTGATGGTATTAGTTGTAACATCTGATGCGATCA
>JBAZQT010000024.1:0-40586 GCA_041645055.1 Methanoregula sp. | reverse complement strand
TATTTGACGACACATCAAAGGAAGGAGGCACTGTACCTTAGATCTTTCGATCGTTGGTACAATCCGTTTTTAGATTAGGATTTCTACAGAGCAGAAAAATCGTGTATTCCGCTCCGATGGGGGGTTTGTAATGCCATCGGTTCGCAGTTGCAGAATTCTCAGGTTACCGGTTCCAAATCGACTCCTGATCTGGAAGCTGAATTATAAGTACATATTGTCACTATGTGACCGAATCAGCATTTGGACATGCCGGCGAACATAAAAAAAGTGAGCGCGGAAATTCGGGCTTCACATATAACACGCAGAGACAGATTCGTTGTGAGCCTTTATATTTCAAAACGGACTACCTTTGAAATGGATAGGGTTCAACCTAATTGGCGATACATCAAATTTTAAAAGGTTGCTATCGCATTTTTAGTACATCGTTTCAAACAAATGGATTCACATGATTAACCTGAAAAAAATATTAAAATTGGATGAAACACTCTGTCTTATACTGATTCTGGCCTATGGATTTTTTTCCCACCTTTACATAATTTCCCGATATGGGGGATTAGTCGCTGATGGAGATGTTTCATATTTTACCAAAGCGATCCAGGATTTTCAGGTACATGGGGGAATTGGAGAGTTCGTTCGATATTCCAACGGACTTGGATTTCAAATTATTGCAACAGAAATTTCTGATATTACCGGTTTGACCATACCCCAGGTTCAATTATTGCCTTTCGGATTTTTTTACCTTATTATTGCATATTTACTGTTTAGGGAATTTACCGACAGCAAGTATACAGCTCTCATTGGAGCAGTCGTACTTTCGTTACTTCCGGATTTATTATTTATTACCGCACGGGGAACGCATGAACGGTATACCTTTTTTTTATTTTTACTGTCATTGTTTATTTTAGTACGATATTCAAAAAATTCCCACTCACTTCAAAAATCAGCAACATATGTGGCTATTCTCTATTGTTCTCTTTTAACAATGGCATTAATAAATCAATGGTTTTTTGTTCTCATTCTGATAGCAATAATCTCGACAACGTTTTTGGGATTGATCCAGTCATTGTTTTTTAAAACAAATGGAGATCCCTATAAACGGATGTTATTTTCAATAATCCCCATCATACTATTATCCTATCTTTTGGTTCAATTCGGGACATCTTCGAACACTATGTTCAGTGGGGTCATGTCAATATGGCTTGGAAAATTTTTTACCTTCAGTCCTCACGTACCAGTGCTTCCCCTGCTCGGAGTGGCAGTCCTTCTGGTTTTGATATTGTATGTAATTCATACGCGGGGTAATCATTTTATTTTACAATATGGCTTCAATGCTCCAATTAATAATCTTAAAAAAAATAAATTGGAGCGGCGAATATTATATGTTATAGTTTTGTTGTTATTTCTGGTATGGATACCCTTCGTGTATTATTTTATCGCACCATCGAATACCACATTTCATTCACCAGGAATATACTTTTTTTTAACGGGAATTTATTGGATAATATTACCAATCTCGGTTCTTATGGGATTAATTATTGTTAAACACTATACTATCGATAAAAATAGTGAGTATGCACACAAGAATTTGGGGACATTGCTTTTTCTATCGTTCTTTGGATTATTTGGTTTGAGTGTTTTTATTGACAGGATAATCCATTCAGGAGTTGGAGATAATCTTGAACTACGCGTATTTCCATATTTATTAGTATTTTCAGCAGGTATTACAGCCTGCGCGGTATTTGAAATTTCAACTAATATCGTTAAAGCACCCTGGAAAAAATTATTTGTGGGTTTGATTATTGTCGCATTTGCGATTTTTTCAATAAGCTCCCTTTTGAAGGCAACAAATGATCCATCCGTTTCAGATTTTAAAATCTATTATTCTCCTGAAGAAAAAAATGGGATTAACTGGCTTGAAATAAACAATCCCCAGAGTTCAATTACATTTAGGGAGGATAGATTTTCAACAGCATTCGCATTCAATTCTTATGATTATGCATTTAAAAACGTCCATGGAACTCAAGAGAATACGGCAGATGTTTTCATGGGGACTCATGATTATTTGAGAGACCCGGAGAATTTTGATTTTCACACGATATTATATGATAATGCTAACGTTATGATTTTTAGAGAGAATTGAGACGTGAGGGGGGATACATTCTTTTATCTTCCCTGTATACAATCAGGACTCATCGGGTTTTGCGCAACTTTTGTCAGTTGCCGATAGATCACAACATCATACATGCAAAACGATAACCTAATAGCGATAAAAATCGCATAAATAATTCAAGGCCCGTTTAGATGATTCTCGCTGCAATCCCCGCATATAATGAAGAAATCGCTATTGGCAGTGTAATCCTGCGGACAAAAAAATATGTCGATCGGGTCATTGTCATTGATGATGGGAGTTCGGATGCTACATCAATTGTCGCTAAAATGGCTGGTGCTGAGGTTATTCAACATGAGAAAAATCTGGGGAAAGGTGCTGCACTAAAATGTGCATTCCGTGAAGCAAAGCGACTCGATGCAGATATTTTCATCTGCCTTGATGCAGACGGGCAACACAATCCCGATGAAATTCCCCGGTTATTAGATGCAATCAAAACCGGGGATGCGGATATGGTTATCGGCTCACGTTTTTTAGCGGCAACCAATTCCGTTCCGGTGTATCGCAGGATCGGACAGCAGGTCCTGAATTCCCTGACTAATTCCATCTCTACGACAAAAGTTACCGATTCGCAGAGTGGTTTTCGGGCCTTCTCGAAAAAAGCAATTTATTCTCTCTCATGTAAAGAGATGGGAATTGGTATAGAATCACAATTACAGCGTTCTGCTGATGATTTAAACCTTAAAATTGTTGAAGTACCCATATCCTGCAGATATGATGTTGAACATGGATCAAAAATGAATCCATTCAATCACGGATTCCACGTCATCAATACAATTCTTAGGATTGTGGAAGAACGCCGACCCCTGCTCTTCTTCGGAGTGCCGGGATTGTTCCTTGTGGCGATTGGATTATTTTTTGGATTTCAAGTCGTGGATATCTATTCTACAACACACGAATTTGCTCTAGGAACCGCATTGATTGTAATTTTACTTTTAATGGTAGGCATAATATCAATTTTCAATGGGATTATGCTCCATGCAATTAGCAAACTTATAAAAAATGGTCATTAGTAATTGGATAAGACTCAAACCATTGCGATTATCGCTATATGCATCCACCGGGTATCAACGGGTTAAAAAAGAAAATTTTTATCTCTGGGTAACAGGTTGAATAATGACAGAACAAGAAACCAATTTTAATCCCCTAAAAAAATTTGCCAGTATAATTATTGTAACCTATAATCACAAACATTTTTTAAGGAAATGCCTTGATTCGGTTCTGAATCAAGAATATCCTCATGAAATAATTCTTGTTGACAATTGTTCCGGTGATGGTACAGTATCTTATGTTCGTGAGTACTTCCCTACGGTAAAAATCATTGAGAATTTAACGAATGCTGGTTATGGCGCAGGTAACAATCTCGGGATTAAACATGCACGGGGGGAATATATTGTGATTCTAAACCCAGATACAATTGTCCATGAGGGATGGTTAACTGCACTCATTTCACCTTTAGAATGTGAGGTCAACGTTATCACAACACCAAAAATATTGACATATGATGGTTTCACCATCAATACATGTGGCAATATCAATCACTTTACCGGTTTAAATTTTACCCGGGGGCTTGGTGCAAATCCAGACCAATATCAAAACCCATCATCAACCGGAGGTATTTCCGGGGCCTGTTTCGCGATAAGAAAACATGACTATATATCATTGGGCGGATTTGACGAAGTATTTTTTGTGTATAATGAAGACTCTGACTTTTCCTGGAATGCATTTCAAAGAGGATACACGATTAAATATATTCCCAATTCTGTATTACAGCACCATTATACCCTTAAGGTCTCTCCAGAAAAATTGTATCATCTTGAAAAAGGGAGATATATCATTTTGAGAAAATATTTTTCAAGGAAAGATATGATTCTTTTATCGCCATCTCTTAGTGTTACCGAGATTCTAACTTGGGGTTATTCACTGAAACAAGGAAAAAAGGGGATCCGTAATAAAATAAAAGCTATGACAGAAGGATTACAACAACCTATCAAAAAAGTTCGATGCGATAAGGACTTACTCCTAAGCCATCTCGATGCAAAAATCCCTGATACTCAGCTCATATCAAACGTATTAGAGAGAGTGATTATCGTAATAGGAAATTGTATTTTTTTGTTAAATTACAGTGTGATAAAATGAAAATTGCTCAAATCTCTGCAACTTTCCCCCCCTATATGGCAGGTACCGGGAATGTATGTTATCATAATGCCGTTGAACTTGCGGCACGTGGTCATGAAGTGACAATATTTACTAGTGGGAATTCTGATGATTCCTATCCATATCCAAGTTCTCTAAACGTGAATAGAATTCGACCAGTAATTAGGATAGGTAATGCTCCATTCATCCCGTCATTACTAAAAATACATGATTTTGATATTATCCACCTCCATTTCCCATTCTTTTTCGGCGGAGAGCTGATCTATTTCCTCTCAAAATTTACAAAACAGAAATATCTTATCACCTATCATAATGACGTTGTTTTGGGCGGGAAAATAAAACCTTTTTTAAAATTATATAAACGGACGGTAATGTCGGTAATTCTTAAAAATGCAAAAAAAATTTGTGTTTCATCTCTCGATTATGGCCATAATTGTGAATTATCGAATTATTCAGGCAGTATTATGGATTCTATTATCGAAATCCCAATTGGAGTAGACACAAATATTTTTAATCCAACCATTAGTTCAGATGAGATAAAAGAGAGATACAAGGTGTATAATAAAAAAATCATTCTTTTCGTTGCGGGCTTGGATAGCGCACATTATTTTAAAGGTCTGGAAAATCTGCTGATTAGTTTCTCCCATATCACTGATGAAACCGCACGATTAATGATAATCGGCGATGGTAACTTAAAATTCCATTATATTAAACTTTCAAATGAACTAGGTATTTCCGATAAGGTTATTTTTACGGGGGGTGTCTCGAACGAAGATTTACCAAAATGCTATGCGTGTGCAGAGTTGTTGGTTCTACCTTCGATATCCTCGGGAGAAGCTTTTGGTTTAGTCCTCATTGAGGCGATGGCATGCGGAAAACCTGTAATTGCATCGAACCTTCCCGGCGTAAGAACTGTAGTAGATCATAATGTAAATGGATTACTTGTTGAGCCTGGAGATGTAAAAGATCTCACGGCAAAAATTGATTATTTGCTGCACAATGAAGATATTTGTAAATCTTTTGGAAGAGAGGGAAGGAAAAAGACTGAAGAGAAGTATTCCTGGAAAAGGATAGCGGAAAAATTAGAACACACATATTTTGATATATTATCAAGAGATAAATAAAAAAAGTCTGAACGTATTTATTAGTTTGACGATAAGTTATAATTATGACTGAAAAGACCGGAACTGGAGGAATTGAGGGGGTCGCAACGAAACAATTAAAAATTGTTTCAGATGAGCGTGGCTGGCTCATGGAAATCCTGCGGTGCGATGATCCTCTTTTTGAAAAATTCGGTCAGGTGTACCTCACCACTGCATACCCCAACGTCGTTAAAGGATGGCATTACCACAAGATACAGACCGACAATTTTACCTGCGTGAAGGGAAACATGAAAGTCGCGTTGTATGATGCCAGAAAAGATTCCCCAACCTTCCGGGCGCTGATGGAAATTTTTGTCGGTGAGAAAAATCCGGTTCTTATCAGTGTGCCCCCCGGGGTATATCATGGATTTAAGGCAATCGGGACCGAAACCGCATTTTTTGTAAGCATTCCCACCATACCATATAATTATAAAGATCCAGACGAGTACCGTCTCCCCCCAGATTCACCTGAAATTCCCTATGACTGGGGACTTCTGCCGGGATTAAAACATGGATAATCTTTTTGGGAGGGGGATCCTTTGAAACTTCTTGTTACCGGCGGTCTGGGATTTATCGGCAGCAATTTTATCCGTCATATGCTCAATGCGCATCCGGAATGCACAATCACCAATCTGGATGCGATAACTTACGCGGGAAACCCGGCAAATCTTGTGGACATTGAAAAAGATCCACGATATTCTTTTGTGCAGGGCAATATCTGCGATCGGCAGATTGTTGAATCGGTATTTTCGCATCATGCAATCGATACGGTTGTTCATTTCGCTGCCGAGAGTCACGTCGATCGTTCCATCCATGATTCATCTGCATTTGTGACGACAAATGTACTGGGAACCCAGACGCTTCTTGACATTGCACTCTGCCATAAATGTTCGCGATTTGTTCAGATCTCCACGGATGAAGTGTATGGCAGCACGGGAACGGGATCATTTAAAGAGACAGACCTGCTGAATCCATCCAGCCCATATTCAGCGAGCAAGGCGGCATCTGATCTGCTGGCCCGTGCTTTTTTTATTACGCATGGTTTACCGGTCATCATAACGCGGTGTACCAACAATTATGGTCCATACCAGTATCCGGAAAAACTGATCCCGTTTTTTGTGACGAATCTTCTCAAAGGCAAAAAGGTTCCGGTCTATGGGACCGGGAAAAATATCCGTGACTGGATCTATGTGCTGGATCATTGCCGTGCAATTGATTTTGTGCTCCATCGTGGTACAGATGGGGAGATCTACAATATCGGCAGCGATAACGAGAAGACAAATCTCGATATCACATACGAAATCCTAAAAATACTTAATAAGGATTCCTCTAGTATTGAATTTGTAAAGGATCGTCCTGGTCACGACTGGCGATATTCTCTGAATTCGTCAAAACTGCGGGCGATGGGTTGGAAACCCCGGACCTCATTTGAGACTGCACTGAAAGAAACCGTGGAATGGTACATTCAGCATGAAGGGTGGTGGCAACCATTACTCCGCTAAAAAAGGTGCTCATTTTTGGTGCCTATGGCATGCTCGGGCACGATCTCCAGAGGACATTTCCCTATGCAGTATTCAGGGGTCATGATCTTGATATAACCGATGCCGGGAAAGTTTCCATAGCAATCCATGACCTGCATCCTGCACTGGTGATCAATGCTGCCGGATATACCGATGTTGACGGGTGTGAAGAGCATGGGGATATCGCATTTGCGATCAACGGCGATTCTCTGGTTCATATAGCCCGTGCATGCCGGGACACCGGTGCTGTATTGATTCACTACAGTACGGATTATGTATTTGACGGCACCCGGACGTCATACCGGGAAGAGGATGTTCCTCATCCGATCAATGCATATGGGGAATCCAAATTGCTTGGCGAAAAAAACATACAGGAAAACATGGAGGATTACCGGATCATCCGCACGTCATGGCTTTTTGGAAAACACGGGAAAAATTTTGTCGAGACAATGCTCCAGCTCTCATCAGAAATGCCACAGGTTCGTGTAGTCAATGACCAGTTCGGCAAACCCACATATACAGCAGATCTTGCACAGAAGACGAGCGACATTGCTTCGTCTGCACCTGGGATTTATCACATAACCAATGAGGGCATTTGTTCCTGGTACCAATTTGCTCATGCGATCATTCCAAATGTAGTGCCCTGCAGTACTGCGGAATATCCCCGAAAAGCAAAACGTCCTGTATATTCAGTCTTGACCAATACAAAGACATCCCCAATGCGTCCCTGGCAGGAAGCACTTAAAACATATTTAAAGGAGAGATCATCATGAAAGGAATCATTCTTGCAGGCGGAACCGGATCCCGGCTCTTCCCCCTCACAAAAGTCACGAATAAGCATTTGTTACCGGTGTATGACAAACCGATGATCTGTTATCCATTGAATACGCTAATCAATGCCGGTATTGATGACATTTTAATCGTCTCCGGGCGAGGACATGTCGGGCATTTCCTTGAATTACTGGGATCCGGTTCGGACATGGGAGTCAAGTTGTCATATGAAATCCAGGAGGGGGCAGGGGGAATCGCCCATGCACTCGGGCTTGCCGGACGTTGGGCATATCATGATTCAGTTACCGTGATCCTCGGTGATAATATCTTTGAAGATTCTGTGAAGGATGCTGTACAGTCCTTTAAATCCGGAGCCCGGATTTTCTTAAAAGAGGTTCCTGATGCCCAAAGATTTGGCGTTGCAGAAATATCGGGAGAGCATATTATCGGGATTGAAGAAAAACCAAAGCAGCCAAAATCGAATCTTGCGGTGACGGGGCTGTATATCTATGATTCGGACGTGTTCCATATTATTAAGGACTTAAAACCTTCCGGGCGCGGAGAGCTGGAGATCACCGATGTGAATAATGCATATATCAAGAAAGGTGCGATGACATTTTCACGGCTGAAAGGTTTCTGGAGCGATGCCGGTACATTTGACAGCCTGCTCCATGCGAGCGTAATCGTGCAGGAGTCCAAAAAAAAGCAGACGTCCAAATGATCACCCGTATCATCAGGAAAAATAATTGAGATGGGTCATGGTGATATTTTTGTTAGAAGAGGAATCCCCAAAAAATAAACCCCTTAAAATATTAGTAATAAGTGAGCATTATTACCCACTAAAAGGAGGAACCGTCACTTATGTCAATAATTTGTGTGAAAATTTGGCGAAACTGGGGATGTGTGTTTACCTAATTACATCAGGAACCGATAATCAGAATACACAATCTCTAAATCGATGGGATAAAGCAGGTCTCTATTATGTCCACAAATTATCAATACCGAAATATTTGAGAAAAGAACGCTATTTCCCCCTGTTCCTCATTAAAGAATTTTCTTCCATTGTAGATGAGATCAAGCCAGATATAATACATATTTCACATGGTTTTTTTGCACCGGTAGTAATAAAAATCTCGAATATAAGAAAGATTCCCATTATCTGGACTGTGCATAATGTACCTCCTGCAGAACATATCTTTCAAAAATTTAAGAATAAGAAAATAAATTCAATTTTCAGACATATTTACTTCAAAATTGCATCGTTATTCTCATCATTTTGTTTTAGGATTTACCATTATAATAAAATAATTTGTGTAAGTCAATCCACTGCAGATAAAGTGTTAAGCAGAGGAGTCTCTAAGGATAAAATATGTATAATACCAAACGGCATTTCAATTCCTGACAATTCATATAAGAAGGATATTCTACCAAAGAAAACCCGCAGTTTTATTGTTCTCACTGTTGCAGGTATTATCGAACATAAAGGTCAATTAGAGGTCGTAAAAGGAATTTCAAAAGTTGTTGAAGATTATCCTGATACGAGGTTTATATTCGTAGGTCCGATACGATCTCCTAAATACCTGGAATCAATAATATTCACAGCTAAATCACTTGGAGTACTGAACCACATCGAAATAACGGGAGAAGTAACTGAAGAAAAACTTCACGAATTCTATGAGCGGTGTGACGTATATGTTCAGCCTTCATATCAAGAAGGCTTCTGTATCACGATTATGGAAGCAATGGGTCATGGCAAGCCAGTTATCGGTACTGCAGTAGGAGCAATCCCCGATCTCATTAAGAGAGAGCAAGGGATTCTGTTAACAAGTCCATCTCCAAAACTCATTTCAGAAGCCGTGGTTTTTCTTTTATCAAACGAATCAAAGCGAGAGGAATATGGGAAAAACGGTAAAAATTTCATTATAAATACATATTCAGCAAAAGTGATGGCATCCAACACTGCTCGATTATATGAGGAAATATTGCTCGGATTTCATAGAAATGCATGAAATGCTTGGAGACGATAAAATGAAAAAAGTTGTATTGATTTCTGGTCATCATATCCAGTCAAAACGAAAAGCAGGATTCCACTGGCTCGCGTATGCATTCTCAAATAAAAATTGGGACATAGTATTTATAACAGCCCCGATTCGCTATAGTGCATGGTTCCTTGGAGACCATAGGACACAATGTTTTTCCCTACAAAACGTTAATCAACCGGAAAAAATTCCAAATTCAAATATTACAAGTTATGTTTTCATGACGTTGCTTAATCCGATTAGTTCGAATAATAAATTTTTTAAATATCTTTCGTCCCCACTAATAAAATTATATGGGAGGATACTTCCAAAAAATTTAAAATTTCTTATTACTAACGCTGATATTATAATTTTTGAAAGCACGGAAGCATTACTTTTATTCGAAAAATTTCGTGAACTAAATCCAGATGCAAAATATATCTACAGAGTATCTGATTTGTTAGAAGTGAATAATACACCACAGTTCGTTATCGAGTATGAGAAAAAGATCGCACCAATGTTTGATCTAATCAGTGTACCGTCGGAGTATATTTTCAAAAAATTCAATTACTTGCCAAATACCAGGTTGCATTATCATGGGATTAATAAAGAATTATTTGCAACAAAGGATACGATTCCTGAAGAATATACTCAATTTGAAAAAAACATTATTTTTGTTGGCACAACACATTTTGATTCGGAATTTATTAAAATTGCGGCGGGATTATTTCCCCAGTGGGGATTTCATATTATCGGTCCACTCGATCAGAAGGCTAAATCCCCGAATATAATGTACTATGGTGAAATATCATTTAATGAAACAATCCCATATTTAAAATATGCCGATGTTGGTCTACAGACACGTAAAAGTGCTCATGGTTTGGCATCCCTATCTGATAGCCTTAAAGTTTTACAGTATACATATTGTAAATTACCAATCATCGCACCAATTGGGCTCAATTCTTCGAGAAAGAATTTCATCTACTATATTCCAGGGAATTTGAATTCAATACTGATTGCACTTAACAATGCTGTAGCATTCAACCGATCAGACATCGAAACTTCGGATATTCATTCATGGAATGAACTTGTTGAATTACTCATTGATGAAATATTTAAAACAAATAAATCTTGGCTCTGTTGAAACCCTTCACAATACTCGCATATGTGGCCCGTATTGTGGGAATGGACACTTTAAAGGGATTTAATCTGATGGTTTCAACAGAGCCTAAATCTTGATGTGTTTGCTAGAAATTCTGAAAAATAATTTCCGTTTGATTTAACTTTTCTTTTTTGCAATAATAATCATTGTTTGAGGAGAGTTTTTTTTAGGAATTATGAATCCAATTTTATACCGAAGCATAAAATTTATTAAATCTAAACTGCTTTTCAAAAAATTGATTATTGGATCTTCATTTTGATTTTTTGAACTATTATTAGATCCGGCATTTTGATTCGCTTTTGGTACATTTCGACGTTTTAATCGATTTCGAATATCTCGGATAACTTTATTAAATATCAATTCAGGAACAAGTGAATACCGATATATGCCAACGAATTCAAAATTTGTTCGCATTAATAATTCTTTCAAATTATGTTCATTGAAGAAAAACATATGATCCGGATAAGAAAATTTTTCAAAATACTGGAAATATTTTTTATTTATATCACCGACACATCCCGTCTCAAATATTACCAGTCCATTCCGTTCCAATTTTTCGTTCATCCTTTGAAATTCAGCAATGGGATTGTAAAAATGACTTAATACATCCCGGTGAAAAATGATATTAAATTTTTTCCCATTAAAAGAAGCGTTGTTTAATGGTGTTTCTTCGCAGGGAATAGACAATTCCGTTTTCAGGAATTTTGCTTGGATTGAATTTAATTCAATACAACTTACATCAAATCCTATTTTTTTACCATAACTAATAAAATCACCATTGCCAGGACCGATTTCCAGAAAAGAGCCCCATTTTAAATATTTTTTTATAATTTTAAAGTGATGTTTTGAAGTAAAAAAATTATAATTAATTCTTCGGTTTACACTATTTTCTAAAGATACATATGCATGATCTTGGCAGTATAAATCAATAATTTCATTTGGGTCAGGTCTAGGGGATATATATATTAAATTGCATCGAGCACATTGTCTACCTTTAAATCCATTTTCTTCGATAACTACTTTATCATTTTTTATATTACAAAAAATACAATTGATCTCTTCCATATTGGCTAATGTTTAATTCTCATTGAAATAACAATTTCGGCAATTCATTTTTATCAACTAAATTCCGGTATCAATGGAGATTACATTTGAGAATTAAATGGTAGCAGAAAAAATTCCGGCATAACAACAGCAATAATAATTTTCCCTTAAAAAAATTCTGAACCAATTCAAACCGGTCAATAAATTCCTGAACTCAGTACTTCACTAAATTTTCCTCCATGAACATTGGATAGTCAACAACACTTAGCCCCCACCGATCAACCGAGAGATCGAAGAACAGAAACAACCGAGACAAATTTGAGTTTTTTTCGGAGTCCTTCCCAAACGAGTAGCCGGAAAAGATCAAACCGGAACAAATCCTCATCGATTGTTCTCCGCCCACGTTGAACTTTAGAGAAGAACATCCATTGCAGAGCCACCCAGATATTCTTGAGAAGGAACGAAATTATTGTCAGCAGGTACCGAAGTACAACACTCCTGGAAGAAGTCTTAGCTTTCACGATGTTCCTGATACGGTATGAAGATTCGATAGCGAACCGGTTCTTGTAGACCTGGTAGACCCTTCGCGGTTTCCAGTCAATACCATACACGACATACCCGAGATTCACATTCCCGAATTTTTTATTTTTTCTCTGAAGGTACTGAACATCAATTGCGAGAGTAAGATCAAGAGGTCCTGAGGATCCCATCATCGTATACCGGGCATAACGGGAATGATTACCCCGGAGTATCTTCTTGAGTTCCTGGCCGTGTTTTCTCACCGGCACAATGTGGGGGATGTTTTCATTCTGGAGAAACGAGAACACATCGTTTGAGTAAAAACCCCGATCAAGACAAAGTATCTCGATATTCACTTTCGCATCGTTGATGAAAGCCAGGAATTTCCGGATGTACTCGACCTTTGACACTCCCTTTTTCACCGGGAGAACTGCGAGGGTCAGCCGTTGGCCTTTTGTCGTGATGTAGAGCGAAACATAGGAGTAAAATGTCGTTGTGGAATCCTTCATTTTGCTCTTGATGACGTAATCTTTGTTTACGTCAACAATCTCTCCATAATAAGGATCGTCGGTGAAATCTATGGCAAAATGATACGATTTTCCGGGAATGAGGATCCGATCGTTTGAATAACAGAGGATCTTTGATTGTAATGCCAGAAGTGAATCTAAATCCACCTTTGACAAATGGTATCTGACCGACGTTTCACACGGAACTTTTTCAACAACTTTATTGATGGAATGTACTGAAAGTTTGTTCGCTGACATCCCGACGAGTGACCGGATGAGCGTCTTTTGACTTAGTTTCCCGTTGATGGGGATCCTGACGTTTCGGTTGATTGCATCAACTGCAAGTTCGGAACAATCTTCTGCTCGGAGCTCATTCTTTATTCGGCGGGCAATTTGCCGTTTATTGACCATATTCGGCGCCCGCCGACTATTTAGATCTTACTGTTCTCTTTAGCCGTGGCTAAAAATTAGTGAAGTACTGGAACTAAAAATTTCTCGGATTTTTTTACTCGCACCTGTCGGATAGAGAGCCCGTTGCGGCAATATTGGAAAGGGTGCCCTGATTGCAGCCAAGATCTTTTCTTCATCAGCTCCGGTAAGGACATTCCATCCACCATGAAGAGTCTCAACCCACTCCGTGTTCTCCCGCAACGTGACACAGGGCACGCCAAGCATATATGCTTCTTTCTGGATCCCGCCAGAATCGGTCAGGATCTTTTTTGCGGAGCCCAGAAGTCGTATCATATCAAGGTACCCAAGCGGTTCAGTGATGCGGATATTCCCCGGTAACCGGTGGAACTGCCCAGATTCCAAAAGAACTTTTCGTGTGCGGGGATGAACTGGGAAAACAACCTGTTCATCTGCCTGCTCAAGTGCCCGTATGATCGTTGTCATTGCGTTACGATGATCCGTATTCGTGGGACGGTGAACCGTGGCGACGTAATATTCGTGGGAATTAAGACAAAATGTTTCGATAATGCGGGAGCTTTTTTCTGCAAGAACCTTATTGAATTTCAGCACATCTGCCATCACATCCCCCACAAGATAGACACCCCGAGTGATCCCCTCATTTCGGAGATTGTCAACTGCGGTTTCTGTGGGGCAAAAGAGCATATCTGATAGATGATCGGTAATTATACGGTTGAGCTCTTCGGGCATCGTGCGATCAAATGAGCGCAATCCAGCCTCCACATGCGCAACCGGAATATGTAGTTTCGCTGCTGCAAGTGCCCCTGCAAGCGTGGAATTGGTATCGCCATATACGAGCACGAGATCCGGTTTCTCCATTACGAGAACTTCTTCGACTTTAGCGAGGCACTCCCCGGTCTGTTTCGCATGGGATCCTGAACCCACACCTAGATGGTATTTCGGTTTTGGGATCCGTAGGTCTTCAAAAAAAACCTCTGACATCTCCGGGTCATAATGCTGGCCAGTATGCACAAGAATCTCCGTATGTTGCTTTCGCAGCTCCCAGGATACTGGCGCACACTTGACAAACTGGGGGCGCGCACCAACAACAGAGATAATTTTCATATAGTCCACTTATGAATTGAACACAGGTGCATAAACAGATTATGAATTGTTGTGTTGGGCAGAAGCACGGGCACTTATGCCTTTCAATTACACTCCCATCTTTTCTAAATATGGGGATTTCCATAATTGGAAAATTTCCCCAAATCGTAACCCAAAAAGATAAAGTCACTCATTGATATTGCCTTGGTCTCCATTTTTGCTTCATTAGAGTCAATGTGTTTCAGTTATACAGAACATTATGTACACTATCGTACGAAATATATGTTTATATAATTGTTTGGTAATTATTTCCCTTTTTTTACTAGGTTGAACATTTTTCCTAAAATACGAAAAAAAACACCCATTGCAATATATATTTTTGAATTCCCATAAGAGGGGAAGTCCTCGAATTTCCTTTTTGGTAAATTCATAATTCTATCGAATTCTTCATCGGAAATTCTAAATTTTTTAATGACATATTCCTTATCCTGACTTTGCAGTTCTGCCGGATACGGTTCATTCTTCAATTCCTCCAATGCTTCCGATCGGGTGATCTCTCCCGAACAGATCAAACTTGATAGATGCACCCTTCTTTTATCATATCCAAATTTTTTAGGCAGGATATAGCCTTGGTAAAACCGTGTGTAAATTGATTCATAATGTTTCCCCCCGTAATATTTCCAGCCCAACTCATTTTCAAGTATTTTCATCGCATCGTTCTTGGAATACTCAAGATAATTCAGCATAGCGATTGATTTATGAGTGAAAAAATATCTATAAGGGGCGAAAAAATTCATATGAGGAAATGTGGTAAGGGGGAGGAATCCATATTCATTATGAATACTTTCTATATACTTCCAATCAAAATGACCCTGAGACCAAGCTTTGGGCAGATGCGATTCGGTTCTGACATTACTCCCAAAAATAATATATTTAATCTTTTTATTTTCTGCCACATGAAATAAAATCGCATGGATTGCATGATCGCTGGGAATTTCAGAATCAGGAGTCGAAGCATATAAAAAGGACAGTTGCAGGTCTTTAAACTCATCCCAGTCGATTACATGCGTATAGAGATCAATATCAAGTTTCTTTAAAAACAATTCAATATTTTTTACGGCAAGTTCTGAATCCCAGCCATTATCGAGATGAACTGCCAGAGGACGCAAGCCAAATTCCTTCACTTTGTATGCAACAAAGGAGCTGTCAACGCCACCGCTCACACCAATAATGCAGTCATATTCTTTTCCCGTGCCGGACACTTTAATTTCATCAATAATATGCTGCAATTTTTCTTTTCCCGCTTCACCATCAAATACAAATCTCTTTATTGATTCATCATATTGCCGGCAATGATTACAGATCCCTTTTTCATCAAACTGAATTTCGGGATCAGTTGTATCCATTACACACCGGTTACATACCTGATATTTTCCGGTCATACTGTATTCATTAGTAAGTATACATTCATTTTAAACCCGCCGACATCAACTCTTCGTCGTCAGGAAAATTGATTAAAACAGCCCGGTGCTTTCCATAATACACAAACATACTCCCCGCTGCAACAGCAGAAGCACCGCCATCATGAACTGCCTTACCGAAATCTCCCACGGTCCCGGCTCCCCCGCACGCAACAACCGGAATTGATACGGAGTCAGACACTGATTTGACGAGAGGGATATCATACCCTTTCCCGGTCCCGTCATTGTCGATGGAATTCAAAAAAATTTCTCCTGCCCCAAGCCGTTCTGCTTCCTGTGCCCAGGTTACCGGATCCCAACTGGTTTTTGTTTTGCCGCCATACGTATAATTCTGGTACTTACCAAAAAAATTCTTTTTTACATCGATAGAAACAACAATACTCTGACTTCCGAACAGATCCGCAAGCTCGCGAATAAAAGACGGGTTTTCAACAGCATAAGAATTTATGATAACTTTCTCAACACCCCGGTTAAAAATATCTTCGGCCTGTTTCACCGATCGTATGCCTCCGCCATATCCAAGGGGCATGAAACACTCACTTGCGATATCAGAGATATAGTCCAGCCGGGGAGATCTCTTTTCGGTAGACGCAGTAATGTCAAGAAAAACCAGTTCGTGGACTTCTTTATCATTGAATATTTTTACTGCATTTATGGGGTCTCCAATATATTTCGGATTAATGAAGTTGATGGTTTTTACTAATCCCTGCCCTTTTAACAACAAGCAGGGGATTACCCGTGTACGAATCAAATGGAAGTCCTCTTGAAGCACGATTATTTGTGGTTACAGAAGTTCTCTAATAGTTTCATGCCATATTTATGACTTTTTTCCGGATGAAATTGTACTCCGATGATATTATCTTTTGCGAGCGAAGATACAAAATCATATCCATAGTGAGATGTTGACAAAACATCTTCGCTGCGGTTGCAAACCACATGGAATGAGTGCACAAAATAATACATGGCGTTATTGTCTGTATCCTGCATCAGGAAATGCGATTTTTTGATATCCAGCGTGTCCCATCCCATGTGCGGGATTTTGAGAGAAGAGTCTTTATCTATATTAAATTTGACCGTTTTTGCATCTACCCAGCCTAATCCTTGTTGTACTCCTTCTTCACTTGTTTTTGTGAACAACTGCATACCAAGGCAAATGCCCAAGATGGGGGTTTTATCCCGGACAACCTTCTTATTAAGAGTTTCTATTAAATTGAGTTCCTGTAATTTTAGCACCCCATGGTCGAATGAACCGACGCCGGGTAGGATCAATTTTTCAGCGGATTCGATGTCTTCGAGGTCGGATGATATTTTTGCGGGAGCATGGATTTTTTTGAGCATATTGGCTAATGAACCGAGATTTCCCATGCCGTAGTCAATGATAATTATTGGAGATAATTCTTTCATGCCTTTCTCCCTGCAATTTCATCTATGAAAGCATCAAGATTCTGGCTGTAATCTTTCAGCGTAGATTGTCCACGGCCTTTCGCAAGTGTGTCGGTTATCCATTGTTTGATGCATTCAGGGTTTTGGGGGATTAATTCTGCTATACCAAGGCTTCGCTCGTAGGAGAACATGGTCTGGTATTCCCCACCAGGACCAAATTGCTCACTGAGCAGCCCGCTCCGTACTCCCCCCCATGCTGCTTCCACAACAACTGTGCTATGATGTGTAATATGCAAATCAGTTTTACGAATTAGAATCGGTAGCGGGATTTCACTAGCCATTATCGACCTGCGGGTCATTTCGGTACCGAAGGTTGTTTGCAAAAAATTTAGCACCATATCTCTTTCATCACCCGACATCTGAACAGGATGTAGGCGAATCACCCAGTTATATAATTCCGACGTATCCAGGATGACTTTTTCAAGTGCATCAATCATTACGCCATTGAACTCTTTATCCGGATAAAAGGTCGCCATCGCCCACTGCAATGACACGAGAATACATGGGCGATTATCATCTATTACATTGCAATTTGCTAATGCTTCACTCACTAAAAGATCTTCAGGTTGGACATAAGCAAACCGCAAGAACCACGGATTACCAATTTTTAAAACCCGGATGCCTTTATTACTTGCCCATTTTGATAGTGTTGCCACACTTTGATCATCCCAGCAAAGAAAACCATCCGGAAGTTTTTCAATTGGAGTACCCATTCGATAAACTTCGCCATACCATAAATGCTCGTCAGCGATAACTCCATGTTGAAGGTCATAAACGGGGATTTTTTGAAGTTTTCCCGCCCGACATAAAAATTCGTCCGGCTGTATCCCGATTATGCACTTCGGTTTAGCCTTTTTTAGGATTTGGCACCATAGATGAGTGTGGTGGGACTGTGTCCATTCTTTACTGATTTCATACCCATTTATCATTTCAATTATTTTACCAATTATGCTAATACGCATCGATGACCTATCAAAGGATACTGGAGAGAACTGTGCTCGTTCACCAATGAACCTGGAGTGGGGTGTAGCAACTGAACTCACTATAAGATTATGATTGATACATAATTCTCCAAAAGAATCGATGACTTGTGCGTACGCTTTGCCGTCGTATCTATAACCACAGTCGTTATCATGCCGGACCAATAGAACGTCACACGGATTGATGTACTGCCATGTATCTGTTGATTGTAGAGCGGTTATTAAAAAACTAAAGTAAAAAATTATTCTTTTTTTGAAACTATTAAGCATGTATATCGAACCCCATTTGAACTTCGGCTTTTTCTCAACCCACCAATTCTCAAATCATCGGTATCTCTCTCAAAATATCAGGTATTGCTTTTTATGAGGATTTCATAATGATATTCGGAAGAAGATCATTTCATGTTCAGTTATTACATCTGATATTTTGTATTAAAATAGTAATCTCTGTTTTCGCTCATTCGTTTCACGGGGTCTTCGTTCCCTGATCCGCCGTGCCTCGCGAGAGGCCCTGATGCGGGGCGGACTCACATTTTTTTCCTGGATCTGACAACGGCCACGGTCTCCATTCATTCTATCCACACCATCATATGAATGTATATACTTCAACAAAAATATCGTAAGAATCATTCAACATTCTCCGGCTCATGCCGGAAAAAATTGAGGAGATGTTCTCTATAGAAACGAACGATTCACACCCGGTCCAAACCCCGGAGGAGAGGCCATGACCCGCGGACGCTACCCGGAGAAGGCGATCAAGAAGGCACAAGAAACCGCGGAGGAGCGCGGGCTCGTCCGGCATTACGCACACACGCCGGGCCGACTCTGCGATTTCTCCATCGTGGGTCCGGCCGGGCTCGCCGAGATCCGGATGAAACCGATGCGACACATCCGCTGCACGCCAAAATGGCTGGAGCGGGAGGCAGCAGAAGATCTTGCCGCCCTGAACATGTATCCTTCATCGCCGCAGATCTCCCGCGAACTCTGGATCTCTTCGCCCGCATATTTCCGGCGATACTTCCGGGTCTGCGACACCGGGCTCATCGAGCTCGCGCCGGACGGCCAGCTGCTTCCTGTGGGTTCACCAGCGACCGGCCCACGCAGGTCAAGGGCCGGGGCTCCGGCTGTGCCGGCCACACCGGGTTCTCCGGAATTACCCGTACCGGGCTCTCCTGCCGCGGCTTCTCCGGGGCTGGAATCTCCGGCTCCTTCCCCTTCCCCGACACCGGACCCGGTATCTCCTGTGAATGTGTCTCCTGCACCGGTCCATCCGGCTGAAGGTACCCCCTCCAAAAGATCGGTGCATACCTAACACCCACTTGCCCGGATCCCCCTGGAATTCTCCGTCGGAGAACACATTATCAGGGAGCTGGGAGGTCGATCAGGAAGTCATATTCCCAGATATGCCCCTTTTTTACCAAACAGAGTTCATTTTGGACATTTTGCTTTTGCCCCGTTCTTTTAGGCATCCCGAAACCCGGCTGAATTCGTGGAAAAAGGTGACTTTAAGCCATGGGATGGAGGGTTTTTCAGGGTTTTCACGAAGGTGCCGGAAACTGCGCTAATAGGACCGAATTACGCAGGCGATCGGACCCTTCCACAAGTCTAGGATACCTCCGGGAAGTGCCGGATCGGATTTTCCGGCACGGAGTGATAATACGAGGGACATGTTTTTGATTGGGGTCGAACCAAATTTTTGGGAAATTTTTCAAAAAATTTTCTGTACGGAAAAAAATCAGAAAAAAATGGTAGTGTCTCTATATTGCTGTAAAATCAGCAGCCACTGTATCCAAAGAGATGATCTCACTCTTCACAGATAAATACCGGTTACCGGTGATCCACTCCTCGTTGATATCGATGAGGATCGAACCGGCAAGCCTGAGTAACGAAGCATCATTTGGGAAGGCCCCTATCTTTCTACTCCGTCGTTTGAGTTCCTTATTGACTCGTTCCAGAAGATTGGTAGTCCTGATCTTCTTCCAGAACTCCGGATGAAAAGCCCGATAATTCATCAACCCGTGGTTGAACCGGTGAATGGTATCAGCTGCCCGAGAAAGGCCACGTTCATCGAGCTGGACAGCAAATTCCTGTAGCCGTTGGGAATCACTCAGACATTCCTTCAATGTTTCAGCAATCTCTGTGTGATATTTTCGGGGTACTTTCCTGAGGACTGCCCGAATGAAATGTACGTGACACATTTGCCATGACGAACCCGGGAACATCGTTTCCGCAGCAGTCTGGATACCGTTGTGACCATCAGAAATGATGAGATCAACTTTGTTGAGTCCTCTCTCTTTGAGGTCGGAGAAGATCCCTTCCCAGGTTAATTCGTGTTCGGCATCAGCAACGCTGAAAGTAAAGATCTCACGATATCCATCCGTTCTCACACCGGCTACGATAAAAAGAGCTTTGCTGACATACCGGATCCCATCTCTCACCTTGAAATACGAGGCATCAACGAACAAGAATGGAACATAGGAGTCAATCGGTCTCTCCATAAACTCATGGACTTTTTTATCGAGTTCCTGAGCAACCTTCGACACATATGATGCCGAGATCTGGTTGACACCCAAGTGGGAAATGACATTCTCGACGTTCCGTGTTGATACTCCCTGGAGATATGATTCGATGATCGCATTCACCAAGGCTTTCTCGGTCCGGGAATATCGCTCAAAGACTTTTGTCTCAAATGGGATTTCTCGTAACTGCGGTTTCTGGAGACTGAGTTCGCCAAATCTCGTCTTCAGTGACCGTTGACGGTACCCGTTCCGGTGCGCTCTTCTCGCACTCGACCTCGCATAGCGCGGTACTCCGGCCTGTCGAGCCACTTCTTCGTTCATCACATCGTTCAGAAACCATGTGATGAGTTGCTGCATGCCCTTTTCGTTATCGGTAAGATAATTTAGTACGATGTCTCTTAGATCCATTGCCCTGTTCCTCTTTGTTTTCCAATTCACTGTTGGATACAGGGCATCTTCACTTTTACAGCACTTCGTGTACACTACCAAAAAAATTCGTTCGGAATTTTTTTGCAATGATTTGCTGGATTTTTTCTGGTACACGTTGCAATGCCTCATGCGCAAAATAATACGGGTTGTGCGCCATGCACGTACCGGTCCGTAAAAAGAGCCGGAACCCGTACCACACTCAGAAAAACTAAAAAAATTCCCGTGAAGGGATTATTTCACAATCGTCCCGTCAATCCAGTACTCCTGCGTGCATTCACCATCGAGTACTATCTCGAATGCACTTGACTGGCCGGCCGGCCTCCATCGTGCTGATGTACACGGATCGCGAATCGCGTATGGTCCCGGTCCTGGCATTGACGAGGTTGAAGTTCACCGCCACGTTATCCGCCGTTGTGTTTCCCGCATTGTAGGCATAGCCGGAGACTTTCCCGTAGCATCCCGGTCCGGGCGACCAGCTCTCGTGATACTCATAGTGGGCCCGGATTGTGTCCCGTGCGGTCTCCTAGCCGGCAGTACCGTTCGTGGTGCATCCCGCGAGGAATGCCACCGCGATGATGAGCATGACAACAATGGCAGTTTTTTTCATCGGTATGCTCTTTTGATTTTATTATCCGTATACTCTCCGGTCCCAAACAAACTAAATAAATTTTGGTGTGTATGTAAAGTCCACCATCAATCTCATTGTAGGAGTGATTCGATCGATTATTCGATCGTTTTTTTTTGATGGATGTTACCGAATCCTCAAAAAATTTATCGTGTCATCACAGTCATGAGAACAAACGCTGACATACAGGATTCAGTAGATATCTATTTCGACCATGTTACTCATATAAGATTATTGACTGATAAACGAAGATCCAGAGGATCAGATATATTGCATGATAGCGAAGTATGACAGGACGAGGAAAATGCTGCAGAATATCAGAATAGGCAAAACCGGAATCGGCGATTCCTTTCCCTGTTTCATTGTTGCTGAACTGGGTGTGAATCATAACCAGGATTTGGATCTTGCAAAAAAATCGATATTGAAAATTTCAGAGTCCGGTGCAGATGCAGTAAAAATCCAGACATGGAAGACGGAAAATATTATCTTGGAGAACTGCAGGATGGTGGAGTACCAGCAAAAAAACACCGGATCTGAACAGACACAGTATGAGATGCTGAAAAACCTGGAGCTCCCCTACGAATGGCATGAAGAGCTGAAGACCTATGCGGAAGGGCTGGGCTTGGTCTTTTTTTCAACTATGGAAGATCAGGAAAGTGTGGATTTTTTACTTAAAGAATGCAAAATATCTTTGATTAAGGTGGGCTCCGGGGATCTCACCAACTATCCGCTTATCAGGTACACGGCAAAATTCGGTGTTCCCATGATACTATCCACGGGAATGTGTTCGCTGGAAGAGATAGGTCAAGCTCTGGAAATAATTAAAGAGGAAAAGAACAATTCGGTCGTATTACTGCAATGTACCACTGGTTATCCTGTTGACTATGATGAGATCAACTTGTCCGCAATGGTTTCCATGAGGGAAAAGTTCGGACGGATTATTGGTTTTTCAGATCATTCTCTTGGAGATGAATGTGCAATAGCCGCAGTTGCACTCGGCGCGAAATATATTGAAAAACATTTTACTCTTGACAAGACACTGCCGGGACCTGATCACAAGGCATCACTTGAACCTCATGAACTGGGCAAAATGATCAGAGCCATCCGCAATGTGGAGAGGGCCTTGGGTAACGGGATAAAAAAGCCTGCATCATCAGAACTCAAGATACGCAGTAGTATCTGCAGAAGAATTGTCGCCTCGAAAGATATCAGGAAAGATGAGCTCATAGACGAAGAGAACGTCAATTTCAAACGGTCAATGCATGGAATTGAGGCCAGAGAATTTTATAGCATCAAAGGAAAAAAGGTTAGACAGAAAATTGATTGCAATAAACCTATCGAACGGGAATACCTTGATTGAGTTATGAGGGGAAAATAATGAAAAATGTCTGGGAAGATATTCATTCGGCAAGAGATTGGGGCAGATATCCCAATGAAGAACTTGTACGTTTTATCGGAAGAAATTTTTTTAGGATACCTCGGAGTGAGAGACACCTGATAAAAATCCTGGAACTGGGTTGCGGACAAGGAGCAAATCTCTGGTTTATTGCACGGGAGGGGTTTGATGCCCAGGGAATCGATATTTCCCCAACGGCAGTCCAGAAATGCAAGAAAAATCTTGAGGAATGGAACATTCCGGAGGTCACACTGACCGTAGGAGACATAACGGATATGTCAATGAGTGAAGCAAGCATTGATGCTGTAATTGACGTGGCCACTATGTTCTGCATCCCGTATTCGATCCATAAAAAGATTTACAGCGAGATCTTCAAGATCCTGAAACCCGGAGGAAAATTCTGGAGCTTCCATCTTGCTGAGGGGAGTTGGGGTTCGGATTCAGGTCAGATAATCGAATACAAAACGTTCGGAAATCTTACGGAGGGGCCCGCCCAGAATCAAGGTAGTATCTGCATGCCTTCTGACAGCGATCTCCGACAATTGCTTGAAGAGGCTGGATTCCGTGTGAATACTATCGAAAAGCATATCCGCACATATGAGAACCAGACCCATAATCTGATCCACTGGATTATTGAAGCCGAAAAACCATGAGAAGTATTATACCACTTATGGATACGGGTCGATTTTGTACTGTGAGTGAAATTAAAAGAGACCGTTCAAAGTGGTTAATATCCTGTACAAAAAAAAGAATTAATCACCCTGTCAGCTCATGGAATAATAAAAGATATTATTATCGGGAGAAGATAAGTATCAGTGATAGTAGGATCGCATGTTTAAACGAAATACCCTTTTACAGACTTCCGTTTTGGTGAAAAATGAAAAAAATTGTTTACATATCCGGTTCAAGATCCGATTATTCACCTATTAAACGTACACTTGATCAATTGAACCGGATTACAGAGCTGACCATCGTGGCAACCTGTATGCATCTCAGTAACCAGTTTGGAAATACCTGCAAGGAAATTGAGGCAGACGGTTTCCATGTCAGAAAGGTCGATATGCTCCTTGACAATAACAGCCTTGGTTCAATGGTCAAATCGCTCGGTATCGGGCTCTATGGGATCAGTCATGTTCTCGAGGAAATCAACCCGGATCTTGTTTTTATCGAAGGGGACCGGGGAGAGAGTCTTGCCGGGGCTATCGCTGCAGCGCATCTGAATATTCCAATCATTCACCATGGGGGCGGGGATATTTCAGGATCCATCGATAACAAAATACGAGCTGCGATCACTGCGTTATCTGACTATCACATGACAGGAAATCAGGAAAGTTATCAGAGGCTTGTTGGTTCCGGGGTTCCGCCAGAAAAAATTACAGTGGTGGGAGAACCCGGTCTCGATGATATTTTTTCCGGGGATTTCACCCCAAATGATGAAATAAACAAAAAATATGGCCTGACCCCGGAAACTTCCATGATTTTGTTGGTCCAGCATCCAGATACCAAAGAGAGTTTATCCGTGGAAAAAGAGATCCGGACGATTCTTGAAGCCATTGCCGAACTGAAGATGCCCACGGTCGCAGTATATTCAAACGCAGATGCCGGCGGAAGAATTATTAATTCGATCCTTGCAGAGAATGCAAAGGAACTGCCATTCTTACGGGTATTTCCCCATGTTGAGCGCAGGGATTTTCTCGGGCTGATGAACCGGTGCAGCGTAATGATCGGAAATTCGAGTGCCGGAATAGTCGAATTGCCCTGTTTTAAAAAACCATTCATCTGCATCGGTTCACGGCAAAAAAACCGGTTGCGGGCGGGGAATACTCTCGATATTACGTGTACCAGAGAGAACATCATCGATGCACTGCAGTTTGTTACTCATGACCGATCATTTATTGAGAGAATGCAACAGACTAGGAATCCCTATGGAGACGGATGTGCATCGGAAAAGATTGTGAGCCAGGTCCTGCGAATACTGGAGTAACTCCATGGAAATCGTGACAAGACGGGAGGAATGGAACCGGGAATTAGCACAATTTTCCGAGGTCATGGACGTTTATTTCAATTTTGACTATTTTGACATATTCGCGAGCCATTACCATGCCAGGCCTGAAGCTCTGGTCTGGGAAGACCCGAATATCTCAGTATTCTGGTCACATCTTGTAAGGGAGATTCCGGACGCACCGGGCAATCCGCAGTTTTTCTCTGATCTGATAACACCGTATGGCTATGGCGGACCGCTTATTCATTATAAAAGCACTGCGCCTTCCAAAATCCAGGCCTCATTGCATTCTTTTATGGAAGAATATTTTGAATTTGCCCGGGAAAGGCACTACGTTAGTGAATTTATCCGGTTTCATCCGATCTTAAAGAACTGGGAACCGTTCCGTGAGGACTTCCAGAAACTAATCGTACTGGATTATAATAACGATACTGTATACATTGACCTTACAAAAGGCATCGATGAGATCTGGCAGGAAATCCGTAAAGGGCACAGATACAATATAAAAAAAACCGAGCGCGAACGGTGCGAGGTAAACATTGTCGAAAATCCTTCGGACTCTGACATTGATGCATTCATTGCCCTGTATCATCAGACTATGAAAAATAATTGTGCCTCTGACAAATATTTATTCACTCCCTCCTTCATCAAAGATCATTTTTCCCGGTTATCCGCGGTACTGGTCAGGGCTGATTATTGCGGACAACTGATAGGAGCGAGCATGTTTATCGCCGGAGACTCCTGCATTAATTATCATCTTTCTGGATCTGATAAATCCCCTAAAGGGGTATATCCATCGGAGCTGATCATCTGGAATGTGATCGAATGGGCAAAAAAGAGAGATTTCAGGATTTTTCATCTAGGTGGGGGCCTGAAAAAAGACGACCCGCTGTTCAATTTCAAAAAAGGTTTTTCCCGGTTGATTGCACCTTTTTTTACTGGGAAAATAATATTTGATCATAATCAGTATCAGAGCTTGACACAATCGAAAATGAATCCAAACACCAATGAAAATTTTTTTCCTGCATACAGGGACGAAAAAAGTGGCATGATACTATAGGTGAAATACATGTGGAAGATACCGCTCTTCAAGATGCACTGGGATGAGAACGATGTATCCCGGGTAAACGATGTGATCAGGTCTGGTATGAACTGGGCATCAGGTCCGCAGATCGCTGAATTTGAAGAGAAAATAGCAGAATATATCGGATCGCGGTACTGCCTCACATTCAATTCCGGCACCTCCGCCCTCCATGTAGTCCTCCTCGCCCATGGAATAAAAAAGAATGACGAAGTGATCGTCCCATCATTCACCTTTGTCGCAACGGCGAATGCACCCAGGTTTGTTGGTGCAAAGCCGGTCTTTGCAGATATTGAAGAAGATACCTTCGGGCTGGATCCGTCATCAGTCGAAGAGAAGATCACACAAAAAACCCGGGCGATATTACCAGTACATTACGGGGGCTGCCCCTGCAGAATCCGCGAACTCCGGGAAATTGCGGATGATCACGGGCTGCTCTTAATTGAAGATGCAGCCGAAGCATTCGGGGCAAAGATCAATAGCAAGATGGTCGGGACATTTGGCGATTCTGCCATGATGAGTTTCTGCCAGAATAAGATCATCACCACAGGGGAAGGCGGTGCAATACTCACGGATTCACGGGAACTGTACGAGAAGATGAAGTTAATCCGGTCCCACGGCAGGCTGGAAACCGCAGATTATTTCTCCACGTCGGAGGTAATGGACTATGTCGATCTCGGATACAATTTCCGGATCTCCAGCATTACGGCAGCATTGGGTTTGGCTCAGATGGAGAAAGTCGGCAAGATCCTCTCAATACGAAAGAAGGATGCGGATTATTACTCCCGACAACTGAAAAAACTGGTCCCTCCCCCGCTCTGCAAGACAATGACACCTCCTGCGGGATATCACCACGTATATCAGCTCTATTCGGCAAGGGTGCAGAAGAGGGATGCCCTAATGGCACATATGGAGAGCAGTCAGATCATGACAAAAATATATTTCTCCCCAGTACACCAGACGCATTATTATAGGAATGTGTTGAAATATACCGATTCATTGCCAGTTACAGAGAAGATCTCTGGAGAGATCATCAGCCTGCCGTTCTATCCGGGGATCTCGCACGGTGAGATTGATAGTGTGATAAGTACAATGCAGGAATTCTACAGGTGATCCCATGAAAAATTATTATAAAGGAAAAAAGATCCTCGTGACGGGTGGCGTGGGCTCAATCGGCAACCAGCTGGTTAGGAAGCTGCTAGCCTTGGATCCCGAAATCATCCGCATCCTTGACAATAACGAAACGGGACTGTTTGATCTTGAACAGGAACTGAAATCCGATAAGCTTCGCATACTTATCGGTGATATCCGGGACAAGGAGCGTCTCATCATGGCAATGGATGACATCGATATTGTTTTCCATACGTCCGCCCTCAAACACGTCCCGATCTGCGAATTCAACCCGTTTGATGCGGTCAAAACCAACGTGCTCGGTACCCAGAATGTACTGGAAGCCGCGCTCATAAACGAGGTGGAAAAAGTCATTAACGTGAGTACGGACAAGGCCGTCAACCCGACAAATGTCATGGGCGCAACAAAACTCCTTGCCGAGCGGCTCACGATCTCTGCCAATCATTACAAGGGGAATAAGAGGACGGTTTTTTCGAGCGTCCGGTTTGGTAACGTGTTGAACTCACGGGGATCGGTCATACCGGTATTCAAGAAGCAGATCGAGACCGGGGGCCCTGTAACCGTGACGGATAAGGATATGACGCGATTCTTCATGGATATTCCCGCAGCGGTCAATCTGATCCTAAAAGCTGGCGAATTGGCTCAGGGAAGGGAAGTATTTATCCTGAAAATGCCTGCATTAAAAATTATTGATCTTGCTGAAGTGATGATTATGGATCTGTCTAGAGTGCACGGACATGACCCGGAGAAAATCAGGATCAACTATATTGGAACACGATGCGGGGAGAAATTATTTGAAGAACTGATGACGGAATCCGAAGCGGCAAGGGCGCTGGACCGCAATGACATGTACATCGTCCTGCCGGAAACCCTGCCATTTGAAGAGCATTTTGATCATCCCTTGGCAAAAAAATTCCGGAAATCCACGATAGCCCAGTTCTCATCCCACAATACCCGTATGATAACAAAAAAGGAAATTTCAGCACTGCTTCGGAATTTCAGCATCTGAAAAATCAGGTTTTCATTTTTGCGAGAATTGCCTGTTCAGCAAGGAACAAATCCCAGTGCGTGTCGATATCGAGAGAGCGTTCGGGGGGCATGATATAAGGTATCGTTTTTTCCGGTGTGAACGTTCGTTCTTTTCTCAGGCAGTCAACAGCAATGATATAGATCGCACCATTGAGGGAGAAGGCCGGGGGAAAATCCTGTCTTCGGGCGCAGTGCGCCGCTTCCGGAATAAAATCAGCAAGAGTCCCGTCCTCACGAAGTGTTTTGCACAGATAAGGGTGCTGATGGGGTTCACAAACGCTGACAACGGCGGTATCGGTCTTCTTCGCAATACGCACTGCGGATTGGATATCGTCTGCCGTGCGGAGTGGAGACGTGGGCTGAAGCAACAGCACATGGCTGAAGGTCTCTGCCGCAGTATCGTTCAACCAGTCAATCGCATGTTCCACGACCGATAACGAAGTGGCGGTATCGTTGGATAATGTAGCCGGCCGGATGAACGGGGCCTCGGCGCCGAGATCCCGGGCTACAGCCGCAATTTCCGGATCATCTGTTGATACAATGAGCCGCTCACATACCCGACTGTTCAATGCTGCTTCAATAGTCCATGCAATCAACGGTTTTCCTGCGAGATCCCTGATATTTTTATTCGGGATCCCTTTTGATCCACCGCGTGCCGGAATTAATCCAAGAATTCGATTCATTAACATCCCATCAAATACTAAAATTAATAAATTTTTTTAATGATAGTGTAGTAACTATTTCTTTTCACAACAGAACTGTTGCCAATCATTTAAAAATTGCTGCAATCCGATATCCGTCAATGGATGACGAATCATCTGGGCTATAACCGTTGAAGGTATGGTAGCAACATGCGACCCTGCATTTGCGGCCTCAATAACGTGGAGTGGGTGCCTGATACTTGCGGTAATGATCTCTGTTGGATAGTGATATTCACGATATTGAGAAACCACCGTCTTCACTATTCCCATACCGGGATATCCAATATCATCAAGGCGTCCGACAAAAATACTCGCATAGGTAGCTCCCGCCTTTGCAGCAAGTAACGCTTGGTTTGGGGAAAAAATCAACGTCACATTGGTCTTGATATTGAGGTCATATAACGCCCTCGTCGCTCTGAGACCATCTTCGGTCATAGGGATTTTAATAACAATATTTTCGGATATCTCAGCAATCTTCCGGGCTTCAGAAATCATGTCATCACACTTCGAACTGATCACCTCCACACTGATTGGACCTTTAACCAGACGAACAACGGTATCAAGCCATTCAGAATATATCTGATTATTACAGCTTTTTGCAATAAGAGAAGGATTTGTCGTAACACCATCAATCAAGTGACGATATTTTTCAATCTCTTTGATATCTGCCGAATCGAGGAATATTTTCATTTCAAGTTTCCGTTTATTATTATAAAAGATACGGGGGGGTTTCTATATTATGTATTCCTTCACCGCATTGAGCAAATTCACTGCGACCGGAACCGTGGATCCTTTTAGATGACTTACTTCACCCTTACCATGTCCTGTTAGAACAAATATAGTCCTGCAGTTAACTGATTTTCCCGCGACGATATCAGAAAATTTGTCCCCAATCATAAATGATGCTTTCAGATTAATCTGATGTTCTTCCGCAGCCTGGATGAGCATACCGGGCTGCGGTTTGCGACATGAACATTCTTGACGGTACCTATCAATGATTCCTTCCGGATGGTGAGGACAATAATACTCAGCATCGATATACGCACCCTCCAAGGATAACTGCCGTTTCATCTCGTCGTTGAATAGTCTGATATCGTGCTCTTGATAATACCCTTTTGCAACCCCGGACTGATTCGATACTACAATTACTATAAAGTCCCCCTCATTAAGCAATCGAATTGCATCCGCACTGCCCGGAATAATCTGCACTTGATCAATTCTGTGGGCGTAATGGGGTGGATCTTCAGTAATTACTCCATCGCGGTCGAGGAATACTGCTTTTTTTATATCCATAAATATCCCCGTTCAATCAAGTAATGTTTGATATTTCCTAACGAATGCGGCCCCGATTCGTGAATAAATTTTCCCGTGTAATTCACTCGGCTTATAGAGACTCCAGAACCTTCGCTGAAGTTCTTCATCCTCTTCCGTCGTTACCCAGATGCCCTTAAGCCGTTCTTCCATCTCAATTGCTACTTCGCGAATTTCTTCAGGAGTGTTTTCGATAAGGGTAATGCCCATTTCAAGGTATTGATTAGTACAAAGGAATCTTCCTGCGCCGGATTCGATAATTTCTCTGAATGACATCAATCGTTGTTCTTTATCGAGCCAGTGTTTTTTTGGGATAAAAATGTTATTTTTATCCCAAGAAGGGACATATTCTAACGGAGCATAATTAACAAATAAAATGGGTCTCCTGAAGATTCCTGCAATATTATCGACGCCAGTTCCTACACTGATAAAGAAATGGCATTTTGCACCTAAATATATATCCATAAAATCACTTCTCTGTCCATTAGTGGCATAATCTATTATTCCGGGATTATTACTTGCCAAAGCATTTGCTACTTCTAAACCCATTCTTATTGCATAATATCCACGATTCACCATTTCTTCAGCCGCTGGAATATAATTGTTTATGTCTATATTCCGATAATCGTGATAACTTGTATCAAGATTAGAATTTATCAATTTTAAGTAGTTAGGATCTCTCCCAATAAAACAAACAAATAAATCATGAGATGATAATCCCATAGAATCTAATGTAATTCTTCCAAATTCTTCCTCATCTTGCGTGAAGGACAGATGTGGCGGGACAAACTCTAAAACATTATTGACGTCACGGTCCTGATTTCCCCTCCATGGAATTGTGAATAATTCTCCATCAGGCAAATGGGAATTTATTAATACAATTAATAATGAGAGACGTGATGGCCATATTTTTAAAATCCGATTCCACATTTTTTTCAATTGCATATTGCATTCACAACTGTTGTAATACCAAATATCTACAAAACGTTGATTTGGAATATTAATTCCCCGATCCTTTTCGCAAAGATATATTTCAGTATTTGCAGCAAAATGTCCTATCCTTTCGCTGTATAGACATCTAATACGAATAATAACCAAAGGCTTGAGAAGACGGAAAAGGATTGCAAAAAACAGGGCAAGGATCCCGCATAATAAAGAGAATGCCAGATGATAAATCGCACTTAAACCATCTGTATGAAATTTTTTTTGGATTTGTTTTCTAATGGATACTGTGGTTTTTTCAAAACATTCCAAATAATTTTTTTTTTCCCCGTTTTTTGACTGGACAATTTTATTCACCACCATCAGATACGATTTAAAAATATTAAATTAAGGTGATTCGGTACAACTGTAACTATTTTTCAATCATCGTCAAGGTCAACTTGAAAATCAATCAATGCTCTGCCAACCTTCCCCAATCTCAAATCTTCAATTGCGGTATTAATGTCATCAAGGCAATAACAATGAGTTATAAAATTTTCCAACTTTAATCTCCCATTCAGGTAGAGATCAACATACAAGGGGATATCACGGTCCGGTTTAGTCTCTCCACCCCACGTCCCGACGATCCGTTTCCCCTTAATCAAGTCAAATGGATCAATAGAAATCTGCTCCCCCACAGGCAAATTTCCTGCAAGGACGCACAACCCCCCCATATCTCGAACTGACCGGAATGCCATCTCCATCGTCTCCCGTTTCCCGGCAGATTCCATCGCATAATCAACGCCTTTTCCATCGGTAATCTTATAGATCTCTGATATACAATCCTGTTGTCGTGCGTTTATTGTATGTGTGGCTCCAAGTGAGCGTGCATGTTCAAGTTTAGGGTCAAAGATATCAATGGCAATAATTTTTGAGGCTGCCATAATATCTGCTGCCATTACAGCGCTTGCACCGATTCCACCCACACCGAATATGGCAATCGTGTCCCCAGGGTGCACTCCAATTGAATTAAGGACAATTCCCGCACCGGTGGGAATTGCACAGCCAAGAAGTGCTGCTTCTTTCAGGGGCATCTCTTTTTTTATGGGTATGAGTCGGTTCTCAGAAATAATTGCATAATCGAGGAATGTACTTATTGCTCCCGAATTAATCAAGCCACAATCGCATTCATACTGCGTTGAAGGGGTATCCGCTCCACATCCTTTAATCCATGAAAGGACAACGTGATCACCGGCTTTCACTTTTTCGACACCCGCACCGGTCTTTATCACAATTCCAGAGCCTTCATGACCCAAGGTATGGGGTAAAAATTTGTCAATACCTTTCTTGCCGTCTATTTCAAGGATTTGTGTGTGGCACACACCACTATACGCAACTTTGACGAGTGCCTGCCCGGGTTTAAGGTCGGGAATTTTCAGATCCATTATCTTTAGTGGCTCTCCGGTTTTTACAAGAACTGCAGCATGCACATATTTAACCGTCAAAATATTACCCCGTTCAGTAGTTTTTTATTTTTTTTATTCTATCATATCTCTGATAAGTTCTATAATTATCTCTCATTTAGATTTATTCTGCAATAAACCAGTAATAATCTCCAGTATATCCGACTTCTTCAAACAACAACTTCCAGTCCTCAACATGCATGTAAGTTTCTGCAGTGAGGTTCCATTTTAACATACGTTCTTTCTCATCATCATTTCTCCATGCGTCAACAGTGATGAAGGAATGTGAAATGGATACCCGCTCAATCTCCTGCAAGGCTACTTTACACTTCTCTAAAGGCAAATTGTGTATTGTATTGATGGATACTACTAGATCGAACGATTTATCCGAATAGGGAAGTTCCGAGGCATTTCCAACACGGATAAATGGTTTCATATCGTCAATTGCATTCTCAATAGCATACTGGGAAATATCAATTCCTGCAACGGTTAACTCCGGGAGGAAATGCTTGAAGTCGTGGAGCATGAAGCCCTTGGCACACCCGACATCAAGCACAGCCGAATTTTTATCTAGACGGTAATATTCATTGAACATTCTCACCGTATCCTGCCAGAATCTGGGGTGATACATATACCCGCCATACCCTGACAATCGATCGCCATCGAAAAATTCCTTATCGAATTTCCGTGCAATTTTTCTATGATCCTCGGTTATCTGTTTTCCGCGTTCATCTATTGCACGTTTTGATCGTGGATATTGGTCTAATAAATTGATTTCTGCCATCTGGTTCGTCCTCGGAACACGGTTTGTCTCCTAATAATTGAATTTGATTCACAATCAATGTAACGATACATCTAATGGTTGCACGATCATTGTACCCAAAAATTCTTTTCTCGAAAGAATTGGCTCAGAGTCTTCAATTGGTCTTCCGAATTTAACCTGCGGGATCACTCTTGCTTCAGGAGAAATCTCAACATTACAGAAAACGGGACCCGGTTTAGATAATGCTTCCTTAATAGATCGAGTTAACTCATTATTATCAATGATATTGATTACATCAAATCCATACGCTTTTGCAACACTTACAAAATCCGGGAACCCCAAACCACCTTCAATTGATGTTGCTTCATACCGTGAATCCAACCATTGCTCCTGAGTTTGTTGAACCATACTATACCCATGATTGTTCAGCAAGAAAATTTTAATGGGCAAGTTATGACGGATAATTGTGATTAAATCCTGGATATTCATTTGCAGACCCCCATCTCCCGTTATGCAAATAACCGGGCGCTTGTCAATTGCGAATGATGCCCCGACACTTGCTGGCAGTGCATACCCCATGGGAGTATTATTAAAAGCGCTGAGAAGTCGTTGATCTTTTTTACATTTGAATGCCTGCAACATCCAGGCAACGGCACATCCGCTATCGATGACAAAAATATCTCCCTCCGATGACTGATCTGCAAGGGACTCTACAAATAAATACGGATCAACATTATGGTGTTGTTTATCTTGTGAGTCAGATACTGAGAATCTGGCCCGACATTGTGCAAGCCATGTAGTCCAGCCAGAAATGTTTAGGATCTTTATTTTTTTTTGTCGCAGGATGAGCTCACGGATAAATGTTTTTGCATCAGAGTGTATGGGAATATCGATGTTGACATCGAAACTAGAGAATTTATTAAGTTCATTTCTGTCAATATCAACAATAATTTTTTTCGCACCCCGGGCAAATGTTGAAAAGGGTGTTCCCGTAAGGTGAGTATCCAGTCGGCTTCCAATCACCAGAATCAAATCAGAGTTTTGAATTGCGAAATTACCGTATCGCGTCCCATGTGTCCCAAAAGACGCCACCAATCCGGGGTAATCGTCTGGCAATAAATCCTTCAGTCCCCAGGTCATGGTAACTGGGATCATCAAGAGGTCCGCCAATTGTTGTGCCTCTCTTCTGGCATGGCTTAAATGAACTCCCCACCCTAAAACCAGAAGAGGGCGTTTTGATTCATTAAGCAATTTTATACATGCATCAATTGATTGAGAAAGTTTTTGATCATTTGGCTCTGGTGAGTCGGGGGTAAATTTTCTGAGATGATCGGGATCGACATCAGAACGCTGAATGTCATCACAGATATCAACTAGAACCGGTCCAGGTCGCCCGGATTTTGCGATGAATGCTGCTTTCTCTAACTCATAACGAATATTTGCGGCATCAGAAACAAGAACTGCATATTTTGTAATCGGCTTGACCATATCGACGATATCTGTTTCTTGGAACCCATTTTGCCTGATCCCCATATCTCGTTTTAAACGGAACGATGCAACCTGACCTGTAATATAAAGTGTTGGAACCGAGTCGTAATATGAACAACATATTCCGGTGATCATATTCGTTGCACCGGGGCCACTGGTTGATATTGCCGCACCTAAGTTTCCCGTTACTCTAGCATATGCATCCGCTGCCATTGCTCCTGTTTGTTCATGCTGCGGACAGATATACGAAATACCCGGCGTCTTTGCAATAGAATCGATGAGGTGGACTGCTGCACCACCTGTGATTGCAAAAACGTATTTTATTCCCTGTTGAGCTAAAAATTGAGCAACATAGTCAGATAATTTCATACATCGCACCATTAAATGATAATTGAAATCAAGTTTATTCTACTCACACATTAGCAAAAAGTTCGTTTTCTCTCAATAATTTTCTTTGCTAAACTGTATACGTTTTCAGCGGTCAGATTGTGTTTTTTAAGAATGCTTTTGTAATCGCCTGATTCGCCAAAGGTATCATCTACACCGATCTTAATATGAAAAATCGGATATTCTGAAGTCAAAACATCAGAGATTGCACTCCCTAGTCCACCAATTACGCTATGTTCTTCTATTGAGATCACCACGCCACAATTCTTTGCTACGCGTACTACCCCGTTTTTATCTAAGGGTTTAATCGTGTGCACATTAATAACAGAACTGGAAATCGTGTCTGCTTTCAGCAGGTTGTGTGCCTCTAATGCTACATGCGTCATGGAGCCGGTTGCAAAAATTGCTATGTCGGTTCCCTCACGAAGGGTTGTGATATTATCATTTATTGAATAACTGTCATCAAAAATTATCGGTGTTTTTTCCCGGTTTAAGCGAATATAGGATGGCCCTTTTTGAACAGCTTCATTGAAAACAACCAACTTTGTTTCTATTGAGTCCGCGGGGACGATAACTCGCATATTAGGAATAACACGCATTATCGCAATATCTTCCAATGACTGGTGTGAAGCACCATCGGCAGCATTTGTGAATCCTGAATGTGATACTGCCATTTTGACATTTAACGAATCATACGCAATTGTGTTTCGAATCTGTTCCCAAGCCCGGCTTAAAAATATTGCATACGTACTGACAAAAGGGATTTTCCCGGAAATTGCAAGTCCCGCTGCAACACCAATCAAATTTTGCTCTGCACATCCAACATTTACTGATCGTTCAGGAAATTTTTTAAAAAATTTGTGTGTCTGTGTAGAGACAGATAAATCCGCATCCAAAACTACAATTTTATTATTTTTTTCCCCTAAACTGACCAATGCATCCCCGTATGCGTCTCGTGTTGATTGCATGTCCATACGTTCAACTCAACTCGTTGCATGCACGTATGCATTCTTCCGTTGTCAGGCATTTTCCGTGATATACATTACATCCTTCCATGAATGTTACCCCTTTACCTTTTAGTGTGTGCGCAATGATTACTTTGGGTTTTCCTTTCAATGGTTTTACCGTCTCAAAGCCTTTCAATAATGCATCAATATTATTTCCATCAACTTCGCAGACAAACCAGCCAAATGACTCCCATTTTTTTGAAAATGGCTCTAATGAGACCACTTTTTCTGTTAAATCATCAATTTGGAACTGATTCCTGTCAACAATAACGATCAGGTTATCCAGTTTGTTGTGCGATGCAAACATCGCGGCTTCCCAAATCTGCCCCTCATCACATTCACCATCCCCTAAAAGCACATAGGTGAAATAATTTTTAAAATCCATTTTTGCTGAAAACGCTACTCCTGCAGCGATTGAAAGTCCCTGACCCAGAGATCCCGTTGATACTTCCACACCCGGAAGTGCCCGGTTCGGATGACCCTGGAGGATTGCACCAAAACTTCGGAGATTTTTAAGTTCAGATTCTGAAATGTATCCACATTTTGCAAGGATCGAAAAGAACGCGGGGGCCGCATGACCTTTAGACAGAATGAATCGGTCACGATCTTCCCATCCAGGATTTTCCCGATTATGATTTAAAATTTTAAAGTATAAGGCAACAAGGATATCCACACACGATAACGATCCACCGGGATGACCTGAGCCGGATTTGCAGGTCATTTCAAGAACATCAATTCGTACCTTTTTTGCGATATTTTCCATTTTTTCTGAACTGATCATTCCTTACACCCCGAAATAGTATCAATTTATTTGATAATCAAATAAAAGCTTGTTTGAAGGTTATCTTTTTTCTGGTCTATTTTGAAAAATTACAGAAATATGGGGATATTTTATTTTTTTTGCAGATTCTGCAATGTTTATACGTTACTTTTTCATTTTTTGCTGGAATTTTGGTTTTACACCAACACCTATGGACCAAATGTAGTGGCACATCGGCCCGTACCCGGTATGAAGGACTTCATCATTCATTCCGAACATGAAAACATTTTCAAAGTATTTTTCCATCAATTCTTTAAGGGAAGTAATACTTTTCAAATTGATATGTTGCACCTGGCTTCGTGGAGTGGCATGTTGGGCAGCACTGATATTTGGTGTTCCGGTTATCAGAATACCCTGGGGTTTAAGACATTTGATGATATTTTTCAAGAATTTATCCTCGGTTGCCGGTTCAAGATGTTCAAGAACATCAATTGAGAAGGCCGCATCAACAAGGATATCAGGAGATGATTCATTCAGATCGTTTTTGATATAGGTTATATTTTTCAAATGGCTTAGCCGTCGGGTATTACCATCAAGCAATCGTTCATCCCAGTCAACCGCATAAACGGTTTTTACTGCCTGGGCAATAATCGGAAGTCCAAATCCATCTCCGGAGCCAACTTCCATTACGGTATTTTTCCCTTCAAGCATTTTTGCACAGAATTTATACCGGGAAAGGACGAAGCACATATGTTTTGGATCATGAATAAGGCTGTAAGAAGTCCATGGACCTAATGGCAATTCTCTTGTGTCGAACTGATAATCTGTTCCTTCGTGATAGGCATCAATTGCCGATTTATCCTTGTTTTTAGTTACCATTGAATCATCCTCCTAAATTTTGTGAGTTCCTCTTTGAATTGTTTTTGTGAGAGATCATAAAATTGTGCGTCGATGATTTTCACATCAACTATATCGCGCACCATTGCAGCCAGTACGCATAATATTGCGGGATACAGATCCCAGTTCGTATTCTGGTCACATTTTTGCCATTTTTGATTAGGATATGCAAATATTATTTTTTTCTTCATTACAACACCATCTACCCAAGAATTCTTAATCAGTATTTTTGAATCTTCGCATCTTGAACTTATTCTTATCTTCAATTAATTGTTTAATTAAAATGGGAGCCTCGTTATCATGCCATAAATCGTGAACCAAAGAAAAATTTCTACCCCCAGCGATGGGTTTTCCCTGTTTGATGCACCAATTAATACAATTAAAAATTTCATCAAAACTAGTCCCGGGGTAATCTGACTCTAAAAATTCCTGAGTGCGTTCAAAATTGCTTCCAGCCTGCTGCTCGCTATTCAATGTCTGACAATGAATTTTAGTTCTGACCCAGCCGGGACCGATAATAAACGGATTCATATCTGATATTTCATCATCCAGCAATTCACACATTTTAATCAAAAAAATCTTTGATGCGCAATACGCGGAGTAATTTGGGGAAGGTCCATTTGTTCCACTACCAGCAAAAAAAGCAACATGGCACATAGCACCTTTTCGCCGAAAGGGAAATAATGCGTGCAATATGGACAATTGTTTTATTGCATTAACCTCAACGGATTTTTCCCATTCAGAGAATGTGACTTCAACAAATTTCCCAATGGGGGTCATAGTTCCAACGGATGATATGAAAATGTCCCAAGGTCTGTGAAGATTCGAATAACTCAAAATTGCGGACGAAATACTCTTATCATCGCTCACATCGCAGGAAATCGAATGAATCTGGTTTTCTTTACAAAACGTTTGTATTTTTGTTGAATCCCGGCATGTACCAATAACAACAAATTCTTTTTCAGAATATCGTTTTGCTAACTCAAGTCCAATATCACTGCTCAATCCTAAAATGAAAACTGTTTTCTGTTCGGCAACGTTGGACAAGAAATCACCACTACTCTTTATGGATATATTCATACGGATATTTTTGTATAGATGTCCAATTGTCGTTAACCCAATCTATTACCCGATTCAAGCCATTATCGAGGGTAATGGTCGGCATCCACCCCAATTCCGAACGAGCACGTGTTGAATCTATCACATATGCTGCGTCTTGTCCTGGCCTCTCATCAACAATTGTTGTACACTTTGTAAATTCCGTTCCCATGTGGGTACAGATTTTAGAAACCACATCTTTTACTGAGTAACCTCTGTCCGGGGAAAGATGATAGATACTACCGATTCTTCCCTTTTCCATAGCGGCAAGTTCGCCCTTTGAAATATCCCGGATATGAATATAGGATTTTACCGCTTGTCCCCCACCATGTAAGGGTATTTTTTTACCGAGTTTAATTGAAATTACAGATTTTGGGATGATTTTAAAGAGCTGCTGATGGGCTCCATATACATTTGTTGAACGAATCATGACCAGCGGGAAATTATAGTTTTTATACATGGTAAAGAGGAAGAGATCCGCAGCTGCTTTTGATGCCGCATAGGGAGTACTGGGATTTATGGGTGCTGATTCGGTAACAGTACCAACACAGGCACCATATACTTCCGGGGATGAGATATGGACATATTTTTTCAAATATTTCCGGTCTTTAATTGCATTGATAAATTTTGCAAGACTGACAACGTTCGTCTGGAACCATTGTTCCGGGTGTTCCCAGCTTGGGGCAACTTCACTCTGGGCAGCAAAGTTTATGATATAATCCGGTTTGAACGCATCAAGCAGATCAACGATCCGTGTTATATCATGGTTCAGGTCCATCTGATGGAACGTGAAATTTTCTGATTTTTTTTGTTTATAGGGAAGAAAAACCGGATCTTTCTCTTTTGACCTGCTCATTCCGACCACTTCGTTATGCGGGTTCTCCAGAAGCAGATCTATCAAATCGCTTCCTGAAAAAGAATTACTGCCGAGGACTACAATCCGACGTGTCGCCATACATTTACCACTTAATATTCATTTAATTTGATCCATACATAGTTTGTTGCAAATCTCAAACGAGATATTGTTTACTAGTGCACTAAGTCATCTTAATTTGAGGGTATAGACGTTTCAATTTCACTCGAGCATCTTGAGAAGTAAATTGCCAATCAACAGATTTTTGGTTACTATTGTGAGTCCGTTCCCACGCATCAGCCT